>NZ_JAHXPU010000023.1:0-17646 GCF_047308185.1 Pantoea sp. B65
CAGAAGTGTTTTGGTGAGTATGTAGGGGCGGCATTCATGCCGCCCGTGCTGATAACAGCACAGAGACAACAATTTTCAGCTCAGTTCACGGATAAAGAATCTGCGGAAACGAAGGGTTTTGTGCTGCAGCAGCGCAAAAGGTTCGTTTTATGCACAAAGAATTTGCCTGGCGGCTGTAGCGCGGTGGTCCCACCTGACCCCATGCCGAACTCAGAAGTGAAACGCCGTAGCGCCGATGGTAGTGTGGGGTCTCCCCATGCGAGAGTAGGGAACTGCCAGGCATCAAATTGAAAGGGCGGCATTTATGCCGCCGGTTAAGAAGCCTCATGCTCACGCATGGGGCTTTTTTGTGTCTGTGCATTAAGCACCGAAACCATTAAGCCTCCCTCAACGATACTGATTTCGTACTATCCGGTAGGTAGTCCGGGCCTGCAAAGCTTCCTCTCGCAAAACGCCAGATACATTGCAAGTTTTAGCTGGCCCCGAAGCAGCGGATCAGTTCACACCCTGGCATTAAGATATAACTGTTTTATCCCCTGACACCGATAAATTTTCTTTATCCCTCATAGAGGATAATCTTGCTTTATCCCCTAAAGCGGATACACTGAAAATATCTGCTATGGGGGATTAAATGAATATAACCTCACCGAAAATGTTGGCGCAGTCCGTCAGAAATGCACGTAAACAGCGCAAGCTGACTCAGCGCGCGGCTGCGGAGAGTGTCAATATGAAGCAATCGACAATTTCTGAGTTTGAGAATCATCCTGAAGGAACTCGTCTGGATACGTTGTTCAGGCTGCTTGCGGTTCTCGATCTTGAACTCCAGGTAGTCAGCCGTAACAGCAAGGAAAAAGCAAAAGAAGGCTGGGATCAGGAGTGGTAACTTATGGAAAGACTAACAGTTGCACTTAACGGTATTCAGGTTGGCATACTGGAGAAAGCTTTGGGTGGAGAGCTCTCTTTTTTCTATCTGAATGAATGGCTTGAGCGGGCAGGGGCTCGAGCCATCTCTCTTTCAATGCCATTGCGTGAAGAACGATATCGCGGCGGAGTAGTGTATAACTTCTTTGATAATCTTCTGCCTGATAGCGAACAGATTCGTACACGTATCCAGTCGCGATTCAGGTCTCCAACAAAGCAACCGTTCGATTTGCTTTCCCGAATTGGTATGGATTGTGTCGGAGCAATTCAGCTCTGGCCACAAGGTGCGGAAATCCCTTCAGTACAGGAAGTTAATACCGAGCCTCTGAATGAGAGGGAAATCGAGGCGTTACTGCAAGGGTATCGGGAAGCTCCGCTTGGTATGAATGCAGATGTAGATGATTTTCGTATTTCACTGGCAGGCGCACAGGAAAAAACCGCACTACTCTGGCATAACCAGCAATGGTGTCGCCCGCATGGCAGCACACCGACCAGCCATATTTTTAAGCTACCTATTGGTTATATTGCAACTAACGGGATTGATCTTAGCGAGAGCGTTGAAAATGAGTGGCTGTGTTCGAAAATTGTTGCTGCATATGGGCTAACTGTTGCTAATACACAAATCGGGTATTTTGGTGGTCAGAAGGCTCTGATTGTCGAGCGTTTTGACCGGCGCTGGGCAAGTAATCATCAGTGGCTAATGCGTCTGCCGACCGAGGATTTTTGCCAGTCGCTGGGTGTTGCGCCGGCACTTAAGTATGAGTCGGATGGTGGACCGGGAGTAGCCAGCAGCATGGACTTATTGCTGGGTTCTCAGCAGCCATTTCAGGATCGTGAAACGTTTTTCAAAAGCCAAATTCTGTTCTGGATGCTTGCCGCCATTGATGGGCATGCGAAAAACTTCAGCGTGTTTATTGAGCCCAATAGCGCTTATCGTATGACGCCGTTGTATGACGTTATGTCCGCTTTCCCTTTGATGCACCCGCAGGGCATCCCGGCAAAAAAAGCCAAAATGGCAATGGCACTGTCCGGACGTAACCGCCATTTCCACTGGAGCACTCTTATGCCCCGCCATTTCCTGTCCACAGCCCATGGGGTTGGATTTCCACAACAGCTGGCAGAACAACTACTGGCAGAGATGAAGCAGCAAACAACTCAGGTGATAGCAAGCGTTCAGGCTATGCTACCAGATGGTTTCCCTCCGCAGATCAGTGAGCCTGTCTTTGCGGGGCTAAGCCGGCAAGCAGAGCGAATTCCTTTTTGATAGCTCTTAACCAGCTGAATACATTTGGCACTGTTCTTGTGGTCCTTTGATGAGTAATAAAAAGGCATTAGAAAACTCTTTTTCCTCATATTTGGCTATATGATTTACTTTGAGGAATAGATATATAAATAAAATGGAAGAGATAATTGAACGGTATAGGTATGCTCCAGAATATTCGGAGAGAAATGGATTAGCTTACCAAGACGGTGACTCGAAAAATATTTAGTGGAAAATCTATTCGCGAGAGTTATGCCTTTCACTCAGGGGAGGAGGTAGTCCATCCCATTAACTGGAACTACATGGATTTCTGGCTGCCCAGCCAGCTATACCTTTTGAAGGCACAGCAAAAAATTTACTCTTATGTTTCCAGCGGTCAGGCACCGCGCTCGGATTTTTAACTGAAGCATCAGAACCCGCCCGCACACTCACTACTCGCGCTGGTAGCCAGTCTCCGTCATTAAGTATCGATTCTTTTAGCTGATTTAACCTGCGGGTATTTCTGTCCGCGAAGGGTTTGGCCGCGGTCATCCCCCCCTTTTTTTCCGCCGGATACACCATATAGCATATCTGGCTTTTCTGGAAAGCATGTGCTTGAGGGGAAAGTCGCATACTTAACTAGCTGCGTAACCACAATTCTCGCCGGAAACGGGGACTCACCATATTCCCCAAACAATATTTCCCGGTAAAGGCACCGGGAAAAGTGATTAAGCGTTAAATAGATGCCGCCAGAATCCACAGATTATATGCGGGGATCATCTTTCAGCTTATAACAGCGGATTATCATCCAGTATCAATGTATCGCGAACTTCCCAGCCACGCAGCTTACCGGGATTCAGTAAGCCATTCGGGTCAAAACATTGCTTAACGGCGACCACTTCAGGGCGGATATTGCCCTGCTTGCCATCTTCAATGCGGAATACATGTGGGTTATTTATTTTCACATCATGATCGCGGAATATTTGCATGATTTCATTTAAGCGTTCTTCGGTTGAATAACGCACCAGCTGCAATCCACTGGCGGTGATATTGCCATCGTTGTCGCGCAGAAACTCAATATGGGACATCACCTCATCACCAAACAGCTTATCCATCTGCAGGATCTGTTCAGGGTAATGATGGTAATTAAAGGCGGTTTGCAGATAGGTCAGGGAGCTGTCGACCTTCAGGGCATGTAGCGTGGTGTGGTTCCAGCAATATTCCATCAGCGAGCTGTTGCTTTCCCGCGCCTGTTCCGCTGCCTGACGCACTGCCGACTGCCCGCGGTGTTTGCGCAGTAAGCCTTCACACAGGCCTTCGCTTTCACTGGCGATGATGCTGATAACGGCGTGCTGATGTGCCTGATAATGCTGTTTCAAATGGCTGAAATAGCCGGGGATCGGCGCGGCAAACAGCGCAATCTGGCGTTTAATCAGTCCGGGCGAACGGGCAAAGGCATTGGCGTAATCCAGCGCATCAGTAAAATCATCAAACACGTCCAGCCGCTCTGTCCAGCGGTGAGCGGGAGCCAGCGCCAGCTCAATCTCCAGAATAATGCCATTGCTGCCGTAGGCATGGTGTAACAGCAGCGCCTGCGGTGCCGGAATGGTTACAATGCGCGGTTCGGCCTCCATGGTCATCACTTTTACGCTGAGCACATTGCCCGGCGCGCCCAGCGGTCCATAATTAATCGAACCAATGCCGCCAAAGCCGCCGCCATACAGACCACCGAGGCTGGCCAGCCGGTAGGTTGACGGCATACAGCGCAGTTCCCAGCCCGCCGGGCGGGTTAACGTTTCGATTTCCGCCAGGCGAATACCGGCCTGCGCGCGTACCACGCCATCTTTGAACTCGCACACCTGATTCAGGGCGGTCATATCGACAAGAATACCGCCGTGCAGCGGCACTAACTGACCATAGTTGCCGGTCGCCCCGCCGCGCAAAATCAGCGGCAGGTTATGTTGCACGCAGGCGGCAACCAGCAGACGTAGCTGTTGCTCATCATGTGGACGCACCACCGCATCAGCCTGCTTACCTTCCAGCTGCTGGCTCAGTACCGGACTGAACCAGTGAAAATCACGCGACAGACGTTTGACCTTTGCTGGCTGTAAGGTCCACTCCAGGTCAGGAAGTGCCTGCTGTATCAGGGCTAGCGCGCTCTTACGTTGTTCACTGTCCATATTCTTTTTAATCCGCCCGTAATAAATAAGTTAATGGGACTGCACGGCTTCGCTTTCATGCCAGGCGCTTAATGCCAGGCGGGATATCCACGACATCACCCCAAACAGCACAATGCCGGTTAGTGAAATTAACAGCAGGGCGGCGAACATCAGTGGAATATCCAGCTGGTAGCCTGCCTGCAATATCTGATAAGCCAGGCCGGTATTGGTGCCGCCGGCACCGGCAACAAACTCCGCCACCACCGCGCCAATCAGCGAAAGCCCGCTGGAAATACGCAACGCGCCAAAAAAGTAGGGCAGAGCGGAAGGGATACGCAGGCGCACCAGGATCTGTAAGCGGCTGGCATGGCTCAGCTGGAAATAGCTCAGCAGGCCAGGCGAGACGCTGCGCAGCCCCTGGGTGGTATTGGAAATAATCGGGAATACCGCCATCAGCGTTGAGCACACCACCAGCGAGAGGGTGGTGTCTTTGACCCAGATGATAATCAGCGGCGCAATCGCGACAATCGGCGTCACCTGCAGAAACACAATGTAGGGAAACAGCGCCGTTTCCACAAAGCGGTTTTGTACCAGTACAAAGGCCACGGCGGCGCCGATGATAATCGACAGCAGAAATGAGATCAGCGTGATTTTCAGGGTGAATAGCAGCGACATCATCAGCGATGCGAGGTTAAGCCACAGGCTGTGCAGCATCACCAGCGGCGAAGGCACCAGGAACTGGGGGATCTTAAAGTAGCTGACCGATCCCTGCCACAGCAACACCACTATTACCGCCACCAGCGCCGGATAGAAGATCTTAAGAAAGCGTGGGTTATTGATCCACGGTGAAGCTTTACGGGTATTCATACGGTTACTCCAATCCGGACTGGCTGGCCTGTAGCAGACTGTCCTGCAGGCGCCGGGCATCGCGTGCAAACGCCGGGCTGACCCGGAAATCATCGTTGCGCGGGAAAGGCTCGGTAATGGCGATATCTTCCACTACGCGTCCCGGCCGCGCCGCCATCATCACCACCCGCTGGGAGAGAAATACCGCCTCATGAATCGAGTGGGTGACAAATACGATGGTCAGCCCCTGCTCCTGCCACAGGCGCAGCAGGTCACTGTCGAGCTTATTGCGGGTGATTTCATCAAGCGCGCCAAACGGCTCATCCATCAGTAATAATTTGGGCCGGGTGACCAGCCCGCGGGCGATGGAAACGCGCATTTGCATCCCGCCGGAAAGCTCACGCGGCAGCACTTTGGCAAACTTGCCCAGCCCGACCAGTTCCAGCGCTTCGCGGACCCGGGTGTCCGCCTCCGCGCGCGGCACACCGGCCAGATCCAGCGGCAGACGCACGTTGTTGTGCACGTTGCTCCATGGCATCAGCGTGGCTTCCTGAAACACGAAGGAGAGCGGCTCCCGGGCTTTTTCCCGGCTGTCGCGCCGCCACAGCATCAGCCTGCCGTCGCTGGGTTGCACCAGACCGGCGATCATCTTCAGCAGGGTACTTTTGCCACAGCCGGAAGGCCCCAGCAGGGTGACAAACTCACCCTGGTTGATGGTGAGATTAACCGGCAGCAGCGCACGGGTGCCATTGCTGTAGATTTTCTCTGCCGACAGTACCTCAATGGCCGCGGTTAGCGGCTCACGGGCATGACGAATGTCGCTCATCATCGTCAGTTTGCGGGCAGGGCTCATGGTGTAACCCCGGCGTTTTTGATCATCTCAAGGGTATAGGTCTGCTCAAACGGCACTTTATCAGCATCGATCAGCTTGTTTTTCACTAACATATCCCAGGTCTTTTTCAGGCGCGGTTCGGTAATAATGCCGATACCGCCGGTCTGCGCATCGCCGCCGGTGACCAGCTGGTATTTCTTCATCTGGGCGATGCCAAATTCAATCTGGTCGGCGCCCATCTTTGGATTATCCTTCTGGATCAGCTGGTTGCCAGCGGTGGGATCCTGCAGATACGCTTTCCAGCCCTGCATTGAGGCTTTAACAAAGGCGGCGATAGCCGCCGGACGTTTCTTCACGCTATCCGCCATACAAATGATCGAGTTGCCATACGGAGGGTAGCCCCAGTCACTGAGCGGATAAACGTAGAACGGTTTGCCGCCTTTGGCGACCGAGAAAGGTTCCGAGGTGACATAGCCTTGCTGCACCAGATTATTGTCGGCGAGGAACGGCTGCACGCTAAAGGTATAAGGACGTACCTTAGTATTGCCGAAGCCGAGTTCGCTTTTCGCCCATGGCCAGAACGAGGTGTAAGCCTCGGTCGCCAGCAGGAAGGTTTTATCTTTTAATTCCTGCGGTTTATCTATCTTATCGTGGCTGATAAATACCGTTGGAGAGTGCTGGAATACGGTGGCAACCGTCATCGCATGTACCCCCGCCTGCCAGGTTTCCAGCGCCTGCCCGTTGTCACCGAGTGTACAGTCAGCCTGGCCTGCGGCCATCAGCTGCATCACGTTAACCTGCGGTCCGCCCATTTTGATGGTGACATCAAGCCCGGCATCCTGGTACAAACCTTTCGCCTGCGCTTCGTAGAAGCCGCCATGTTCCGCCTGAGCGTACCAGTTGGTGAGGAAAGTGAATTTTTCTTCGGCCATGCTGGCAGTCGGGGCGCCGATCAGCCACAGGGTAAGCAGGGTATAAGCCGGGGTACGCATATTTTTCATCGCGGGAGTTCCTTTTATTCAGCAACAAAAGAGGACGAAGGTGGAGTAAAAGTGGACTGCACAAAACCGTTCCAGTGGTGTTTGCCCCAGGTGGGTTCACTGCGTACCAGCCATTCCATTTGGTGGATCTCGGTGATGGCCTGCGCCCAGCTGGCGGCAAGGGAATCGAGGATGGCATGACCCTGCGCGGCAGTCGCCCCGGTTGGGTCGCCAATCACACCGCTGGGGCCAAAATCGTAAGATGCCCAGGCGGCCACCGGCCGGCTGTCAGAGAGCGTCGGGCAGGGGAATTCCGGCGGATAGTTGGCGACCGCGTGTTCCATATGGACGCACTCCGGCGCCAGAGCCAGCATAACGGCGGTTTCACTGTGGCCGGCGTGCATCGCCATTTTTTGTTCCTGGGCGCTGAGGAACTGTTTTTCCACGTTCGGTACGTTAAACACGCCGTGCGGGATAATAACCATATCGCCGTGACGCAGACGCATTTCACGCGCCGCCATCTGCAATACCTGCGGTTGCCCGCCATGGCCGTTAATCATCAACAGCTTACGAAAACCGGCGCGATAAAGGGATTCCGCCACTTCGAGGAGGGTTTGCAGCAGCGTATCGCCGGTCAGGGTCAGGGTGCCGGGAAAATTCAGATGCTCATCTGATTTACCGTAAGTAATCGGCGGGATGGCATACGCCGGAATATTATCCGGCAGGCGCGCCAGCGCATGGCCCGCCACCCCGGAGGAGATAACGCTGTCTACCGAGCACGGCAGATGAGGGCCATGCTGCTCAATGGCGCCGGTCGGTAAAACGATAACGGTATTGGCTTTGTCGGGCAGAGCAGCAATCGCTGTCCAGCTAAGGAACGGAAGAAAGCGTTCTGCGGGAATATAACCGTTGATCATATCTGTGCCTCTGCGTCAGAAATTATTGTGGCAACCATGCCGTGGCTTCAACTTCAATCAGTACCTCTGCCGATGGCAGCATTTCGCTGACCTGCACGACGGTAGAGACCGGCGGCTGTCCGGGGTAAAACAGCTTTCTTACCCGGCTGTAATAGGGGAAGTGGTCGAGGTTGCGGAAATATTGCACCAGCTTGATGACGTCGCTCATTTCGCCGCCAGCCGACTCAATGGTCTGGCGGATGCTCTCCAGCACATACCAGCTCTGAGCAAGAATCGGCCCCTGTTTGGCATCCGTGGAAAACTCACCGGTTTCACCCAGCAGCTGGCGGGCGTCGGCGGGAATATCCTGAAAACCGCGCACGATGGTCGCGCTTAGCGGGTTGACGGGAATAATGCCGGAGAGAAAGATGAAATCACCGGCGCGACGCCAGGCGGCATATTGCGCGAGGGGTTTGCCTGCACCCGCTTCAAGACTCATAAGTAAATTCCTGCTCCCACATCCGTTGATAGATAAGCCTGCCGTGGTGAATCACCTGGCGGGCAGCACTGTTTAATGGCCAGCTAAAGCGGTCGCTATCCGGGAAAATCACCATACTGGCGGCATTACCGACGGCAAACGGCGAGCCGCCGGGGCCAGCGCCGGTCAGCGCCGCCACATCACAGATCAGCCGCGACTGCTGGTCGAAAGCATGATCCAGCTGGGCGGCAAACAGTCCGCAGGCCAGCGTATCCAGCGGGTCATAGCTGCCCGCCGGGCAGAAGGCATCCTGTACGTTGTCGCAGCCCAGCAGCAGCGGAATACCGGCTGCTGTCGCCTCTTTTACCAGCGTCAGCCCGCGCTGACGCGGCGTCCGGCCAGTAACCGCATCCTGCAACAGCAGGTTGGTCATTGGCAGGGCGATTAACGTAACGCGCTGTTCGGCCAGTAACGCCAGCACCTGTTTTGCCTGTTGTTCGCTGCCGGATGCCAGCGCACAGCCGTGGCTGCAGCAAATATGACCGGGGAAAGGGCGGCGCGACAGGTACTCTGCCAGCCACACCAGCCCGGTTGCGCTGTCGCTCAGCTCCTCATCAATATGCAAATCCAAATCCAGCTGCCAGCGGGCGGCGCTGAGCATCAGATTTTCCATCGCCAGCGGATCCCAGTTTGACGAATGAATAAATCCACCCAGTAAGCAGTGTTTACCGCTTTGCGCCACGGCGCGGGCAATGCTGTCTGCGGTTTCCGCACTGGCGAAAAAGCCGAGCGGCGCCAGCGCCACCCGTTCCAGGGTGATGCCCGGCCGGGTAAGTGTTGCCATCTCCAGCCAGGCAAGCGGCGGCGTCGGGGCGAACCAGTCAATATGCGTGCGTAAATGCGTGACGCCATTGGCCGCTGCGCGCGCCAGCCCTCTGGCTGCGCGCTGATGAATATCGGCGGCGCTCCAGTGCTGACGATCCTGGTGCATGGCCGCAATGGCGGCTAACAGTCCTGGCGCGGCTGGCTGGCTGCGCCCGATGGTAAAGGTCTTATCCAGATGGGCATGGGGCTCAGTCAGCCCCGGCAGCACTAATGCGCCGCCGAGGTGGTGTAAGTCAGGCTGTGGCTGCGCAGACGGCATCAGCGCGGAAATCTTCCCGGCGTCAAAACGAATATCAGCCGTCAGCGGCTCGCCATTCTGCTGCGGCCAGTCGGCGGGGAGCGCCCAGGCGGGCAGGCGGGCGTTGCTGATGCCCTGCAGCGGCGTTGGGGGAAGGCTTATCCTCATCTTCTGACTCCGCGCAGCATTACAGGTCCAGCACCAGAACCGGGCTTTTGGAACGAGAACAGCACAGGGTTATCTGTGTGTTCTCCGCTTTTTCTTCATCGCTAAGCACGCAATCTCTGTGGTCGGGAATACCGTCGATAACGTCGGTAATACAGGAGCCACAAATTCCCTGTTCGCAGGAAAGCATAACGTCGACCCTGGCCGTTAATAACACTTCGGCAATGGTCTGCTCAGGGCTGACCAGAAAACGCTGACCGCTGGAATTCAGTTCAATATAAAAACTCTGGTTCTCTGCCTGCTTATCCGTTTCAGGATGGGTAAATCGTTCAAACGATAATTGCGCCGGCTGCCAGTGATGGAGTTGCATTATCTCCTGCAGGCGGCGGATAAAACCGTCCGGACCGCAGGCAATAACGGCGGTATCGGGATGCGGAGAAGATAAAGCGGCCGGGATGGTATGCCGCAGAGAATCACCGGCATCGCTGTAATGCAGGAAGAGATGGTCAGCCAGCGCCGCTGCAGTGAAGCGATGGCTGAACGCGGTCTCCTGCTGATGGGAAACGTAGTAATGCAGTTCAAAAGCAATGCCCTGACGGGCGATCTCTTCGGCCATTGCCAGCAGCGGAGTAATACCGATCCCACCAGCGAACAGCAGGTAGCGCCCGGCAGCCGGCAGCGGAAAATGATTACGCGGCGCAGAGATATTCAGGCTGTCACCAGGCCGCAGATGATGGTGAATAAAATGCGAGCCACCGGCAGATAACTCTGCCAGTTTTACGCAGATTTCATAATATTCTCCGTTGCTGACTTCCGAACAGAGTGAATATTGCCGGGGACCGCTGTCGGGAATAAACACATCTATATGCGCACCGGCGGAATAAGCCGGTAACACACCACCTTGCCGGGCGATAAGCTGTAAGGAAAGATTCCCCTGGCCATTCTCGCTAATCGTCTTAACTGTTACCGGAATCAGCTCAGTGTGTTTCATTATCTTTTACCGTGACAAAATAGAAAGGGGGTTGATGCCGCTCCGCTGTATTACAGCTAAAAATCAGGCACGCTGGCGCTACTGCCGTTGTCTGTCTCGCTGTGAAACGAATGTTTCCATTGTGCTGAATGCTACGTTATTGTGATAAAACTGTTGCGTCCAGAGCTTTGATTCGCACAACCCGTTGCAAAAAAGAGAGCGCCTTAACTATGTTCGCATTCTCCCGGTTTCTGCTGTATTTCACTGAAGTTGCCCGTCAGGGGTCGTTTCGCAAAGCCTCTGAAACCCTGCATGTTGCCGCTTCATCCATCGACCGGCAGATACTGCGGGTTGAGAAAGAGCTGGCGATGCCGCTGTTTGAACGCCATCCCACCGGGCTGCGGCTGACCGCGGCGGGTGAACTGCTACTGCATGCGGCGAATAACTGGAAAAAGGATTTCAGCCGCGTCTGTGAGCAGCTTGATGATTTGCGTGGTCTCCGGCGCGGGCATGTGCGTATTGCCACTATTGATGCGATTAACCGCAATTTTTTTTCGACCATGCTGAAGAAGGTGCATGACGAATATCCAAACATCTCGTTTACATTGACCACCATGAACAACATCGATATTCAGCAGGCGCTGATCTCCGGCGAGGCGGATTTCGGCATTATGCTGAACCCGCAAACGTCGAAGGAGTTGCAGGTGCGGGCGTTTGCGGAAATTAATATTGGTATTGTGGTCCCCAAAGGGCACCCGCTGGAGGGCAGAAGTGGCGTGCGTTTTAATCAGTGTATTGAATACCCGTTTATCATTCCGTCTCCGCCGCTGATGCTGTGCGAGCCGGTTGATGCGCTGGTGAATATTAATGGGGCGATGATTAAGGAAGTGGCTGTTTCTAATAATATTCATATGATTCGCTCACTGATTAAAGAGCAAATCGGGATTGGTGTATTATGCCGGCTGGATATCCTTGATGAGATCCTCAGTGACCAGCTGGCGTTTATCCCGCTTACCGACCCCCAGCTAAAATCATTTACTCTGGCGCTATGTATCTCCCCTTCACGGCAGCTCTCTCTGGCGGCATCAATGATGATGAAACAGCTGGAGATGCTGTTTAGCCAGATTCAGGGCGGCAATACCAGGAAGGGTTAATTTGCACGATTATGGTGCTCCCTGCTCCCTTTTGAATCAAAAGTTGCAGGGGGCCTGTGGCAACGGCCTGGCAGCAGAGCACAGAGGTCGGGAGCAGGGGAATAGTGAAATTCAGGCAATTCACCTGCCTCTGCAACTATTGCTGCACCAGTCCCGGTCTTCCCCACAACCGGCTAAAACTGACGCCAATCGCCAGAACTGTCCCGCCGACCGCCAGCCACAGAGTTAATCGTACCGCCATCGCCTCCTGTAGCGTCGTTGTCAGCGGTTGCGCACCGGCCGATAAAATCACCCCAACCAAAGCCGCCCCCAGACACTGGCCGAAAGTGCGCATTATCGCCAGCACCCCTGAGGCGTAGCCGCTGTTCTCACGCGAAGCATTCGACAGCATCTCGCGGTTATTCGGGCTTTGAAAGCAACCAAAGCCGATACCGCACAGCAAACTGCGCAGGCCAATATCCCATGGCTGTGGGTTATCCGGTAACTGTGCCAGTAGCACCAGACCGGCAGCAAACAGACATAATCCAACAGTAGAAATGATGGCTGGCGGGTGACGGTCGGCAAGCCGCCCGGCCCAGGGCGCGACCAGCACAATACCTATCGGCCACGGCGTAAACAGCAACGCCGAGTTAAAGGCGCTGTAACCATAAACACTCTGGAACAGGAACGGTAATGCCACAAAAGTAATCCCCTGGCTGACAAAGGATGCCAGCGAGGTCAGGGCGGCTAGGGTAAAGCGCGCGCAGGCGAACATATCGAGCGGTAATAACGGACTGGCCGCATGACGCTGACGCCAGATAAACCCCAGGCCAGCGATAAGCGCCGCCAGTCCGTAAGCCAGGGCGGTGGTCAGTATATTGACTGCCACGCCGCCATCAGCCGGTCGGGAAAAGGTATTCGCCGCCATAATCAGTGCGCCCAGGGCGACAGCTGACAATATGGCGCCGGCGATATCGAACGGCCCGCGCGCCGGCGCCGCTTTGCCGGGGATTACCCGCAGACAAAGCGTCAGCGCAATAATGCCCAGGGGAATATTGATAGCAAATAACCATTGCCAGCTCATTATCGCCAGCAGGGTACCGCCAAGAATCGGGGCAATAGCGGTACTGGCGGCAATCAGCAGGGCATTCAGCCCCAGTATGCGCCCCAGCAGGCGGTTGGGAAAAACCGATCGCAGGATCGCAGGTGCAATACTCAGGGTTGCTGCACCGCCAATACCCTGCAGTATGCGCATCACAATCAGCATGCTGATTGATGATGATAATGCGCAGCCGAGGGATGCCAGCGTAAATAGCGTCAGGCCGCAGGTAAAAAGCGCGCGAAACCCCATCCGGCTGGCCAGCGCGGCAAATATCGCCAGCGTCATCGCCGCCGCCAGCAAAAAACCATTAGCGACCCAGATCACCGCCGCCGCGGAAACATCCAGCGAACGGGCGATCTGCGGCAAGGCGATATTGACCATGGTGCCGTCGAATACCGCCATGGCGGTGGTGGTCATTACCGCGGTCATGGCTAAACCACGTTGACGACCTGGCAATCCTTCATCGCCCGGCTGGTCGGAGAATAATCCGGTGTTGGTTATCATGTTGCGACTCTCCACAGGTCAGCAGGATAAGCTAAGCCAGAGCATGCCGCTCTGCCTTATTGATGCAGAGAATATAGCTATGCGGGAGATAAGGCGGAAGACGCATGGGTTGCAGTTATAACCTGCACCGGACGCCTTCCCACAGGGTTGATCTGCGGCTACTATGGGGTGATGACTGAACCTGACTTCAACTTACTGATTGCGCTTGATGTGCTGCTTGCTGAGGGCAGTGTGGCTGGCGCTGCGCGTCGTCTGGGCTTAAGCGCTTCGGCGATGAGCCGGACGCTTAGCCGCCTGCGTGCCGTCACCGGCGATCCGTTACTGGTGCGCGCCGGGCGCAATATGGTGCTGACGCCCTATGCCGGGCAGATACGCGAGCGCGCGCAACATGCCATCTTTGAGGCACGCGCCGTGTTGCGTCCCCCGGCATCAGCACTGAATTTAGCTACGCTGCAGCGAACCTTTACCATCCGCGCCAATGATGGTTTTGTCGAGGCAATTGGCGCGGCGCTTATCGCCGCGGCGGCCGTGGCTGCGCCGCTGGTGCGTCTGCGTTTTGCCCCCAAGCCGGAGAAAAGTTCAAAACATCTGCGCGAAGGGCTGGTGGATCTTGAAGTCGGCGTGCTGGAAAATATGGGGCCGGAAATACGTATTCAGGCGCTATTCCGCGATCGGTTTGTCGCGGTAGTCAGAAAGGAACATCCGCTGGCGCGGGAAAGTGTCGTTAGCGCAGAAATGTACGTCTCTTACGGCCATGTGGTCGCTTCGCGCCGTGGCAATTTAAGCGGCCCGGTAGATGAAGCGCTGGCTGAATTGGGTCTGCAACGCAGGATTGTCGCCGCAGTGCCGGGCTTTCCTGCCGCGCTGGCGGTGGCGCAGGCATCCGATCTGGTGGCGCTGGTGCCCGCATCCTACCTGATTAATCAACCGGTAACCGATGACCATGGCGCGGTTGCTACTCTGTTTGCTTTTGAGCTGCCGGTAACAACCCGCAGGATCACGGTATCGCAGATGTGGCACCCGCGTTCAGAGGTCGATCCGGCTCATCGCTGGCTGCGACAACTGGTGCTGAGTGTTTGTCGCCAGCTGGTGCCGAAGTGATAGCCTCGTTTCCTCTCGTAATTGCGCCAGTGATTTCTCCTGTTTTGGTACCAGATAGTAAACCAGTTCGCAACCCAGCCCTTCGGCGACTTTTGCCAGCGTGTTAGAGCCATCTGTCTCACCTTTTTCAATCAGCGAGATACGCGGCTGACTATCCGGCGACGCGTTATGTCATCAAGGGTTTTCTCTACTTGATTGATTTTTAAATCTTTACTCCACGTGATGATTATCTTCTATATCCTATATACAATGATTTTGTGCTTTTCTATAGCGCATATGATATTAAATCGACAAGCCACTGCGCCCGGGCACCGCCTGACTGAGGAGGCGGTGCCACGGATAACGGAGTCGCTCAGAGAGGATCAGGAAATAACAGGGTGGCCGGCTGGTAACCAAAGCAGCAGATTGCCGATACAAACGGCGCAACAGAAATCAGCTGCAGCCGCTTAAAGCGCTGGTTTATCTGCCCATGCCTGTATCTCCGACGCGACTATCGCTGCAGGGAGAAACTCCTGCTCTAAACGGCCCTGCTGCTGCGCCAGTAAATAACGGTAGAAATCCGCCTCGTCCGGCAGCAAACCGTCGGGAACCGTATGCTGTGCGGTGACCTGCTCAACGACGGCACTTTGCGCCGCGTATTGCGTAAATAAAACCTGGTTCATTAACAGCGCATCGATAGCCGGGTGGTGGCGTCTTGCCCTGGCCAGCATCAGTAATCCCCAGCTATCCATATCCCCCCAGTAACCTACTGATTTTCCAGCCAGTAACGGCGATGCCAGCCAGTGCAAATCCAGCCCGGATCCTAATACCGCGATGGTATCTGGCAGGGACGGCAACTGATGAATGCTGCGCTCATTTTCCACTACCAGCAGCCGCGCTGCGGGTAACCTGGCTTCAGCCAGCTCTGCGGTGGTGATTTTACTCTTTTTGAATGGCAGCAGGCCCGGAGCCAGCGGTGCGATAAGCACCCAATGGTTATTCTCATCAAAAGCATCGAGAAACGCGGTCAGCCCCTGTTCGCTGGCTTCTCCGGCGAAGCGTTCATCCAGCAGGCGGGTTAACAGCAGAGTATTTCTTTCGAAAAACTTGGTATCAACCCCATGCCCGGCCAGCAAACGCAGAGGCTGCCCGGCGGCGCAACCTGGCGCCAGGCGGCTGGCGAGTTTAGCGGCGGCAATCACCTCCGACAGCGATTTTTGTTGCCAGAGCGAGCGCTGGTTAATAAATAGCGGATGAAAGTCTTTATCAACCTGCTCAACGATCTGTTCAAGCAGACGATATTCCTGACTTACCTGCGGATCCGATGCGGCGTTGACCCAGTCTGAAGGCCGCAATAACAGCCAGCGAACCGGCATTGATACCGGCGTAAGGCTGGCGCGGTAACTTATCTCCTGCCATATCACCTGCCCGATACTTACCCGACGCCAGCGCTGAACATGACGTTGTACCTCCTGCGCATTTTCAGTGAACTCCCGGGGCGATGGTCGGCCGATCGCTATCTGCACCGGCCAGCACTTCGGCGATAACAGACGCTCGCTGCGAATACCTGCGTTATGCCACTGCTTTGCCAGCTTGCGGCCAATATCATCAGGTGAGTGCATACTAATAATCACTTCTCCTCTGATAGTGGTGTTCCAGCTCTTCCCAGCTCAGGGAGGCGATATTGGAATGCTGTTCACGCCGGTGCACCACGATAGCCGAGCGGGTATGGTGGCGCAGCAGCCGCATTTCTTTGTTTGGCGTGATAAACACGGCATGTAAGCCAAACTCTTTCAGCGCCGCAATGATCCGGCCTGCGACCGCATGTGAACTGCGGGAAAAGGCCTCATCAAGGATAATGGTGCCAAACAGCGGCCGGCTGCTGCCACTGGGACAGAGTGCATAGCTCAGCGATGCCGTCAGCACGTAAGAGGCGATAATCTCTTTCTCCCCGCCGCTGCCGCCCTGTGAACCGGTACGGGTTTCAATCACCTCGCCGCTAGTGCGGTCAATCACTGAGACGGCAAATTCCAGACGAAAACGGGGATCCAGCAACGCCCTGGCGGACTGCGTCCGGCTGCGTTCACCAGCATCTTTTAGTAGATCCACCAGTTCACGCAGCGCCTTATACTGACTCTCGCCGTTATCATCGGCAAAGCGCGCGGCATTTAACTGGCGCTGCGCTCTCTGCAGGGTGCGCAGGCTTTCGTGAATCACCTTCTTCGCCACCAGGCGCAGATAACGATCCGGCTGGAAATCGACCCTGAGCATGGTGTTATTAAGATCGTTGAGACGATCTTCGATGATCAACACTTCATGCTCAATATGGCTAAGCAGCTGGGTAACACCTTCATCAGAGGAGCGATTAAGGTAATCGGTAAAACGATGCAGTTTTTCCGGCAGCGCTTCTTCGGTCAGCTCCTGTAAGCGTTTAAGGTATGCCGGGACGTCTTCCAGCTCGCGACCTGTTTCGGACAGCGCGCCGGTATCGATGCGCTGGGCATCTGACATGCGTTTTATCAGTTCACTACTGATTTTTTGCCGTTCGGCGTTGATTTCATCCAGCTGCTTTTGTAGCTCGCGCCCCTGTTCCCGTTCCAGCGCCGGGATATCCCGCAACTGTGTGCGGGTGACGGAAGGGAAATGGCTGGCAGCCAGTTCCCGCTGCGCATCGCTCATGCTGACGCTGGCCATCTGGCGATACTTTTGCGCTGCTGACATCGCCTCTTCAAGGCTTTTTTCCAGTCCGCCATAGTGTCTGATTGCCTGCTGAAACTGCTGCTCCAGTTGACTCTGTTGTTGCTGCGCTTCCTCCAGCGCATGGCTGGCCGCCATCGTGTCGGATTCAGGGCGCAGCAGATTTTCCAGGCGGGTGGTGAATTCCGCCAGCTGGAGCTGTGCGCCGGGAACATCAATGTCTTCGAACTCCAGCTGCCGCAGACGTTCAAGAAGATGGGTTTGCGACTGCAGCTCGCTAACCACGCTCCTCGCATGGCGTAGCGCCTGGCTGGCATCGGTGAGTTCTGCTGTAACCCCGGCTATCTCCTTCGTCAGCAACATCAGCCGGTCGCGGTTATCGAAGCCGGTCAGCCAGTCATCTTCCAGCCGTTTCTGATCCTGCTTATCAAAGAAACGCGCCTTTCCTGACATCAGCCCCTGCGCAGTCATGGCGTGGGGAGTATTATGCAATAACTCCGGGCTGTCGACGCAGTGGCGG
>NZ_JAHXPU010000023.1:17664-203582 GCF_047308185.1 Pantoea sp. B65
TTTAACCGCCTCTCTCCACGGGTGATCTTTCCAGCTCAGCTTACGGGTAAAGCCGTCGTAAAAAAATGTGGGGGGTGAATGCGGTGTTTTTACTTCGAGCAAACGTACATGTAGCCGGTTGTGTCGCTGGTTAATCCAGCGCAGAGCTGGCTGAGCGGATTGCGGCGGCACCAGAATTCGTAGTCGGTGACTGCCGATGGCGCGCTCTATCGCGCCGCGCCATGCCTGTTCTTCAGGCCGGACCTGCACCAGTTCGGCGACAAAAGGCAGCACCGATTCATCAATATCCAGAGCAGCAGCCAGTTCGCTGCGGAAGGTCTGAAACGGGGCGGGAAGGTTAGAATCCGGCCGACGTTCAACCTCCGCTTTCTCTTTTTGCAGTTGCCGGAGCTGTTCGGTTAAGCTGAATTCTGCCGCGCCTTTCTGATAAACCTCGAGCTCTCGGGCGGGTATCTCATCATGTAACTGCGCCAGCCGTGCGCTGGCGGCATGTTGGTTCGCAAGTAATGTCGCCTTTGTCAGCTCTGGCGCTAGCGTAAGATTTCGCGCCAGCTGCTGATACTGTTCTGCCTGGATTTCTCGTTTGCCACGGATATTTTGCCATTCTTTGATGCGGTCCCTGAGCTCATCAATATTGCTGCCGCCGAGTTGCAGATAGCGTTGCAGGCAGGCGGTTACCCGCGATTTCTGCCGTTCAAGCTCTGTCTGCAGTCCGGCCCGGTTGATTTCCGCTGCGGCGATCTCCGCTGCCAGTTGCGTAACTTCAGCCTGCCACAGCTGAGATGCCTGCCCGGCAAACCAGCCGGGCAGCAGGGATTCAAGCATCAGTTTGTCGCTGAGTTTGCCTTCCTGCGTCTGATACTTAGACCAGCTATCGGCGATCGGTTGCAGTGAGCGTTGTTGCCTGCGTGCGGTTTCCAGTTCCTGATGGATATCGGTAAGATCATCAAAGCTGTTGGCGACTTCTGCTGCGCGTTCAAAGGCCGAGTGATCGTCGAGCACCAGTTCACGGAAAATTTCATCAATGCTGTTGAGCTGTTTCAGTCCTGCCGCCCGGTTGAGCAGGGTAAAGGCATTTTCACCCACCTCAAAGAAGTCGCGTAAGCGTGCCAGGTAGGCTTTTTTATTTGGCCACATCCAGATTCCGCTGCTGCTTTTTTCCATTTGCCGCAGCGACCGCATGCCGCCTTCGTGATAAATGTTGAGCCAGTGCTCCAGTGTCTGTTCCGGGTTATCACTGAACAGCCAGAGCTTTTTCAGATCAGAAGCGGCAGAGCTGGTATTTTCAAACCACAGCAATGCCCCCAGGCGAACTTGCTGACCTTCGCGCTCCAGCGTAGCGGCAATCGCGGTAACGGTTTTACCCGGTCGGGCGATATGAGACTGTCCGGCGCCGCCATCGCCAGGACCGGATACGCCACGAACATAAGATACCAGATCCCGGTCGCTCTCATGTCCGCCGGTTGAGGCCAGGTTGTAGCGGGGACTGGCGCACAGCAGTGTCATAAATGCATCAACCAGCGTGGTTTTGCCGCTCCCGGTTGGGCCGATGATCGCCGTTCCTGCCGCATCAATGGCAGCCTGGTGCCGTCCCTGAAAACTACCCCAGTTGAATAATTCAAGGTGGCTCATAATAAAGGTTTCATTTTCCGCCCGGAGCGTTATCGGGTTCATTCTCTCTCCTCCCTGAATTCATCCGATGTCTGCTCTGCCGCAGGTAGCCGGCGGTTCAGCTGTTCCCGTAGCCAAATCAGTAAGGCCTGCAGGTTAGCCGGAGAGGCGAGGTGAGCGATGATCGGTCGGATTATGACGCGTTCATGGGCATCCGGCGCGGACACCAGTCCATGGGCTTTAAGTTGATCCAACAGGTTAATCACCCGGGTTCGTTCCTTCGATTCGCTGCCGGGATCGCCAAGGTATACCTGTAATTGCGGGATCAGATCATCAACGGCAATCAGTGCCTGACTGGCGCCGGTACCGCTCTCCTGTTCGTAAGCGATAAAATGCTGACGCAGGATCGCCACCAGTAACGACTGCTCCAGATTGAGGCGCTGTCGCCGTACTAACGGATGTGACCACTCGTCCTCCTCCGCTAATTCATCCTGGCGCACCCTGATAAACAACAGGCCGCGGATTTCATCGATACCCATGCAAAGATCGAGAGGTTCGAGAATATCGGCTATCTGTGCGCTGCTGGTCAGGGCTGTGCGGTAAAGGTTGGGTTTCTGGTTCTCCTCAAGCAGGCCATATTTCAGCAGCTCCTGGGCGGCTTCGCGTACCCGCTTTCCGGTGCGCTGCTCGCTGTCGGCGCTGTCGGCCGGCGCCGGGTGGGAGGTTAAATCATCCGCTGGCGATCCTGCCGTTATGGTCAAGGGGTCAGGGGTCTCAGAGAGGATTGCCTTATCAAAAAAGCCAGCCATGCCTACTTCTCCCAGTCAATATCTTTCAACGCCCGGTTTTCCAGCCCGGTGTAAGGCAGGCTAAATTGCCAGTGGCGCTGCTGATGGTCGGTGAGTTCAATGATTTCCCGCTGTTCATCGCGCACCTCAATTCCTGCCTCACGCGCCATACCCAGCCATATGGCGAAGGTTTCCAGGTCGTGAACCGGCGGTAGTAAGCGCGCCAGCTCGCCAAGGGTGACCGCGCGGTTTTCCTGTGCCAGTACGTCCAGGGTTTGTCGGATCAGCGCTTCACGATCCAGGCCGTTAAACGCATCCCAAAAGTCATCGCCAATCTGTTGCAGATCGGCAGCATGCTGACTGAGATCCAGCACCTGTTCCGCATCTTCATCCATCTCTTTAAAGCGTAAACGTTCTACTGCCGAAACCCCGGCAACCGCCACACCTAACGCTGGCAGGGAGACTTCACGTTTGCGGGTAGCCTGTCGTTGCCAGTCCAGTCGCAGTGCAAGGCTGAAGAACTCATTTAGCAAGTGTCCGACGCGATGATGCTCAGCGGCCAGTCCGGTCTTCAGAAAACCTTTCACGTCGCGTTCACTGCGCGATCGCGCCTGAAGTACGGTCTGCGACTCATCGACCAGACGTTTAACCAGCCAGCGTAGTTCCTGGCGCTGAGAGCGCGACAGGGCATCAGCAGCGGCAGGATGGTGCAGAATAATGCGCAGACGTTCACTCATTGCCGTCAGCTCATCAGACTGGCGAAGTTGTTGCTGAAAACTGTCGAATACCCGGCCTTCGGCAGTATTGAGCAACGAGTCCTGATCGTTGAGCAGGCGGTCGACGATTTCACCCCGGTGATATTGTTCACCGATAATCGACTGTCTGAGCGCGCGATCGGCTTCACGCCAGGAGTCTTCCACGCGACGAAAATCGGCGCGTAACCCGCTGGCGAGGCTGTAGACTTCGCGAATGCCTTCCACCGCCTGATATTCTCCCGGCACGGTTATATGTCCGGCTTCGGCCTCTGCCAGCTCACGTTCAGTATCGGCTTTTCGTCGGCGCAGGGTGGCGATGCGGCTTGCCGGATTGGGGTTGAGGCTGGTTTCCAGGTTTTCGATTTCACGTTGCACTATCGACAGCCGCGAGGCGGTAGAGGTCATAATGCGATTATCGAGCGCTGCAACAAAATTGATCGCGACCTCCAGAGCATCCGTCGCATAGATGCGTCCTTCACGTTCCACAACCAGACGGCGCTTAATCCATTCCCGTAGTTCACGACCCGCCTGAAGCGCAGTGTTTTCAGCATCAATCTGGTACTGCTCCTGGCTGGCATGATCCGCAAGCATCACCGTTAATGCCTGCAGGGCATCTTCAACGGCGATGCCATCGTGTGATTTTTCAAATAATACCTGCAGGCAGCTTAGTACGAGGGGCGCGCGGCGCGCGGCAAGTAGCACCCAGGCTGGGTGCTGATTTCTTGCTGAAATGTATTTCTCGGTTCGTTGTTGCGTGTTTTCTTCCATGGTTACCGGGCCTTTTCTTGGTTAAAGGGAAACGGTACGGGATTGAATTCATCAACATCTGTTACAGTGAATAACGCTCAGGGGCCATGCTGTCAAGAAACGCGATATTGTCCGCTATCGTCATATCCGGCTGTCTATTATTCTGATTATAAATAATATTTTTTTGTATTAATGCCAGAACGGCCAACGCCATCCGACAGTTAGCCAACAAAAAACCAAATCAAATAACAGCCAACCCCTGCCAGCACCGTAGCAAACAGACTCCTGGTCAGAATGGCTACCAGCGTTGCCAGCGCCGCAGAAACCAGCGGCGCAGCGGTGCCACCCTGTTGTCCTGACTGGCTGGTCAGTTCTAATGCCACAATAGCGATCATAATCCCGGAAGGAACAAAGCTCAGCATATTTAACACAAAACGCGGCAGGGTGGCGCCAGCCAGAAAGACGATCGGTAAGGCCCGAATGGCGATGGTGACTGCCGCGCAAAGTGCCACGGTGACAACAATCGATGTGCTCATACTTCACTCCGGGCAGCATAACATTTCATAATGGTGGCACACAGGGTTGCGGCTACTGCCGTGGCAACCAGAATCGAGATATTCACATCCAGAATCCCCAGGGTCGCCAGCACCACGATGGCGGAAACCGCCATCGCCACAATTTCCAGCTTTTTATGTTTACTGCCAAAGTAATTAAGCGCCAGCAAGCCGATAAACATCGCGGTCAGGCTAAAGCCGAGCCGGTGCGAAACTTCTGCCGGAATATAGCTGGCAAACAGCGCACCAATAATATTGGCGATAATCCAGTTAGCGTAAGCGGTGACGTTTAGCCCCAGCATCCACCAGAACGGAATTTGTCCGTGCCTGCCGGCATATTGTGCCGCGACACCAAACGTCTCATCCGTCAGCAATATGCCGCTGGTGAATTTCTTTGCTGCGGATAGTCCGGCAAAAAAACGTGCGAGGAAGGAGCTCATCAGCAGATAGCGAATATTTACCAGCAGCACCGCCAGCAAAATGGCAATAGTGCCTGCGCCACCCGCCCATAATGAATAGAACAGAAACTGTGCCGAGCCGGCATACAGTAGCGCTGATAACAGCGTGATATCGGTTAATGAAAAACCGGACAACGATCCAATCGCGCCAGAGGCAAAGCCAATACTCCAGTAACCCAAAATTGTCGGACCGCAGGCGATAACGCCGGCGCTAAAAGCGGAGCCTTTCCCTGCTATGATTTCTTGTCTGCACATAGAGAAGCGATTAACTCATTCTGGTTGTCTTGATGGTTAGCCAGTTTATCCTGACGCGCTATTTCCGTATTGGAAAATCCTGCGCATGAATATACAACCAGTCCGGGTGTTTTAGATAACGGATTGTAAGGGGGGCATTAATGGCTTCAGGTATTCTACCGTAGAGGCGGCATTAATGCCGCCGGTGCTTATGGTTTGTACTGCTGCCAGCTTGTGGCTGGGGTTAAGGTATTCTCCCGTTACCTGGCATAAACGTTAAGCGCATTAGTCAGTCGTATTGCCTGGCGATTGATGGTTTCCGCCGTGTCCGCCGACTGGAGAACCATTTCGGTATTGCTCTGAGTCATGGTTTCGATCTGGGCAATCGACTGGTTAATCAGGCCGAGCGCCGAGGTCTGCTCCTGTGCGGCATCGGTGATCTCTTTAATCATGGTGGAAACTTGCGTGACTTCGTTGACGATTTCATCAATGTGCTTGCTGGCGTTCTCGACCATCCTTTCACCGGACGCCACGCTTTTAACATTGTCATCTATCAGCGTCTTGATCTCTTTGGCTGCGGAGGCGGAGTGCTGCGCCAGATTGCGTACTTCGGTGGCCACTACGGCAAAACCGCGTCCCTGCGCGCCCGCCCTGGCGGCTTCGACTGCGGCATTCAGCGCGAGGATATTGGTCTGAAACGCAATACTGTCTATGACGCTAATGATATCGACAATCTTGCTACTGGCGCTGGAAATGGACTCCATCATGCCGATAGTTTCGGCCATGATCTCGCCGCCTTCCCGTGCGGTCTGGCTGGCCGCTTGTGCTAAATGGGTTACCAGAACGGCGGTTTCCGAGCTTTGTTGCACCGCGACGGTAATCTGCTCAATTGCCGCTGCCGTTTGTTGCAGATTGGCGGAGGTCTCTTCGCTGCGGCTGTTGAGCGCGGTATTGTTTTCGCTCATGCGCTGGCTGACATCGGTCATACCTTTTACCTGGGTGCCGACATCATCCACCAGCGAATTCAGGTTGAGCCCGAACTGGTTAATTGAGCGCAGCAGCAGGCCGATTTCATCCACGCGGTTGAGATGAATATGTTTAATTTTGCGTCCGGATACCAGGTTTTGCGCCTGCTGTTGTATGGTTTTCAGCGGGCGACTGATCTGACGCTGCAAAAAAAGATCGCACAGCAGAAACAGCAATCCGCTGATCAGCGCGTTCCAGCCGGGAGTGACGCCGCCGGATGCCAGCAGCACCGGGAGCAGAGCAGTAACAAATAGCGGGCTGCGGATGCGCCAGCGCACGGAGACTCTTTGTAATAGTGAGAGCGGCGAAAACAGCCCGGTACGGACCACCAGCCCTTTATAAAAACGGCGGCTTCCGGCCTGTTTTTTTCGCACCGCATCATACAAACGTTCGGCGAATTTGATTTCCTCAGCGGCTGGCGTATTGCGCACGGAAATATAGCCGGATAACTCATCGTTATGAAAAACTGGCGTAACGTTTGCCCGCACCCAGTAGTGTTCGCCCTGTTTACGCCGGTTTTTCACCAGTCCTGTCCAGCTGCAGCCCTGCTGCAGGGTATACCACATATCGGCGAAAGCCTCTTTTGGCATGTCCGGGTGGCGTACCAGGTTGTGAGGCTGAGTCAGCAGTTCCGCTTCGGAATATCCACTTACCCGGATGAAACTGGAGTTGGCATAAGTGATGTAGCTCTTGATATCGGTGGTGGACATTAATGTTGTATCCGCATCTAACAGATACTCCTGCTGTCTGACAGGCACATTGGTCTTCATCTTAAACCCTGATGTGAGATGGCACGGTGATAATTCATTCATGCCCGAATTCAGGCATGCAATAAAAAGTTATTAACATATGTCGTTTTATAATGATCATAAAAACGTAATAACTTAAATGGCGACGCTGTCAGCATCACCATTTTCTGAATTCGAATATATTGATAACAGTTTGTATAAATCTATGCCGCGGCTACGGATGCTGTCAAATTATTAATATTTAAAAATATTTTTATAATGGCATTAAGCAAAACGGGTTAAATTATCTGATTATAATAATTGTTTGTGTAATCGTATTGCTGCTGTCAGGAATGGTTTGTTATTATTTCTGGTGGGATTGTTTTATCTTGTCGCTAAAGTTAACCATATTTGATCGGTTTCAGTCGCAATGGCAGTCAGATGATTATAGCTGGAAATTGAATTAAGTTAGCAGAATTAAATGATGGCCTGCTGACTGATGCACTAACTTTTCCCAGCCAGCGGCGGCGATTGCGCTGGAGGATAAACAGAGGGTCTGCGGCGCGGTGAAAAAACGGAAAAATGTGATCGGGCAGGTTTCCGGCAGGCGCGTATTTACGCTATAAAAACCGTTCACGGGCATGAAGCCCAACCCGGACGAGAAGGAATCTCCCATGTCACCACCCCCGGCTTTAAGTTCCGCCGCGTTACAGTTTCCCTTTACGCTGTATCAGACAAAAAAACCGTTTGAGGATTATCATGCTGATGATATGAGGTATGGTGATTTAAGTGAAATTATTTTGAAAGCGTCTTATAAATTAAACCCTATTGTCGAAGGGGGCGCCCCCTGGCGGGGAGACGTTTCCACATATCCTTTGGGTAATTATTCTTTTGCCAGACCTTTTATGACCAATATAAGTGCTACTGTGGAAATGAGCGGGGAATGAAGTAAATGAAATACGCCATCTTAAAAATTTTGTTTGCTTTGCTGTTAATTATACTTTTATCTTTTTTCTGGAAACTCTCCCGTCCGGTAGAGATTGTGGCGATCCATTATATGAATTCTTCCGCCTATATACTGGTAAGAAACTTTCCCATAACCATCAACAGAAAAATTGCCTGGTGGCAGGAGAATAGACCGATGCTGGAAAAGAAATATGGTTTGCCAGCGCTGGATTATGATGGCATGCAGCGTATGTCTTTCTGGAATTTTGCTCAGGGGTATCAGACGGAGAAACCACGAGATGATACCTTTTTCCCCAGTCAGGATACCTCTTATCTGCTCTGCTTCGATGATATGCAGGTGAAAGAGAATTGCATAGTTAAAGATCGTCAGATGGATATGGGAAAAACCCGCGATGGGCTGGTACTGTTCTATTTCGCGAATAAAGTTTTTATTGAAAGACCTGATGGCGAAGTTGTCCGTGGCAAAGATCTGTTGCAACGCTAAGTTGCATCAATTTATTGATTCAGGAAACGGGATATATACCAGCAGTAAGATAATGTAAATATCTGGTTGTGGCATTAGCGTTTTCCGGGTAGCAGGAGTGGTATTTACGCCACTGTCAATGGCTGCGATTGATTGGCGGATAAAAGGCTATCTGCGGCGCGGTGAAAAAATGGAAAAATGTGATCGGGCAGGTTTCCGGCAGGCGCGTATTTACGCTATAAAAACCGTTCACGGGCATGAAGCCCAACCCGGATGAGAAGGAATCTCCCATGTCACCACCCCCGGCTTTAAGCTCCGCCGCGTTACAGTTTCCCTTTACGCTGTACCAGACAAAAAATCAGTTTGATGATTATCATGCTGATGATATGAGGTATGGTGATTTAAGTGAAAATTGTTTGAAGGCTCATTATAACTTAAACACTATTGTCGAAGGGGTTGATCCCTGGCGGGGAGAAGTTTCCGCATATCCTTTGGGTAATTATTCTTTTGCCAGACCGGTAATAATCAGTGAAACACGCCGCCATGCAGAGATAGCAAGAATATTGTTTGACCAGTTCAGGCGCTTCTCCTGGCCAATGTCTTTTATCGGGCATCGTGGGCTCATCCTTGATCTGATTAATCATATGCAAACTAACATAGGGACGCCATTTGATTCATCCGAACTGGATACCGCTTACTATATTCATATCCTTAATGATAAATCAGATAAAAGCTCATTGGCGGCAATTGGAGCTGTGTTGAAATCGAATATTGACTGGGATAATAAATATTATCCTTTTTCAAAGTCAGATGACTTTAATACTATACTGAAAAATACAATTTTACCTAAATTTAACCGCTGGCAGGATCGACTTAACGGATTGGGGGTTTCTGTACATGATGTTTTTGCTACACAAATTACCTTTCAATCTCTACATATTGCAGATGGACGTTTTCGCGCAATGATTCATTATAAAGGACAGGACCATTTTGGACTGGATGAGGGGGATATAATGAATCATTGCTTTCATAATATACCGCTTTTCCGTATCTGGTTTCTTTTGCAGCACTGGGAGAAGTTCGCTTTCAGACCTTTTATGACCAATATGAGTGCTACTGTGGAAATTAGCGGGGAGCGAAGTAAATGAAATACGCCATCTTAAAAATTTTGTTTGCTTTGCTGTTAATTATACTTTTATCTTTTTTCTGGAAACTCTCCCGTCCGGTAGAGATTGTGGCGATCCATTATATGGATTCTTCCGCCTATATACTGGTAAGAAACTTTCCCTTAACCATCAACAGAAAAATTGCCTGGTGGCAGGAAAATAAATCGATGCTGGAAAAGAAATATGGTTTTCCCGTGCTGGATTATGATGGCATGCAGTGGGTGTCTTTCTGGGATTTTGCTCAGGGGTATCAGACGGAGAAACCACGAGATGATACCTTTTTCCCCAGTCAGGATACCTCTTATCTGCTCTGCTTCGATGATATGCAGGTGAAGGAGAATTGTATAGTTAAAGATCGTCAGATGCAGTTAAGTAAATCCCGCGATGGGCTGGTACTGTTCTATTTCGCGAATAAAGTTTTTATTGAAAGACCTGATGGCGAAATTGTCCGTGGCAAAGATCTGTTGCAACGCTAAGTTGCAGAGGTGTATTGATTCAGGGATAGATCGGAAGATGGCTACTATCATTTATACAGATTAATTATTTTATTATTAAGTGGTTTTTTCTCTGATCCAGTTGGCACGCCATATAGCCGTGCTGAAAATAAAAAATGCTCCCACCCCGGCGGATGGAAGCATTTTACCGCTGCGGTTTTACAGCAGCGCTTTCGCTTTACTTACTACATTTTTTACCGTGAAACCAAACAGCTCGAACAGTTTATCCGCGGGTGCGGACTCGCCAAAGGTGGTCATACCGACGACGGCGCCATTCAGGCCGACGTATTTATACCAGTAGTCAGCGATGCTGGCTTCAATCGCCACCCGGGCCGACACGGCATGCGGCAGAACCGCCTCACGGTAAGCAGCATCCTGCTGGTCAAACAGATCGGTGGACGGCATGGAAACCACGCGCGCTTTCACTCCCTCAGCAGACAGCTGATCCCATGCGGCTACCGCCAGCTCCACTTCTGAGCCGGTGGCAATCAGGATCAGTTGTGGCTGACCGGCGCAATCTTTCAGGGTATAAGCCCCGCGGGCGATATCGGCCAGCTGTTGCGCGCTACGTGGCTGCTGCGGCAGATTCTGGCG
Source organism: Pantoea sp. B65 (assembly GCF_047308185.1). Lineage (NCBI taxonomy): Bacteria > Pseudomonadati > Pseudomonadota > Gammaproteobacteria > Enterobacterales > Erwiniaceae > Pantoea > Pantoea sp. B65. The sequence continues at coordinate 28,249 of NZ_JAHXPU010000023.1, forward strand.
TGAGAAGATTAGCGCGGTCGGACCATCATGACGTTCGACGGCATATTTCCACGCCACCGCCGACTCGACCTGGTCACAGGGACGCCAGGTACTCAGGTTCGGCGTCACGCGCAGCGCGGCCAGCTGTTCTACCGGCTGGTGAGTCGGGCCATCTTCGCCGAGACCGATGGAGTCATGGGTATAAACCATCACCTGGCGTTGCTTCATCAGCGCCGCCATCCGCACCGCATTACGCGCATATTCAACGAACATCAGGAAGGTGGAGGTATACGGCAGGAAACCACCATGCAGCGCGATGCCGTTGGCAATAGCGGTCATCCCGAATTCACGCACACCGTAATGGATATAGTTGCCGGCTGGGTTTTCATTGATTGCCTGCGAGCCGGACCACATGGTCAGGTTGCTTGGCGCCAGGTCAGCGGAGCCGCCCAGGAATTCCGGCAGCAGATGACCAAAGGCTTCGATCGCATTCTGCGAGGCTTTACGGCTGGCGATATTGGCCGGATTGGCCTGCAGATTAGCGATAAATTCCTGCGCCTTAGCCGCGAACTCAGCGGGCATCTCTCCCTTGCTGCGGCGGGCGAATTCCTCCGCCAGCTGCGGGAAGGCTTTGGCATAAGCGACAAACTTATTCTTCCAGGCAGTTTCCTTCGCCAGACCGGCTTCGCGAGCATCCCACTGCGCTCTGATCTCGCTCGGGATCACAAACGGAGCGTGTTTCCAGCCCAGTTGCTCACGCGTCAGGGCAACTTCCGCCTCACCGAGCGGGGCGCCATGGGAATCATGGGAACCGGCTTTGTTCGGTGAGCCGAAGCCGATGATGGTTTTGCAGATCAGCAGCGAAGGCCGATCGATAACGGATTTCGCTGCTTCGATGGCACGCTTAATCGCATCCGCATCATGACCATCCACGGCGCGTACCACGTGCCAGCCATAGGCTTCAAAGCGTTTTGCGGTATCGTCGGTGAACCAGCCGTCAACCTCACCATCAATTGAGATACCGTTATCGTCGTAGAACGCCACCAGTTTGCCCAGTTTCAGCGTGCCCGCCAGTGAGCATACTTCGTGGGAAATGCCCTCCATCATGCAACCGTCACCCATAAAGGTATAAGTGAAGTGATTGACGATATCGTGGCCCGGACGATTAAACTGCGCCGCCAGTGTGCGTTCGGCCAGCGCCATACCGACGGCGTTGGCAATCCCCTGGCCCAGCGGCCCGGTGGTGGTTTCAACACCGGGGGTATAACCCACTTCCGGATGTCCCGGCGTTTTGGCATGTAACTGACGGAAATTCTTCAGTTCTTCCAGCGGCAGATCGTAGCCGGTGAGATGCAGCAGGCTGTAGATCAGCATTGAACCATGGCCATTGGAGAGAACAAAACGGTCACGGTCAGCCCAGCACGGGTTTTGCGGATTATGGTTGAGGACATCGCGCCACAGGACTTCGGCGATATCCGCCATGCCCATCGGTGCCCCCGGATGGCCGGATTTGGCTTGTTGTACCGCATCCATACTGAGCGCACGGAGTGCGTTGGCGTACTCCCGCCGCTGGGATTTTGTGTTATTCATATTTTATCCTTGCCGGAAATAATCAAAGCATCTGGCGGATCTGATCTTCCAGTTTCAGTTGATCAGCCGCAAAAAGTCGGATCCCTTCAGCCAGTTTATCCACCGCCATCGGATCCTGATGATGTTGCCAGAGGAATTCAGCCTGAGTCATCGGGCTGGGGCGGGTTTCGCTGACGCGGCCCGGATGAAGCTGACGCGGCAGGGGATCGTTACAGGCCGCCAGTTCATCCAGCAGTGCCGGTGAAATGGTCAGGCGGTCGCAACCCGCCAGCGCCATAATCTGTTCTTTGCGCCGGAAGCTTGCTCCCATTACCACGGTTTCATAGCCATGGGTTTTGTAATACTGATAAATCGCCTGTACGGATTTGACGCCGGCATCGTTCTCAGCACTGTAGCTGGCCTGAGGCTGATGCTGCTGGTACCAGTCGTAAATACGTCCGACAAACGGCGAGATCAGAAACACCCCGGCTTCGGCACAGGCTCTGGCCTGAGCAAATGAGAACAGCAAGGTCAGATTGCAATGGATCCCTTCGCGTTCCAGTTCCTCAGCGGCACGAATGCCTTCCCAGGTGGCGGCCAGTTTGATCAGGATACGCGCAGGGTCGATATCATTCTGTTTATACAGCTGAATCAGTTTGCGGGCGCGTGATACGCAGAGTCCGCGATCCCAGGCAAAACGGGCATCGACCTCGGTAGAGATACGGCCCGGAACGTGGTTCAACACCTCACTGCCGATATCCACGGCAACCTGATCGCAGGCGTTAATCAGCTGGGTTTCCGCGCAGCCGCCCTGACGCCGGGCTTTACCGATGGCGTCAGCAATCAGCCCCTGATATTGCGGTAATTGCGCGGCTTTCAGTACCAGTGACGGGTTAGTGGTCGCGTCTTCTGGCGAAAATTTCTTAATTGAGTCAATGTCCCCGGTATCCGCGACGACGACGGTAAAGCTTTTCAGTGCTGCTAGCTGGTTCATACGGTTTTCCTTCTGCGAGGCAATACGGACAATCAATCTTTGCTATGTTGATTCTGGTAATAATCAATACGTTCGACTTTGACTGCAGAACTCCCGCCTTCATATTCTGATTCCAGCCAGCTCTGAACAATCTTCTTCGCCAGTTCGGTGCCAATAACACGCGCGCCAAGGGTGATAATTTGGGCATTATTGCTCTTACGTGCGCGCTCAGCAGAAAAGGTATCGTGACACTGCGCGGCACGGACACCAGGGACTTTATTGGCCACAATAGCCATGCCAATACCGGTACCACAGATTAAAATGCCGCGATCATGCTCCCCTTGCTTAATCGCCATCGCAACATCATGAGCGACATCCGGATAATAATTCGCGTCCTGTCGTTTGTCGCTGCTGTAATCAGTAACAGCAATACCATGTTCAGTTAAATAATTAACAATGGCATCACGAAAAGCAAAGGCCGCGTCATCGGCACCAATAGCGATATTTTTCATAACAGATTCCTTAAATTAGCAAGCAGAGTGATAGAGCAATCACAATGAGATAATGATTATCATCCCTTGTTAATGACTAATGACTTAATTCAGTTGCTGGTGAAAATAAAACAAATCGTTTGGCTCAATGGTTTCGGGTATCTGGCCTGCAAGATGAACCATTCCGGGAAATTCGGCCTCAATGGCACCGTCAAAATTCAATGTAATATGTCCGAGTTCTTTTAAATTCGCCGTTGCAACATTTCCGACTGCGGTGATGCGGTAAATATGCTGATTAATGTTGAGCGTTTGTCCGGGTAATAATGCACCGCTTAATTCCCCCGGCTGATGAACGACGCAATAATCAGCGATATCCTGTGGTACCGGTGCCGCAAACAGGATTAACTTATTTTCCCGCAGATAGTCTGCAACATACTGACCGACATAACTCACCCGGAGCTGATACAACGGCGTGGACATATTATTTATTCCCTTTACTGACCTGTGACGACAGTGGCGCGGACTGAACCGGTTTTACCGTTTCCGCTACCTGCGCCGGCACCAGTGGCTGGCGTTTTTTCAGGCGCTTATCAAACCAGGCAACTAAAATCGGCGCGGTCAGCATGGTAATAATGCTGGCGGTGGCAAGTTGCGCCGTCGCGGCATCGACATAGATGGCCAGTGACGGGTCGGCCTGGGCAACCATTGCCGGGGTCAGCGCGGAACTGGCGGCGGTGGTGCCGAGCGCTGCGCCGAGCGCGGTTTTATTTTTCAAAAACAGGTTATAAACGAAGTAGAAGATAACCCCGGTGCAGGCAGAGATCACACCCAGCACCACACCGGAAAGCCCGGCGGTAAACACGGTATTAATACTGGAGTTAGCGCCAATCGCGAACGACATAATGATGATAATCAATGGTTGTGCTGAGGCGCACAACTGTTTGAAGCGTTCATCAAGGTTGCCCCATGCCATACCGATCAGTAGCGGGACCAGCATCGACAGCAGGGCGGCAAACGGGATATTGGCCAGTCCGCTAACCCCTAACACCATCATCGTGACAAACGGACCATCTTTAACGCAGAACACCGAGATGGCCCCTGCGTCGCTGGCATCGCCATAGGTGCTGCACAACGCGATATACAGTGAACTGTTAGAGCTGGTCAGGCAGGCAATAAACGCCAGTGAAGAGATACCGATAAAACCCGCCGGTCCAAAGAGTGAGCCGATCACCCATACTGCCAGCGCCCCGGTCACACATTTCATTAGCAGTAATACCGCACCTTTATACAGCGGTAATCCGGCCTGGCGAATATTAATCGAGGTACCGCAGATAAGCAGGAATATGCCCATCATTGCGCTGGAGCCTGTTTTAAACAATGCGCTGGTTGGCCCGCCAATGGTCAGTACCGACGGCGCAAAGGTATTAATAAGGATTGCGGTTATCAGAGGTATGATAATTAATCCGCCAGGGACCTTATTCATTTTTTCTAAGATATTAATGTTCATAGGGTAACTCACGTACAGAAAGTAATGGAATAAATGATGAGCGACGTAAAACAGCCCGCGTAACGTGCACGTCGTTATCTTCGTTTTAAGACCGTATTACTGCAGTGACTCTTTATAGATATTATCAACAATGGTACTAATGATATCTTCCGGGCCGGTTAAACCCCCTTTACCGACACAAACCAGTCCGCTATATTCGCCGCCGATAATTTTCACCATATCGGTTTGCGGAATAACGTAATCAATCATTTCGATCCCGGTTGCGCCAAGTTCTTTCAGCACATTGACCATGGTATCGCCCCCGGTCATATACAGACCTTTTATTTCACCGTTAGCGCAGGACAAAATATCCTTAACAATAGTGGCGAGCCCTTTATTAATATTTTCCGCAGCGCTACCCGGGGCCAGCTCGAAGCGCTGTTCTTCTTCTTTTAAATCCAGTAACCGGCCGGTAAGTGCCGACTCAAAGACAAATAACGCATTTTTATGGCTGGCGACACACTGCCTCGCCTGGCGCACCACGCGGGCAATTTCAATTTCCGCCGCATTTTTCCGGTCCAGCAGCAATTCTGCATCCACCGGGATATGACATACGCGCGCGTCATTCGCGATCAGATGATTAAGTTGCTTTTTCGTCACCGGGGTGGCGCTGCCTGCCACGATCACGATTGAGCCCTGCTGTGTTTCCCGGCAAATGCTCTGCTGACTGCGTTGCTGATCGTTATGCATCAGGCTGCGGTTCATTGCCAGGCGTTCAGTAAAGGGACCTGAATCCACCGCCAGCACATTCCAGTTTAACGCCACGACCGCACAGGCGATGGCATTCACATCTTCCAGCGTAATCGCATCGACCACAATCACCCGTACACCCTGTTGCTGCTGATCCAGCAGGGCGGTCTGAATCTGTCCGGCACCCTGCATTACCTGCGACAGGTTAATATGCCCGACATGATGATGCGTCTGCGCGGCGAGCAGGCCGGGTACCCAGGACTCGGTTACCGGTGTGCGTACATCCCTGGCGACATCGGTGCAGGAGAGGGCAACCGAATCGATTACCGAATAACCGCCCACCAGAATACGGCGCGACTGCGGCATTGACGGTACTACCACGGCAATGGTCTCCTGCGGCAGCAGCTCCAGCATGGCGTCAATTTCATAACCAATACCACCGCGCAGAGTGGTATCAATGCGTTTGGTGAAGTAGTGGGCGCCGCGCGCTTTTAACTGCTGTACCGCGGTGCTGACACGTTGCTGCGCTTCTGCTTTCGGCAACGGACGACTGTCGCTACTGACCACCATGGCCGGATACTCTTCCTCACTACGGGCAAAAGAGTCGGCATCAAAAAACGCGGCGGTTTTCAGTCCGCTGTGCGCCAGCAGCACGCCAACGGTGGTTGCCCCGGTCAAATCATCGGCGACGATACCGAGTTTTGCTCCTTCGCCTGCCGGATACACCATTTCAATACAGGCCGGTGTGACGCCGGAGACGTAAATCTCTTCATGAATGTACTCCGCCAGCGGCCCGCTTTTCCCGGTTGGGTGCAGGTTAATGGTTGGAATACCACGTTTCGGGTAAAGACCGCAGCGCAGCGTGCCGCCACAGTCGATTACCATCAGGCCAATCTCTTCTTCCGGCGGTTCCCCGTACTTAAACACATCTACCGGGGTCCAGCCTGTAAGCTCAGAAAGGCGATCGACTACCGGGGGACGAATCCCCCCGGTGATATAGGCGATCTTCTTTCCCTGGGGGATATTGATGCTAAGTGGGCCGCCCCAGCCTTTACTGCCTTTGCTGATTAACAGATGTTTTTCCATTTCTCTGCTCCTGGCTTATCTTGGGAAACGGTGAATATCACTGATGTTTCATTTTCCAGTAACGTGCAGCGACCAGCGTGGACTCCAGCATACTGACCGTGCCGGCTTTGCCGGTACCCGCGATATCAAAAGCCGTGCCATGGTCTACCGAGCTACGCATAAATGGCAGGCCGAAAGTGATGGTAATCGAGCGTTCGAAGTCGAGGGTCTTACAGGCAATATGTCCCTGATCGTGATACAGCGATAAAATGGCGTCATAACGGCCCTGTTTGCCGAGGTGGAAAACAGAGTCCGCCGGGACCGGGCCGATGGCGTTAATCCCCATTTCCTGCGCCGCTTTTACTGCCGGGATCAGGTTGGTGGCTTCTTCATGACCAAACAGGCCGTTATCTGAGGCGTGTGGGTTAAGGGCGGCAACCGCAATGCGCGGTTTGGCAATATTCAGCGCGGTAAATTCATGGTGAATTTGCTGTACGCAGGCCAGTACGCGGTCTTTATTGGCGTAGTCACAGGCATCTTTCAGCGCGATATGGCGGCTGACAAAGAACACGCGCAGATTGTGGACGTGAAACATGGTCAGACCGTAGTCAGAGTGGGTTTCTACCTGATAAATTTCGGTATGTCCCGGTAATTTACAGCCCGCCAGTTTGATGGCTTCTTTATGGATCGGCGCGGTTGAAACCACATCAATCAGTCCGGCCTTGCCCAGCTCAATTGATTTCATCACATAGTCCAGCGACATTTTCCCTGCCTGCAGCTGGACTTTGCCCCACTCAATGTTGTCACAGTCATAGTCACCGACTTCCAGCACATCTACCGTGCCCCAGCGAAATTTCGCTTCCTGCGGGTGGGAGATTTTATTCAGCGGGAAGTCACATCCCTGGATTTTCATCGCGCGCTGGATAATCGGAATTGAGCCGATTAAAAATGGTTTGCACTCATCGTAGACGCTTTTATCCATCATGGTCGCCACGGTGATTTCCGGGCCGATCCCTGCAGGATCGCCAATGGTTATCGCTACAACGGGTTTTTTCTCTGATGACATAGTGGAGCCTCTTGATGGTAAGGAGTTGTGTTGTTCATATGTTCACTGGTGAATCACATGAACAAAACCTTAACCTATGGCAAAAAAATGATACGTGATGTTGGTCACAGATCATCGCCTGATTGATCATTTTGACGAGAAGTGTGATCTAACATATGTTCATAGTGTGATTAAAAGTTCAGTTTATTGCCAGAGACGACGGCAGTGATTATCAGGTCTCTGATTTATCAGAAAAATGGAGGTTAGTTGTTGATGAAACGCATCATGATTGGAACCAGCTGGAAAATGAACAAGCCGCTGTCTGCGGCGCTACACTATTGCGAAACCCTGGCAGAGCAACTACCGGCGGTGCTTCACCCGGCCATTCAGCCGTTTTTTATTCCGCCGTTTACGGCCATTCAGCCGGTGACGGAGTTTCTGCAGCGTCATCAGCTACCCTGTCTGACTGGCGCGCAGAATATGCACTACGCTGAAGAAGGCGCGTGGACCGGCGAGATCTCGGCCAGCATGATTGCCGAAACCGGCGCGACGCTGGTGGAGCTGGGGCATTCAGAACGTCGCCACGCGTTCAATGAAACCGACGGCGCGATCAATAAAAAAGTGCATGCCGCCCTGCGTCATGGCTTGCGTCCACTGGTTTGTGTCGGCGACAGCGCGGAAGAAAAACAGTGGGGCGTCTCGCCGGAAACGGTGATCAGACAGATGAAAATCGCCCTGCATGGCCTGACAGCGCAACAAGTGACACAAACGCTGGTCGCTTATGAGCCAGTATGGGCTATCGGTGAACAGGGTATCCCTGCGACACCACAGGAAGCGGCGGGTATCCACCTTGCGTTACGTGGTGCTCTTTGCCAGTGCTTTGGCGATGAGATCGGACAAAAAATTCCGTTGCTGTATGGCGGCAGCGTCAATATCGACAATGCTGTGGAGCTGCTTTCGCAACCGAATATTGATGGCCTGTTTATTGGCCGGGCAGCCTGGGATGCGGCTGGCTACTGCGCGCTAATCAAACGCGTAGTGGAGGATTTTATCGCGAAACAACAGTAGTATTAGCGAGGTATCAATAATGGAAAAACCAAGTGATGAATGAGCCGGATTCTGATTATGAACTTCTGACTGAGATTGCGGTTGCCTATTATGAACAGGAACAAACGCAGGAAGAGATTTCGCAGCGCTTTGGCATTTCGCGCATCAAGGTAGGGCGCTTGCTGAAAAAAGCCCGGCTGGAAGGGATTGTTGAAATCAATGTCAAATATCATCCGGTTTTCAGTTCGCAGATGGAGCAGCAGTTTATCCAGAATTTCGGCATAAAACGCGCGCTTATCGCTCTGGATCATCACGATGAAGAGGAGCAGCGCCAGCAGGTTGCGGCGCTGGTCAGCAACTATCTGGCCGGTATTTTAAAAAATAATATGACGGTGACCGTCGGTCAGGGGCGCAATGTGGCGGCGATTGCCAGCCATGTCGGTATTTTCCCTGAACGCACCTGCCGCTTTATTTGTGGTATTGGCGGTACCAAACGCGATGGCGAACTGATCGACGCCGACCATATCAGCCGGAATCTGGCGCGTAAGTTCAATGGGTTTAGCGAAACGCTCTACGCGCCGGCATATGTGGAAACACCGGAGTTACGTTCAGCATTTATGCAAAACCGGCTGATTAAAGCCACCCTTGAGCAGGCCAGTAAGGCGGATGTGGCGTTAATTGGTCTTGGCGATATGAACGAAAATAGTTTTATGGTGCAGCTGGGGTGGTTTACGCCGCAGGAAATTATCTCTGCGCGTCAGGAGCAGGGAGTGGTTGGCGATCTTGCCGGCTACAGTTTCTTTAATATTAAAGGCATGCCGGTTGATACGGTGATGAATGACCGGGTTATCGGTCTGAGTCTCGAGCAATTGCGCGCGATACCCTGTGTTATTGCGATTGCTTCCGAAAACACGAAAGCAACGGCGATTCTCGGTGCCTTACGTACCGGTGTGATCGATGTGCTGGCAACCAGCGCCTCTAATGCGCGTACCGTGATCAATTTGCAGAAAGCACAGTAATTGTTGCTGCGGCTGGTGTGCCGGAATTTATCATCCTTCCTTCTGCCGTTGGGAGAAGGAAGGGTTTCCCTGAAGAAAGCATCGGGCCATATACCTGCATCAATTTATATTCCACTTTTATAATTCAACTTATTGTTTTTTTATTAGAGCTTTCAGTAATAAGCTTTATTTCTTCTGTGCGTCTGTTATTCATTTTTATATTGCAGGACATCACCGAGATATCGTGTGAGGTCGCCCACTCGCCCATTAAGTTAGCATTTGCCTCGCATAAATCTTTTTTTGCCTTTTCCCAGGCCTCTTGTGAGCGTGCAAACTGTTGCAAAAATACGTTGCTTATCTTTTCCCCCTCTACATCATTCAAGTGAAAAGGTCCATCATAGTCTTTATTTATAATCGACTTCATTCTGATTATTTCTTTATCTAATCTATCCTGTGATATGCGGTTTTCGTTAGAAACACAGTTGTCGGTGTTACTGAATGTTGATGGGAGGTTAGTAAAACAAAAATCTATGGTATCTTCAATGTCCAGCATTCTGGCTGATGCATGAGCGGAGTAAATAAAAACCACTATAAGCAATAATGTATTCGTTACTCTCATTTTAGATTCCTTATTCTCTTTATGGTCATGTTTTCCTTAACGGCGAAGTGTGTTACGTTTAAGGAATAACAGCCGTATGCCAGGGGGCGCTGGTGAGATAAATTTCCGAAGAAATCTGGGCGGCGCGGTATTTATCCCGTAAGCGAAGGTTATCATTGCCAGACTCTGTATCAGGGATCCGGCAATGATGGCTGCGTTTCACCCATCATATTGATCTCTTCAATACGGCGTTGGTTCATATTGATAAAACAACTTGTTAACTCCTCACCATAAGAGTGGCTATTCTGTGACGCAGCGCTGGCTGATTTACAATAATTTATTTTATATTCTCTCCAGTTTTTTTGACTTAATTTGAAATTTTGTATCATATCATAACGTTGCTCTTTACTTCCCATCCACCAGGAAGAGTAATTAGCGGATTCTATTTGTTTTAATTTATCCTGATATATTTTATTAAGGGCCAGGTTCGATTTATCGCTGATGTCCTCAATACATTCATCGCTGTTATCACCAAACTGACTGCTACAATGAATGACATTTTTGTTTGATAGTATTCCCGACTGAATATTATATTTTGCATGGGCAGCAAAGATAAAAATAACAGGGGTGGATATCATTATGCGAAATATCAGAGTTCTCATTTTAAATAACTCGCTCTTATCTGGTCTCTATGATTATTACCATGATGTGGATCTGTTCCAGGATAGTGGGTGATTTCCTTCATGGAAGAGTGTGGTGGTTTATGAAATAACAGCAGTAGGCCAGAGGTGCGCTGGTAAAGGAGATTGCCGAGCCCTCTGGCAGTAAGCGACTCAGTGCTTATACCGTAAGTTAAAGTTATCATTACCGGGCTCTGTATCAGGAGGCCGGCAATGATGGTTGTGTTTCACCCATCATATTGATCTCCTCAATACGGCGTTTGTTCATATTTATTTCACATTGCTTAATCGTCGGTTGGTAATCAAAATCTTCATCACCAATTGCAGAGGCGATTGCAAGGCAAAATTCTTTTTTATATTTTTCCCATGTTTCTTGTGATTGTAACAACCTTTTTTGATAAACGCTTGCTCGGCTTTCATCACTTTTACTGTTAAAGGGATCTGTATAATTAGGATTATTTTTTATTGCATTTAATGTTTTTTTAAATTCTCTATTAACATCTTTATTGCTATTGCTCCATTTTTTTTCAATACAGTTTTCACCTTCATGACGGTTTTCTATACCTGAGTAGCATATTGTTGATTCGTTACCATCAGTAAGAGGATTTTCTGCAGCCACAGCTGAATGTAAGACTAGTAGAAGTATATATTGTATGCTTTTAATGATTATTTTATTCATTTAAATAATCTATCCTTTTTCTGCTTGATTCAAATTGCATTCATTCAGGGGGCCGACAATGATGGTTGCGTTTCACCCATCATATTGATCTCCTCAATACGGCGTTTGTTCATATTTATTTCACATTGTTCCAGTGTAGGGTGATAGTCAAATCCATCGGTGTCTAACGGGGTGAGCAAAGCAAGGCAATACGCCTCCTTATATTTCTCCCACACTTTTTGAGATTCAATAAATCTTTTTTGGTAAATATCCCCCTTGGTGTTATTGCTGTCATTTTCAAATGGATCGATATAATTCTGGTTGTTGTTTATTTCAAGCGCGGTGTTTTTAATCAGAGATTCTAATTGGTTATTACTACTGTTCCATTTATCATGAATGCAATTAACTGCATCACTGGCATGGCTATAGCCAGCAAAGCAATCGCTCCTTTCCTGTCCCTGATACAGAACACTACTTGCTATACAGGTCAAAGAGGTAAAAATAAATAAAATCGTGGTGATTAATATTTTCATTTTAAATAACCGATCCTTTTTCGGTCTTTTTCATAGTCCATATAGAGACTATCTTTCTGAATAAAAGATGCCAACTCTTGCCTGTCATTCTTTCTTACCACAGAGAAGAGAGTGCTAACGTCATGTGCCGACTGATAGAAAATATCCACCACAATGTCACGAATTTTGGCATCTAAATTATCCCAGGAAATGGCATCCGTACTATTTTTTGTATGGCGATGATATGAGATTCGGGCCTCATTTAGTTTTTTTTGATACGCAATTTCAAACAACTTCACCTGTTGCCGGTGGCTAATCTCGCCAACCATCGGGCCATATACCTGCATAAACGTTCTTGCCTGATTCCCTTTCAGTCCGGCCGCCTTGGAGCAAATCACCGCCTTATACTCCTCAATACCCGCCTGTCGCAGCGTGGCGTAAACCTCGCCGCGGCTACGGCCACCCATATCGTAGCCGCGCCCCAGCGTCACGCCGGAAGTGCTCCCTCCCGGCCAGTGCAAAACGCGTGAGAAATAGGGGGTCTTATGCGCTCTGAAGGGCGCCACCGCAGTGATATAATCATGCCCTTCAGCATCAAAGGTTATCTGTCCCGCGCGCACATGTAGCGGGCCGCCATGATGACGTTGCCGCTGGTGGGGCGACATCTGTTTTAACGCCGTTATAAACCCGTTATCGACCGGACTGACTAAGCCGTCCGGCGACAGATTAAGTAGCCGCTGATACCAGCGAATCGCTTCAATAGTCTGCTGGTCGCATTTGCCGTTAATCTCCAGCTCACGTCCGGTGGCCTGCTGATAACCGGCGTTGATTATCATCTGCTGGAGTTTTTTAACTTCTTCCGGTTGATTGCTGCCGCAGCTTCCCACGGAGGTAAATAGCGTATGCGGATTTAACACCAGCGGATCGTGATAACGTCTGTTGGTCATTGGATATCCTTATCATTTCGTCGCCATGTTATGGCGGCATCCGTTATTGCGCAGGAAATAAAATATCTTGTCAGGTGAAGATATAATATCTCTGGCTAATATTAATAATGTAATTAATTTTGATTGAAATTGATGGCCATAAAATAATTCCTTTTATTGTTGGGCTGGTAAAAATTAAATCACAACTGCGGTTTTTATTTCAACCGTCATTAACCGCTATTGCGCGATCGGTAGCAGTAAAATCGCTTAACCCGATCATGAAGACGCTGACGGGTTAATCTGGATCGGTAAAATAGCCGTTAAGTGGATCTTTCTAATGGTCCACTCATCGGCCAGATTAGTGGTCATCACTGTCTTACCAGGAGCTCGTTAATGACATCTGTTACCAATCAATATGGACAGCCGGTTGGTCCGGATCTGCCGGACTGGACGCCTCGTTCTTTACCCCCCTCGGTGACCATCCACGGACAATATTGCCGCCTTGAGCCGATCGATCCGGCTAAACATGCCGCCGATCTGTATGCCGCCTATGCGCAGGCCGCTGACGGACGTGACTGGACCTATATGTTTGCCGGACCCTTTGGTGACTTTGACAGCTACCTGCTCTATGTACAGTCAATGGCGGGCAGCCAGGATCCGTTGCATTTTGCGGTTATCGACCTGGTAACACAGCGGGCGGTGGGGTCGCTGGCGCTGATGCGTATCGATCCGCAGCACGGCATGATGGAAGTTGGGCATGTGACGTTTTCACCGCTGTTAAAGCAAACGGCAACGGCGACGGAAGCGCATTATCTGCTGATGAAACTGGCATTTGATCGGCTGGGCTACCGCCGCTACGAGTGGAAATGCGATAGTCGCAATGCACCCTCAAGAAAAGCCGCCCTGCGCTTAGGTTTTCAGTTCGAAGGGCTGTTTCGTCAGGCGCTTATTTACAAGGGGCGCACCCGCGATACCACATGGTTTTCAATTATTGATGCCGAGTGGCCAGGGGTAAAACAAGCGCTGGAAAGCTGGCTGGATAGCAGCAATTTCGATGGCGAAGGCCGGCAGATTCGTTCATTGCAGTCGTTCAGGCCGGAGTAAACGGCAACCCGCCACCATCGGTGACGCCCAGGGCGGCGCCGCCGATCGGTCGTGCGTTACTGCACCGTTGGCACCACCTTGATATCCACCATCCCAATCCCCAGCCGGCGCGGATCGTGACCGGTGATATTACCTTCATTGGAGAGCAACGGCGCTGGCGGAGCAATCACCAGCGTGTCTGCGTTATGCGGATTACGGAAATGCAGGGTAGTGGTGCTGTCCTGCTCACCCAGATTCAATTGCTGCTGCTCTTCACCGACGCTAACCGGTATGGGCCGGTGAATATTCTCGCCGATGGCGCGCGCGGTGATCACCAGATCAAAATATTCTGGCAGCGGCTGGTTATATTCAATCTTCACTTCCGGCGCCAGATCGGCATTCGACCAGCGTCCCCACTCTTCCGCGCGCGAGATGCCGCTAAAGCTTTTTACCGTTTGTGGCGCGCCGGGCAGATTAAAAATAAAGCTGTTGGCCTGATAGCGAATATCGTTATCAAGGATTTTCAGCTGGGCGAGATTGTTGCGGTAGCGCTTATTGTCACCTTTTATCCGTTTAAATTTAACGCTGCCTTTATAGTTGTCGCTGTTAACTGCCACCACCACCGGCTTGCCATTAAGCTGGCCGCTGGAGAGACAAAGCTGGTTAGACAGGGCTAAAGCGGGCGCCCACATGCGCGCCATTTTGAAGCATTTATCCACCCAGATAAATTTTTCATCAGCAGCGAAATCAGCCAGCTGGTAGCGTAGCGGCGCCGAGTATTCACCTTCCGGTAAGGGTTCGACTTTACCTTCGCTAACGCGCAGCAGTAGCGGCAATTTAAAGCTGGCGCCGGAAAAACTAAAGGTGCCTTCTTTCTGATCGATGGTATAGCTGCTAATGGTTTTTGGGAAATTCCACAGCCGGACAATCGCCGGTTTCCAGTCGTTGATCTTCTCTTTCATATTGAGGAAGAAGGAAGAAAGCGACATACCGGACAGGCTGCTGCGCCCCAGACCGAGGTAGTTATCGCCACCTAAAATATCCAGTACCGTTGCGCCATTATCCAGCGAGCTGCGTTTCACCGGCACCAGCTCACTGGCTGGCTGGTCGCCGCGCACAATAAAGAACAGGTTTTTGCGGTCCTGTTTGGTGAGATATTTCCAGGCGGTATTGTTCATTGCCAGGTGATCATTGGAGACCACAATCACGGTGTTATGGAAGTAAGGCGATGCCTTAATTCTTTCAATCAGTCTGGCAATATGCTCCTGACTGCAGGCCACCGCACTAAGGGATTGATTCACTTTTCCGTCGATGCTGTAACTTTTACGCTGACAGCTGCGCGAGATAAAACCGTCGGGATGGTGGGTATCCACCGTCAGGGTAAATAGCGCAAACGGCTTTTTCTGCTGTGACAGCTGGGTAAATTTCTGCCACACCTCGTCCAGCACGGTATCGTCGTAATAGCCCCAGTTGTTGCGGTATTTTGCATCATCGACCAGCGGTTCCAGCTCCTGCAAACCATAGAGATTTTTGCTGTCAAAACCGTGCGATTTGAGGAACAGATCTTTACCGGCAAAGCGCAGATCTGCCCCCTGCATAAAGTAATTGTCGTAACCGGCCGCTTTCAGAATATCACCAAGACAGATATTCTCCGGGTAGAAACTTGACAGCGCTGCCGAAGCATTGCCGGTAAAGGGCGCAAACAGGGGAATACCGCATTGCGAAGCGACCATCCCGGCGATGGTATATTCAGTGCCGGGCAGCTGTTCTGTCTGACTGAAATCAATTGCGTTCTCTTTTACGGCGCTTAATTCGGTTGTCAGATCGGGAAAGGCCTGCTGGTCAAAATAGGTGCGCTCCAGACTTTCGGCATAGATATAGACCAGGTTGAGTTTACCGCCATTTATCGTTTTATGCGGTACTTTATAGTGCGCCGTAAAATCAGAAGCGCCCTGGCGGGTCTGGGAACGCACCAGCTCAAACACTTGCTGAAACGCCGGGGTGGTTTTAATCGAAGCCAGCGCCAGCAGTACCGCCAGCAGGCTATAGCCAATATGGTGCGGACGATCCTTGCGCCGTAGCAATATCCAGGAAAGCAGGCAGAAAATAAGAAACAGGACCAGAATCAGCCCTATCCCGGGCAGCACATATTTACTGATCCCGGCGCCTTCCATGCTACTGGTTAAGGTGTAGATTACCGCATCGTTAATGCCATCACCGGTAAAATAATCACTGGCAAATAATGTGGCATTAAGAATGATAAATATGCTTAATATAATTAACAGCGCGCTGAACCAAAATTTATTACGGCCGGCTTTCGTCGCATAAATTATAATAGCAACGATAAATAACACAGCAGAAAGCAGTTCAGACAAGATCAATTCCCCTCATTATAATTCAGCACTTTCCCTGGAGCTTTTCCTCCTTTAACGGCAGCGATACCTTAGTCTAATTTAGCTCCGGGATCGCAGACAGGCAACTGGCAGCGGCCGAAATGCGGGGCAAATCAGAATCAGACTAAAAAACTGGCGCAGCGGCAGAAGGGCGTCCGCAGCGAAAATGGCGCAGGGTAATTGATTTCTGAGGTAATTTTAGCGGTGTTAGCGCATGATGCCTGACCACGCCAGGCATCACAGCTGCAGGGATTATAATTCGCCGGTCATATACTGGGCGACGCCGTTGCCAAAACTCCAGTCGCCTTTGTCGTTGGTGATAAAGGAGATCATCAGGTCACTCCCCTCAATGCCGCAGCTCTGTTTAAATTCACGCGCCAGTTCCGCCATAAACAGTTGTTTCTGCTGGTCGCTGCGCGGGCTGGTAAACACCCGCACCATCACCAGATTGTCAGTGCGTTGCAGTCCGAGACCGGTATCCTCAAATACCATCTGATATCTTTTATTTTCGTGAACAATCTGATAGCGGTCGCGTTGCGGCACCTGAAAGGCAGTGAGCACGGCGCGGTGCGCGGCATCAAGCAGGGTTTTTAATTCAGACTCTGAGCGGCCCTGGATAACGTCAAACTGTAATAAAGGCATAGAAACTCCTGATGATATGACTTAAGAGGATAATCTTACAGCTGTTATCCTGGACCAGCGGCTGACGAAGAAAAAGCGCTATACTTAAAATGATTATTTACTATATTGAACAATCATTATGAAAGAGCTGAAAACTGAAGCGTTATGGATGCATCTGCACTGGCTGACGGTGCTGGCCGAGCAGGGGAGTTTTACCCGGGCGGCAGAGCGACTGGAAGTGAGTAAAGCGGCAATGAGTCAGAAAATAAAGCAGCTGGAACAGATGGCGGGGGTGGCGCTGGTGCAGCGCACCACGCGCAGCGTGCGTCTGACCAGTGCCGGTGAAAAGCTGGTGGACGATTTGCGCGCGCCGTTTTCCCAGATAGCGCAAAGTTTTTACAGTGTGCGCGACTCCAGTGGCCCGCTGCGGGGGCTGGTGCGGGTGACGGCGCCGGTGGCGTTCGCCCGCCAGCAACTGGTGCCGCATATCAGCAGCTTTTTGCGTCAGCATCCGCAGGTGAGGGTGCAACTGGAGGTCTCCGATCGGCTGGTTTCACTGACCAGTGAAGGTTATGACCTGGCGATCCGCCACAGTAATTCGCTGCCGGAAACCCATGTGGCGCTGCCGCTGTGTAATACGCGCGCGCTGCTGGTCGCCTCGCCGGGCTATATTGCGCAGCATGGCATACCGCAAACGCCGCAGGCGCTGCAGCAGCATCAGTGTCTTTACTATCCGCGCGGCGTCGAGTTGCCGCGCTGGACCTTTGCCCATAGCACGCAAGCCGGCGAGCAGGTAACGGTCAGCGTCAGTGGTCCGTTTGCCACCAACAATAGCGAGTCGATCCGTGATGCGGCGCTGGATGGGCTGGGGATTGCCATGCTGCCGGACTTCAGCGCGCAGACGGCGCTGGATAACGGTACTCTGCAGGTGATTTTGCCGCAGTGGCATGCGGTTGGCGCTTTTGCCGAAAAACTGTGGATTGTACGGCCCTACGCGGCGCAGGTGCCGCGTGCAGTCACCGGCTTTACCCACTGGCTGCGCGCCGCTTTCCGTAATGACTAATCAACTACGCTTATAATAGTCACTTCTCACTGACCGCCAGGGCGATTCAGCATCATCTGCCGCGGCCAGCCGCTAAAAAAGCAGCGCAAATTGTCTGCTTTAGCGAAGATGGTGAACCAGATGGTGGCCACGCCAGCGGTCGGCGGTGGTGGTCTTTTACCCTGAACGGCAACAGTTTGCGAGGGAGTGGATGAACAACTATAAAGTGGCAGTGATCCCGGGTGATGGTATTGGCGTCGATGTTATTAATGCCGCCTGGCAGGTGCTGGAGCTGAGTGCGAAGAAACATCATTTCAGTCTGCAGGCCGAATGGTTTCCCTGGTCCTGCGATTATTACCTCGAGCACGGGGAGATGATGCCGAAAGATGGCATCGACCGGCTGCGCCAGTTTAAGGCCATTCTGCTCGGCGCGGTTGGCTGGCCCCAGCGGGTGCCGGATAATGTGTCGCTACATGGTCTGTTGCTGCCGATCCGCAAACAGTTCGATCTGTTTGCCAATGTGCGCCCGCATCGCCTGTTACCAGGCGTGCGCGGTCCGCTGCGTGAGGAGAATTTTGATATTCTCTGTATTCGCGAGAATACCGAAGGTGAGTACAGCGGTGCCGGTGGGCGTATCCATCAGGGCACGCCGCAGGAGGTGGCAGTGGAAACCTCGATCTTTACCCGTCAGGGAGTGGAGCGGATTCTGCGGTTTGGCTTTGAGGCGGCGCGGCGGCGCAGTGGACGTCTGGCATCGGTGACCAAATCCAATGCGCAGAAATACACCATGGTTATGTGGGATGAGATCACCGAGGAAATTGCCCTGCAGTATCCGGACGTTAAAGTGACGCGCTATCACATTGACGCCATCGCGGCACGCTTTGTGATGCAACCGGCGTCGCTGGATGTGGTGGTGGCCTCCAATCTGTTTGGCGATATCCTGACCGATCTCGGCGCCGCCATTCAGGGCGGCCTTGGCTATGCCGCCTCGGCTAACCTGAATCCCGATCCGACCATGCCATCAATGTTTGAACCGGTACACGGCTCCGCGCCGGATATCGCCGGGCAAAATATTGCCAATCCGATTGCCGCCATCTGGTCCGGGGCGTTAATGCTGGAACATCTGGGCGAGAAAGCGGCGGCGCAGGGCATTATGCAAGCTCTGCAGCGGGTGACGGCGGAAGTTCCGCTCCACCAGACACCGACTACCGCAGAGATTACCGCAGCGGTACTGCGCTTAATTTGATCGCCATGCTCCGGCGATGGTTAAATAGCCTGAGACCAGCGCCAGGAGCAACACGATGAATTACAGCAGGGTACGTATTGAGACTCCGCGTCTGATTTTACGCCCTTTTACCCCTGAGGATGCCGACAGCTGGTTCGCTATCATGCGCGATCCGCTGGTGATGCAATACTGGGGGCATGGGCCATGGCTGGATATCAGCCAGGCGCGAGAGGCGATTGCCGACGATATCGAAGCGATGGAGACCGGAGAGTATCTGAAGCTGGCGATTTGCGAGAAGTCGCAGGCTGAATGCCTCGGGATGTGCATTTTTTTCCATCATCACTATGGTTCACAGCGTGGTGCTATTGGCTATTGTCTGGCGCCGGAGGCGCAGGGCCGTGGTTATATGACGGAAGCGTTGCGCTACTTTTTTACTTTTTTGCACCAGCGTATGTCATTGCGCCGTCTGGAAGCGGATATCCATCCGGATAATCTGGCCTCGGCCCGGGTACTGGAGCGCCTCGGTTTTCAGCGCGAAGGGCTGATGAAAGAGCGCTGGTGTGTAGATGGCGTGATTTCGGATTCGGTGCTGTTTGGTTTGTTGCTAAATAAGCCGTCGTGGTCGCCATAGGTGGTACGGGCGGGATCGATTCCGCCCGCATAACGGTCAACGGCTGAGCCTTAAACCTCATCCATATCCGTCGACAGGGTAATGGCTTTACTGGCTTCGAGGTCGGCTAAACGCTGTTCCAGTGCTGCCTTGATCAGGTTCAGGGCATCACTGCCAAGGGCCAGGCGATGGGGCGCAGGCGAGCGGTCGACACTGGCAATCATCTCGCGCACCATCTTTTTCGCATCACCATTCCACGGGAACGGTTTACGCAGCATATGCGCCGGGGTATCAACATATTCCGCCATCGCTTCCGCCATCACCAGACCTTTATCACGGAAGCCGGTACGCGCGGCACCGGGTTCGATCAGGGTGAATTCAATATTAAATCCGCTGACTTCCTGACGTACCGCTTCGATAAACCCCTCAATCGCCCATTTGGTGGTGTGATAAAGACTCAGGCCTGGAAAGGCAATCTGCCCGCCCATTGAGGAAATTTGCAGGATGCGGCCACCCCCCTGGCGACGCAGGTGTGGCAGTGCGGCGCGGGTAACCTGAATCGAGCCAATCACGTTGGTATTAATTTGCTGCACAATCTGCTCATCGCTTAACTCTTCGGCAGCGCCGCCGAGGCCGTAACCGGCGTTACTGACAATCACATCAATACGCCCCAGTTCGCTAAAGGCACGATTGATTACCGCGCGTACCGCCGGGGTGTCAGTGACATCCAGTGCCGCGACCCACAGCGCCGAACCGTAACGCTGTTGCAGATCGTCGAGTTGCGCCGGGGTGCGCAGGGTGGCGGCGACACGGTCGCCGCGCGCCAGCAGGGTTTCAGTCATTTCGCGGCCAAAGCCGGAAGAGGTGCCGGTGATAAACCATGTTCTGGACATAATCGATTTCCTGTTGTTGTGTGGCTGGTTTAATCACTTTAAGCCGCATAGATTGGTGTTACTATCCGTCTAATTTCGCATGCAGAAGTGAAAATTAGCCATGAATCAGCAACCTGACCTGACATCACTAACGGCATTCGCCACCATTGTCAGCCATGCAAGTTTTCGCAAAGCGGCTGATGAACTCGGCATGTCGCCGTCCACCCTGAGTCATATGATGCGTACGCTGGAGGAGAAAATGGGGGTGAGATTACTGCACCGCACCACCCGCAGCGTATCGCCAACCGAAGCCGGCGATGCGCTGTTTGCCAGCCTGCAGCCCGTATTACGCGATCTTGCCAGCGCCCTGGCGCGGGTGGAGGATTTTAGCCAGCGTCCGCGCGGCAATTTGCGCATTAACTCCAGTGAGATCGCTGCACGTTACCTGCTTAATCATGTGGTTCCGCGTTTTTTGCAACAATACCCGGATATCACGCTCGATTTGGTCACCGAAGGACGATTGATCGATATTGTCAGTGAACATTTTGATGCCGGAGTGCGGCTGGCTGAAGGGGTACCGCAGGATATGATCGCGGTGCCGTTTGGCGGCCCTGCGCGCTTTGTGGCCGTGGCCTCGGCAGGTTATCTGCAGGGGAAGCCGCCACTGCGGGTGCCGGATGATTTAGTCCATCACCAGTGCGTACGTTTTCGTCTGCCGAGCGGCAGGCTGTATCGCTGGGAGTTTGCCCGGCACGGACAGGAGATCGCCATTGCCCCACAGGGAGCTCTGATGCTCGACCACCTGGAATTAATGGCGGAAGCGGCGGTAAAAGGTCTCGGCATCGCCTATGTCCCCTGGGCGGTGGCGCAGCCTTATCTGCAACGCAGTGAGTTAACACTGGTGCTGGAGGAGTGGTGCCCGGAAATTCCCGGTATGTGCCTCTACTATCCCGGCCATCGCCACGTTCCCGCCGCGCTGCGCGCTTTTATTGATACGCTGCGCCAGATTAAATAAACGGCCGGTGATAGATTGCCGTACTCCAGTGGCGGCTGCTGGCGTGTTTTTCTGCCTGCCAGCCCCGTTTACGTAATTCGCGGGCGATCATTTTGTTCATAATACCGTGACCGACCAGTAGTACCGTGCCCTGTTCGGACAGTCTGACCAGCTGCTGCGCCGCCCGTCGGGCCCGTTCGCTGGCTGATTTAAAGGATTCCACCGAACCGGAATAGCCGCAAAACCACAGCAGTCGCCAGAACGACAGCCAGAATGCCGGCGGCAGATGCAGCCCGGCAAAGGGCAGAATAGGTAACTCAACTTCACTGTACAAGGCATCGCTGTCATTAGCCTGCATCCCGAGTTTCTCCAGTGAAGAGAGGGCGCGTGGCAGGGTACTGGTGACAATTACATCCGCATGTTGCGCGATCACCACGCTGCGCTCCGGCGGCAGATCGCTTACCAGCGATAAGTTGTACTGTTCGCACCACTGCTCCATCGCCAGCGCAGAAATACGTGTCGGTGACTGATGATCAGGTCTGCCATGCCGCATTAATATAATAGCCATAATTATCAGTCCGTTTTGAAGTCCATTCAGAGTAGCTGATTGTGCCAGACGCTAACATCCTTGCACGGTACTTTCAGATTGAGGGCATTTTTAGCGCCACCGTCATCTGAATGACATCTGTTGGTGCGAGAAATACTGCGCCAGTTGAAGTTTCAGTAAAGCGGCATTCTTAGCGGTAAAAGATTAGCATCAGCACGGTGAGAAAAAAAATCAGCTCCTGTACCGGAGAGAATTACTGCGTAACTGGTTGATTTCCAGTGAATCCATTTTTTATTTAGCGGATTATTGTCAAGGAAATCTAATTATTCAGCGTCTCTTCTGTTGATTTATCTACGCGCGTAGATAAAATGCAAGGGCAGTGATTACCCACGGCGCTTGATGTTCAGGCTGCTAAGTGATGGTCCGGTTTGTTTCGCGTTATTTAAGCGATCGGTTAAATAAAAACCGACAGACGCGCAGCAACTTATAAGATCCTGACACCAGGGAACCCTTTACTGACCTTTCATCATGGCTCAGGCACTGAGCGTCTTTGCCGGGGAGTTATCTCTTCGTTTTGTTACAAGGGACTACCACCCACGGAAGGGCGCTCTTAAGATCTCCTAACATCAGGGAATTTTTTGAATGACCTCATATCAATCTGTGGAGCACTCGTCAGCAGGCGTGTCATCTGCTGCGGATGAAAGACTGGCCACCGACGAAGGACGCAAAGATTTCTGGCGCGCCACCTTCTCCTGCTGGCTGGGCACCGCAATGGAATATGCCGATTTTGCCCTCTACGGCCTTGCTGCCGGCATTATCTTTGGCGATATCTTCTTTCCCGAAGCCACGCCGCAGATGGCGCTCCTCTCCAGCTTTGCCACCTGGTCGGTAGGCTTTATTGCCCGCCCGATTGGCGCTCTGTTCTTCGGCTGGCTGGGCGACCGCAAGGGACGCAAAGTGGTGATGATCAGCACCATTATTCTGATGGGTGCCTCGACCACCCTGATTGGCCTGATCCCCAGCTATGCATCGATTGGTGTGTGGGCGCCGGCCTGTCTGGTGTTGCTGCGCTTTTCGCAGGGGTTTGGCGCCGGAGCCGAGCTGTCTGGCGGTACGGTGATGCTCGGTGAGTATGCGCCGGTTGAACGGCGGGGTCTGGTTTCTTCGGTGATTGCGCTGGGTTCCAACAGCGGTACCTTACTGGCATCGCTGGTCTGGCTGCTGGTAGTGCAAATGGATCAACAGCAGCTGCAGGCCTGGGGCTGGCGTATTCCGTTTCTCTGCAGTTCTCTGATTGCGCTGACAGCGTTGTGGATCCGACGTAACCTGCGGGAAACGCCGGTATTTGAACGTAAGAAAGCACAGCTTGCAGCGCAGCGTGCTGCGACCCTCGACGCGCATCCGCTGGCGGCTGATACGCGGAGCTTCTGGCAGCGCAGCAAGGCGTTCTGGATTATGGTGGGGCTGCGTATTGGTGAGAACGGACCTTCTTACCTGGCGCAGGGCTTTATTGTCGGCTATGTGGCAAAGGTGCTGATGGTTGATAAATCGGTACCCACCACGGCGGTATTTATCGCTTCACTACTTGGCTTCCTGATTATCCCCCTTGCTGGCTGGCTCTCCGACCGGTTTGGCCGCCGTATTACCTATCGTGGCTTCTGCCTGCTGTTAATGGTTTATGCCTGGCCTGCGTTTACCCTGCTCGACAGTCGCGAGCCAATGATTGTGATCCCGACTATTGTTACAGGTATGGCATTAGCTTCATTGGGGATTTTTGGCGTGCAGGCGGCCTGGGGCGTCGAGATGTTTGGCGTCCATCATCGCTATACCAAAATGGCGGTGGCGAAAGAGCTGGGTTCGATTTTATCCGGCGGCACCGCACCGCTGATTGCCGCCGCAATGTTGTCGTTTACCGGCCACTGGTGGCCGATTGCGGTCTATTTCTCGGCGATGGCGAGCATCGGTTTTCTCACCACTTTTGCCGCACCAGAAACCCGCGGGCGCGACCTTAATCTTCCTGAAGACGCCATTTAAACGCCGGATTAGCGCTGTGCGTGGTTTTCAGGCTGGCCGGGCGCTGCCCGGCTGGCATAATCTCTTTAATATCTTCACCACAAGGTAGCGTTTTGGTTAAACAACACCCTAAGCGTATTACGCGTGCCGATGTCGCCGCCCTTGCCGGAACATCCGTAGCGGTAGTGAGTTATGTCATCAATAATGGTCCACGCCCGGTGGCTGCGGCAACCCGTCAGCGGGTGCTTGAGGCGATTAAACAGACCGGCTATCGCCCTAATGGCATTGCCCGCGCGCTGGCGTCAGGCAGTAGCAAAACCTACGGCTTAGTGGTTCCGAATATCTCAAACCCTTTTGTCGCCGCGATGGCGCATGAGCTGATTCAGGAAGCACTAAAGAAAGGGATGGTGATTTTGCTTGGGGATGCCGGCGACGATCGGCAGCGTGAGCTGGAGCTGATTCACAGTCTGTTAAATCGTCAGGTCGATGGTCTGTTTTATAACAGCGTCGACCGCCATCCCTATATTGAGCTGATCAAAGCCAGCGGTACGCCATTAGTGATGCTGGAACGGGTTGATCCGCAGTTACAGGTCAGTATGCTGCGGGTGGATGAGCGTGCGGCGGCACGTCTGGTCACCGGGCATCTGCTCAGCCATGGCTATCGTGATGTCGGCATTATCAGCGGCCCGCAAGAGATGCTGAACGCGCAGGATCGGGTTAACGGCTGGCGTGATGCCATGAACAGCTATGGCTTAGCGATCGAGGCGAACTGGATTTTCCCCAGCCCCTATACCCGTGAGGGCGGCTATCAGGCTGCCTGCCAGATGTTGCAGGGCGACAGTTTACCGCGCGCCCTGTTTGTCAGTAACGAAGCGCAGGCTATTGGCTGCATTCGCGCCCTACAGGAACAGCAGATCGGCGTACCGGATCAACTGGCGCTGGTATGTTTTAACGGAACGGATCAGGCGGCGTTTCATGTTCCGGCGCTGACCTGCGTACGTCAGCCGATTCAGGAGATGGCGAAAACGGCGATTAACATGTTGCAGGCATGGAATGGTGAAGCCATGCTGCGTGAGGTCTCACACCAGCTGCAAATCGGCGAGTCTTGCGGCTGTCAGTTCTCTCCAGCGCAACGCGCGGAAAAATAAAGATAATAAAATATGAAACGAGTAATTATTGATTGTGATCCGGGGAATGGCATTGCCGGCGCCAATGTTGATGATGGCCTGGCCTTAGCGCTGGCCATTGCTTCGCCAGATATCTCACTGGAGCTGATTACGGTGGTTGCCGGTAATACGCCAGCGCCGGTCGGATACAGCGTGGCGCAGGATCTGGTGCAGCGTTTAGGGCTGGCGATTCCGGTGCTAAAGGGTGAAGAGCAGGCGCTACAGGAGCCGGCAGAGCCGTGGCGCCAGGCGCTGGATCAGCGGGTGTATCAGCTGAATCTGGCTGATCTGTGGCGCGGCGTACGTCAGCCGTTGCCGCGGGCGGCGCCGGATCGGGATGCGGTCGATGCTATCGGGCAGCTGATTTGCGACAATCCCGGTGAGATTACGCTGGTGGCGATTGGTCCGCTGACAAATGTGGCGCGCGCGATGCAGCGTTATCCACAACTGGTGGAGTCGGTCGCCGAAATTGTCATTATGGGCGGCGTATTTGCCCTTGATGATTATCTGAAAGATACCAACTTTGGCCTCGATCCGGAGGCGGCGCATCAGGTGCTGACCAGCGGCGCAACCATCACGCTGGTGCCGATGGATGCCACAACCCAGACGTTAATGACGCATCAGGATCTCGATCGCATCGCGAAATCTGATACGCCGCTGGCACGCTTTATCAGCGAAACTTTCCGTCCGTGGATTGATTACTCGATTAAAACCCGCAGCCTGCCCGGCTGCTGGATCCATGATGCGCTGGTGGTTGCCTGGCTGCTGAATCAGCGGGTCGCCACCGCCACGGATTATCAGGTGGATGTTGAGCTACACGCCGGCCCCACACGCGGTAAATCCTGGCGCTATCGTCAGCCGTTGCGCGTGACGGTCGGAATTGAACAGCCGGCAGGTGGACTGGTACATGTGCTGCAACGGGTTGATAACGCGTTGCTGCTCACCATGCTGGAGCAAGCGCTGGCGGCGTCCAGCGACTGAAAAAACCGGGCGGCATCGCTGCCCCGCTGGTTAATCGCGCTGGTAACCTGTTGTAAAAGCGGACGATCTACCCCCACTAAGTCGGTAAGCCGCTGATGGGCATACCGATGGTTTTCCCGCTGCGGGGCCTGCACACAGAGGGTGCCGGTCAGGGCGGCGATAAAGATAAACGTGCCAATAAACAGACCGATACAGAAGTGCAGACGCAGTAGCAGATGTATCAGCGTCTGAGTATTGGGCATGGTTTCGGCACGGCGTGGTGTGCGCAGCCGCTACTGCGGCGGCTGGCATACATCGATCCATTGCGCTTCGGTAAGATCCGCCATCTGTTGCGGTGAAATACGTACCGCGCTGTGGATCCCTCCGGCAGCCGGCAGCACTTCACTGAAGCCCTTCAGGGAGATATCGCAATAGACCTGCAGGGGATTTTCCAGACCAAACGGGCATACCCCGCCGACCGGATGACCGGTCCAGCTCACCACTTCATCGGTGCTCAGCATGCGCGCTTTGGCGCCCAGCGCCGCTTTTAATTTGCGGTTATCAAGACGTGCATCGCCGCGCGTAACAATCAAAATCACCCGATCTTTTACCTTCAGCGACAACGTTTTGGCAATTTGCCCTGGCGTGACACGATGGGCTTTTGCCGCCATCGCCACGGTGGCCGTGCTCTCTGCCAGTTCAATGATGTCAATTTCGGGGGCGCGCTCGGCAAAGTACTGCCGCACAGACTCGAGGCTCATGCTTATCTCCACAATTTAGCAGCTGATAAAACTGCCACAATGGCCGGGGTCTGTAAACTAAAGGGGACGGGAAAATTTGTCAGCAAATAGCCGCGCACCACAGCAGGCATTCCGGCTGCCTGCGGGCAACCGGTCTGAGGGCGAGTGATTGCCAGCGGCGTGGGGCAATGGTGATTAGCCATAATATTTGCAAGGTCAATTATTGTCATTAACGCGGTTGATTAATTAACTTTGGTTAACTGATATTTTTATCAGCCGGTGAAGAAAATAGATCGCTTCGGGCAAATTAAATAATGAATAGCCAGTTAATTTGCTAAAAAAAACTATTTTCCCTAAGTTGGCGAATTGACGTATTACGATTATTAACCACTGCGGTCTCTGTCAGCCGTAAAAAATTCAGCACAATAGCGCTGACGCTATTGTAGCGGAAAGGAATAACCCTGATGGATAAGCGACGCGAAAATATCAGCCCCGGCAGGGGCTAATCGGTGTTAAACCGCGTCTGCAGGCTGGGCACTGGCAGATTTTGGCAGATCGTCCCAGCAGAGAATGGTATTACGGCCGCGGTTTTTCGCGACATACAGTGCACGGTCAGCATGGGCCAGCGCCTGCTCAAAATCATCATCATACAGCGGGGCAACCCCTGCACTGATGGTGACATGGGTGGCAACCCGTTCATTAAAGCGATGCGGGATCTCTAAATTCAGTACGTACTGCCGGATACGCTCAGCCAGTTTCATGGCAATCGAGGCATTAACATTGGTCAGCAGTACCAGGAACTCTTCGCCGCCGTAGCGGGTGACAATATCGCGTGAGCGCACCGCATCACGAATCGCCACCGACACGCGCGCCAGCGCCTGATCGCCCATGGCATGGCCATAATTGTCGTTATAGGCTTTGAAATGATCGATATCCAGCAGCAGCACGAAATGGCTGCCGGTATGGTTCTCCAGCACATTTTCCAGACGGTTTTTCAGGCCGCGGCGGTTATATAAGCCGGTGAGCGGATCGAGCATACTGAGGTCGCTATAGGTCTGTTTCTCTTCATACAGCTGAAACATCAGGCGGCGGGTAAAGTCATCGCTGCGTCGGCGCAAAAAGTGATGCAGGGTAAAGCCGCTGAGCGGCAACAAAATGGTGGAGAGAATCATCGCCAGGTTATGACCGTTATCAAGCAGCAGCACGGTCAGGGCCCCCGGCGCAGTATGCAGGCAGAAAGCGGGCAGATTGTCGTTGAGCGCAATCGCGCTGATAAAGAAAACGCTGAGTAAACTGAGCGGTAAATAGCTGCCGTTAAAATAAAATACCAGCGCATGTTTAAGTGAAATATGCCAGGCCCAGAGGATCCCGGTTATTAATGCGGCGCTATTTAATAGCGATAATTTGACTTTAGGACGGAAAAAAATCCATAAAAATAACGCAAAACTCAACCCCGGGATTAGCAGGGTTGGCAGCAGCATCGTCGACGAAAAGGCATAACTGGTGTTCAATAAAACGAAAAGTGATGAGACTATGTTTAAAAAAAGAAAAAACATCATCGTCAGGCGATATTTGCTGTGAAGCAATTCGTCATAAGTTTGTAATTTCATATTATATACTCGCTGCAGCCCTGAAATATCAAAGCGCTAAATCTGACATTCGATTTTATTATTCGGTCAGGAATAGTTCATAGCAGTTATTATGGTGTTTTTTAGTAGTATGCTGAACGGCGCAATTTAACACTTTACAACTGGTCTGTCATCCCTGGGTACAAAGTTTCAACAATCTTGCTGCATAATGACAAAAATTATCATATGCTATTGGTAATCATTATCATCTGGAGCTGTGTCGATGCTGGTGGTAATTGCAACGGCGTGTGGATTATGGGGAGTGAGCTGGATGTTGGGGAAACGACTGGATAGCGCCTGGGGAGTGCTGTTGCCCTGTGCGATGATACCGCTGATGGCGTTGATGGAACTCTCCTTTTCACAGTGGCGTTTGCTGATGGTGATTGCGCTACTGGCGACGGTCAGCATGCTCTACCACAAGCGTCTGCGTCACTATCTGCTGCTGCCATCTTGTATGGCGTTAGCGGGCTGCATGATGGCGATTTCACTGAAAACGGTGGTGTGATTTTGCGGTAAAAAACAATAACGATTACAGCGGGAGAGAGTAACTAAGCCACTGGTAGCAAACGAAATATCAGAGAGGAGCAGCCGGAAGGCTCTTTAGCGGGGGGGTGTTTACAACTGGTGCGAAGAGAGGGACTTGAACCCTCACGTCCGTTAAGACACTAACACCTGAAGCTAGCGCGTCTACCAATTCCGCCACCTTCGCATCTTCGTTGTAAAACTTATATCGCTGCATTTGGTGCGAAGAGAGGGACTTGAACCCTCACGTCCGTTAAGACACTAACACCTGAAGCTAGCGCGTCTACCAATTCCGCCACCTTCGCGCAAATGCAAAGCAATATCATGGTTGTTGGTGCGAAGAGAGGGACTTGAACCCTCACGTCCGTTAAGACACTAACACCTGAAGCTAGCGCGTCTACCAATTCCGCCACCTTCGCGTACCGACAATACAATTTGTATTGCAACCACGGAGGCGCATTCTAGAGATTTTACCGGGCACGTCAACAGATATTTCATCGTCATGGGATGATTGCCGGAAAAAGCAACATCTCCATGACGATAAGCCGAATCAGTAAGTTGCAACCCTGCAGGCCATCCGCAGCGGACAAATTAACGTTTTGCCCGGGCGCCGGCTCCCATTATCGCACGATAAACCTTAAACCGTCCGGTTTGCGCCAGCACTTCATGGCTGCCGAAGATTTCGTCCAACAGCTTCGGATAGGGCAGAAAGGCGTTGGCCACAATACGCAGCTCGCCGCCGCTATTCAGATGTTTTACCGCGCCACGAATCAGCGCCTGTGCGGCATCAAGGCTGGTTTGCGTGCCTTCATGGAATGGCGGGTTGGAAATAATCATATCGAAACGGCCGGTCACATCGGAGTAGACGTTACTGGCAAACACTTCGCCTTCCAGTTGGTTTGCCGCCAGCGTTGCTTTACTGGCTTCAATCGCTGCTGCGCTGACATCCGTCAGCCACAGGCGTACGCGCGGCGACTGGCTGGCCAGCAGGGTCGACAGAACGCCGGTACCGCAACCGACATCCAGAACTTTCCCTCTGGCATGCGGCGTCAGGGTCGACAGTAGCAGATCGCTGCCAATATCCAGTCCGTCGCGGCTGAATACCCCCGGCAGGGTTTTAATGGTGACATCGTCGAGGGTATATTCGCCCCAGAAGCTTTCGGCATCAAAGTCCGGCTGTTTGTCGAGGCGGCCATGATACAGGCCGCAGCGACGGGCGCTGTCAATTTTGCTCAGGGTTGCCCACGGCTCCAGCATCTGCTCTGCGCTACGCACGCCACTGCGGTTTTCACCGATGACAAAAATGTCGCTGCCGATCGGTAGCAGGGACAGCAGATTCTGCAGCTGGAACAGCGCTTCCGGCTTATTTTTTGGCCAGTAGTAGATCAGGGTATCGCAGTCGCTCACCATCTCAGCACTGGCCACCAGGCTGTATTGTGCTCGCTCGCCCATCGTCCGGCTGAGAGTCTGCCAGTGATGATATTGCTGGGTATGAACTTTGCTGACAGCAGTCTCCAGTTGAGCGGGCAGGTCATCCTGCAGGTCACCGGCAAACAGCACGCGGCGTTCAATAAATTCATCACTATGGCGCAGAATCACTTCACTGGCCGGGGTAAAAGCGGACATCGGATGGCTCCTTACTAATCAGAACAGCGATTATACCGAAAGTGAAAGCCGTTGCAGTATTAATACCGTCAGTGAGACCGATACGCTGCCGTGATGGTGGCTGGCGCAAATTATTGGCGCCGGCGGCATAAGGTGGCATAAATGCCGCCACTACCGGAGGGGACCTGGGGGGATTTATCGCTCCCGTGCTGCGGGTGTGCAGTGGCATTACATCGCCATCGCATGCAGGGGAATTGGCGCCGTGGGGTGGGTTTTGCTAGCATAGCGACGCAATCGGGCGACCAGACGGGAAAAAAAATGTCTGCCAGACGTGACTGGTTATTACAGCAAATGGGCATTACGCAGTATGTACTGCGGCGTCCGCGTGCCTTGCAGGGTGAGATAGCCGTCACTCTGCCGCCGCATACGCGCCTGCTGATTATCGCCGATGTGCCGCCCTCTACCGATGATCCGCTGGTCAGCGATGTCCTGCGTGCGCTGGCTATCGACCAGCATGATGCTGTTGCTCTGACGCCGGATCAGCTGGCGATGCTGCCGGATGATAGTCCCTGCGCCAGCTGGCGCCTCGGTATTGATACCCCGCTGACCTTGCAGGGGGCACAGCTTGCATCTCCGGCTCTTGATGAGCTCTACCAAAATGCCAGTGCCAAACGCGCACTCTGGCGGCAGATTTGTGAACATGACTCAGATTTCTTTACTCACCCCGAGCGACCTTAGCCAGGCCTTTGCTATCGAACAGCGTAGCCACGCTTTTCCGTGGACGGAAAAAACTTTTGCCAGTAATCAGGGCGATCGCTATCTCAATTACCGGCTTGATGCCGATAATGTTATGGCGGCCTTTGCCATTACCCAGATCGTGCTTGATGAGGCCACGTTATTCAATATTGCCGTCGATCCGGCTTTTCAACGTCGTGGACTGGGACGCCAGTTGCTGGAGCATCTGATTGCCGAACTGACGCAGCGCGATGTGCTGACATTGTGGCTGGAAGTCCGTGCCTCCAATCGGGGCGCTATCGCCCTGTATGAGCAGCTGGAGTTTAATGAGGTATCGGTGCGCAGGAATTATTATCCGACCGCAGAAGGACGTGAAGACGCGCTGATAATGGCTTTAACCCTGTAGCGGGGGCAAACCCGGAACAGATAAAACAGGATTTAACAACAAGATGTTAAACGATTGGGATTGGATCTTATTCGACGCTGACGACACGCTGTTCCATTTCGACGCTTTTGCCGGTCTGCAACGGATGTTTCGCGAGTACGACGTACAGTTTACCGCTGCCGATTATGATGACTACCAGGCGATCAATAAGCCGCTGTGGGTGGATTATCAGAATGGGGTGATTAGCGCCTTACAGTTACAGAATCAACGTTTTCAGAGCTGGGCCGACAAATTGCGCGTTGCCGCCCATGAGCTGAATCGCGACTATCTGGCGGCGATGGCTGAAATTTGTATGCCGCTGGAAGGCGCGGTAGAACTGCTGAATACCCTGAAAGGCCGGGTAAAAATGGGCATTATCACCAATGGTTTTACTGCCTTACAGCAGGCGCGTCTGCAGCGTACCGGCTTTCTTGACTATTTCGATCTGCTGGTGATCTCCGAGCAGGTCGGGCATGCGAAGCCTCATCCGGCAATCTTTGACTATGCGTTAGATAACATGGGCAATCCGGCCCGCGACCGGGTGATGATGGTGGGGGATAATCCGGATTCGGATATTCTCGGCGGCATCAATGCCGGCCTTGCCACCTGCTGGCTGAACGCGGACAACCGCGCGAAACCAGAAGGCATCACACCCACCTGGCAGGTCTCTTCGCTGACCCAGTTAGCCGCACTGCTAACAGCATAACTTTTCGCGCCTGCCAATATGAGGTCGGTCTGGACTGATGAGAGAAGAACATCTCTTCAGCCCGGCGCCGATCATTAAACTGCCCCCCGATCCTGCGACAGTAACCGTCCTTACTCCCTTTATCAGTATCATGCCCGGCGCAGCCGGTTAAATTTTCCCGCGCAGAATAATATTTTTTATCGGCTGATGTTGCATTTTTCGCCTTTTTTGTGCGCTACTTCATAAATAATACTGATGTATGCATGATTATTTTTATATGCACAGCGGGATGTGTCGCAGATTATTACGGTGCGGTACGATTTACCCTGACTAATGAATAATGCTTTGCAGGCAAAGCGTTGAATTTTTTCAAAGACACGATAAACTGCGCCAGTTGTATCTTGTTATACCGTACCAGTAAACACCACCGGATGCTGCCATGTGCAAGCTCGTGCGGTAGCCATGGAAATGGTTTATTAGGTAATATATTGATATTTAATAGTTTGAATGGTTGGTTAATTACCCCTGACCCGTGATTGTGCCTTGATGACCTTCGCAATGAAGTCCCTTCATTAGACGATAGTAGAGAATCAAAGCATGGATGTTTTAGGTCGCCGTTGCGCATCATCCCCTGATGCCGATGGTTTCCGCACATGGTTGTGCAGTGTCTATTTACTCGTGAGTTAAACAATTACCGCGCTGTTATTCCTGAATGGTTATGAGTTTTGTTAGTGCCTTTGTATAAGTTTAATTGCTTTGTTCTGTGCTGGGGCGCTGGTGACCGCTATGCGTTTTTGGCGGGTTTTTCAGCCCTTTTTTTACTGCGTCAGCCTGCTGGCGTCTGGCTATTTTTACGAAAAATTTATGAGGATGATGGTGAAAATTCGTATCGCATTAAGCCTGATTTTTGTGTTAACCGCTGCCGGATGTATTGCTCCGAACCCGCCATTAACCGATGACACGCTGGTCTCCAGCACCGTTGACGGCGTAACACTGACTTATCGTCACGCGATTACGCCGCCCGCGCAGTTTATACCGCTAAATGAGCAGCACCGCGCGCTGTATACCGCGTCGGTAATGAGCCGCCCCGATTTTGGCGGCAAGCTGGTGCGCTATCTGGATTACGGCGAGACCTATACCGTACTGGGAACGGTGGAAAATAACTGGCTGGCGATCGCCGGTGGCGATCAGCAGCAGTTGCTCGGCTATGTTCCCCGGCGCGCTGGCGTCAAAAGCGATCTGTGGGAGAAGACCATTAAAGCCGATGCCCGGCGTAAACGCGCGCGCGCCACCCCGTCCAGTAAACCGAACTGTCTGGCGGTCGATGGCGATAGTAAAGCCTGCCAGAGCAGCAATAACGGCACCTGGATCATTAACTAAAACCGCTTCAACGGAAGCAGCATAATGAATAGACTCACTTTATTGCGCCTGAAGATGCAGGCGCTTTTGCTGGCGGCTCTTACTCTGCTGACCGGCTGTTTTTCGACTGCACATAACATGCCTGCCCACTACAGCCTGTTTTTTCAGGCTCATCCACAGATCAACCAGTCGGCGCCGCTCAGGGTGAGCGTGCTGTTGCTGAAATCTGACGCGGACTTTATGTCGGCGGACTTCTATTCGCTACAAACCAATGCTGCGGGCGTATTGGGTTCCAGCCTGCTGAATGTTGAACAGTTCTTTCTGCGGCCAGGACAACTTAACCAGAACATTATCGGCCAGAGCAGCGCCGAGGCGCGCTACATTGGCATTCTGGCGGAATATCAACATCCCGACGGTAAAACGTGGCGGCTGTCATTACCTCTTTCCCCGCCGCGGGAGCGCCATTTTTACACTCTCTGGCAGGGATCGTCAGATGAAGTACGTGCTGAAATCATTGCGGATATCAGCGGTGTTCGCGCGCTGCGCTAACAGGATAAGTGCCAGAAAAGGACGTCATTATGGATTACGCCGCAAAAGTGGTGTGGAGCGAGGGCATGTTTCTGCGCCCACACCATTTTCAGCAGTGGGAAAGTTATCTGCATACCCGGATTCGCGACTGGGGTCGGCTGCAGCAGCCCTGGATGTGGGGATTTCTTGATTTTGAGCTTGACGCGGCACTGCTGCGTGAGGGGAAAGTGGCACTTAATTCCGCCAGTGGATTACTGCCTGACGGGACTTACTTTGCATTCCAGGACCGGCGCCATGGACCGGCGCCGCTGGCAATCGCCGATAACCAGAATGGCGCCAGGGTAGTTCTGGCGCTGCCTGCGCGTCGTGGCGGGCGTGAGGAGGTTATTTTTAGCGAAGCCGCGGATTCACTGGCGCGCTTTATCAGTTTCGAACAGGAGGTTGATGACTGGAATGCCATGTCGCTGGACCAGACCACGGTTCAGTTCGGCAAATTGCGCCTGAAGCTGATGCTGGAGAGTGAATTGTCCGCCGAATGGACGGCGATGGGCGTTGCGCAGGTGGCGGATAAACGCAGTGATAATCAGCTGCTGCTCGATACGCATTATATCCCGCCAATGCTGCACAGCAGCGCCTGCAGCGTGTTATTCGATTACCTCCACGATATCCAGGGATTGCTGGGGCAACGTAGTCAGCAGATTGGGAAACGTCTGCAGCAGCCCGGACGCTTAAGCGGTGCGGAGAAAATGGATTTTATGCTGCTGGCGCTGATCAATCATCACCTTGGCCAGACCAGCCATTTTAAAAGCCTGCCGCTGTTGCATCCCGAACGGCTCTATCGTCACTGGCTGGCATTCGCCTGCGAATTAACCACTTATACCCCGCAGCGCTACCCTGCCCAGGCGCTGCCGGTCTATCAGCACAACGATCTGGCGGGCTGCTTTGCCCAACTGGCGCTGATGATTCGCAATGGTCTGGCGCAGGTGATGGAAGAGCACGCCATTCAGTTGCCGCTGACGGATCGTTCGCATGGCCTTAAGGTTGCCACTCTGGCGGACACGACCCTGATCCGCGATTTTGCTTTCGTACTGGCGGTGCGCGCCAATGTGCCCGGCGATACGCTCCACACCCATTTTCCGGCGCAAATGAAGGTCGCTCCGGTGACGAAAATCCGCGATCTGGTGCATCTGCAACTGCCCGGCATCGTGCTGCGCGCGATGCCAGCCGCACCGCCGCAAATGCCGTGGCATGCCGGTTATAGCTATTTTGAACTGGAAAAGGGCGGCGAGCTGTGGAAGGAGATGGAGAAATCCGGTGCTTTCGCCCTGCATCTGGCCGGGGAGTTCCCGGGACTGGAGATGCAGTTTTGGGCCATTCGTAGTCAATCAGCCTGAATAAGCAGGGAGCGCTTATGTTGCAGGATCCTGATACCACTCTGCCGGAAGCATCCAGCCATAATCTGCTGGTTGCCGCAGCTAACCCGCTGCTGAATGCCATCCCGCAAATCCGTCACTCTGTCAGCCATGACGATCCCGCAGGGCTTCGTCAGCGACTGATTGATGAGATTCGCCATTTTGAAAGTAAAAGTCAGCATGCCGGCTTGCCCTATGAGGTGATCGTGGGCGCACGTTATTGCTTATGCACTGCGCTGGATGAAGCCGCCGCGTTAACTCCCTGGGGCAGCCGTGGCGTCTGGCCGGGTAGCGGCCTGCTGGTGACCTTTCACAATGAAACCTGGGGCGGCGAAAAATTTTTTCAGCTGCTTTCCCGCCTGTCACAAAGTCCGCGTGAGCATATTTTTCTGCTGGAGTTAATTAACTACTGTCTGCAGATGGGCTTTGAAGGGCGCTATCGGGTGATGGAAAACGGCCGGTCACAGCTTGAAACGATCAAACAACGTTTACGGCAGATGATTTATGCGGTACGCGGCGGGTATGCGTTGCCATTATCGCCACACCCCAAAGACCAGCCAAGGGTTAGTCAGCTGTGGCGGCCGGTGGTTCCACTGTGGGCGTGCGCCACGCTGGCCGGTTTGCTGGCCTGTCTGTTCTATATCTCCCTCAACTGGCGACTGAGTGATAAAACCAGCCCGGTACTGGCGGCGCTGTATCAGACCCGACTGCCGGAAGTCACCATTCATAATCCGGCGCCCCTGCCGCCGCCGGTGCTGAATCTGCGCGGTTTCCTGCAGGAGGAGATCAGACAGGGGTGGGTGACGGTGCGTGATGAGGTCGATCAAAGTGTGGTGACACTGAATGGCGACGGTCTGTTCCCCTCCGCGTCAACCACGGTGCGCGACGAGTACCTGCCGGTGCTGAATCGGATCGCGCAGGCGATGAATAATGTCAGCGGCACCATCCGGGTGGCGGGTTATAGCGATAACCTGCCGATACGCAGCGCGCGTTTCGCCTCGAATTATCAGCTGTCGCTGGCACGGGCGGAAGCGGTGAGCAAATTATTGCAGGCGCATCTGACCCGGCCCGAACGTGTCAAAGCGGAAGGGCGGGGTGACAGCAGCCCGGTGGCGCCAAACGACAGTGCGGAAAATCGTGCGCGCAACCGCAGGGTAGAAATAACGCTGCTGGTTGCACCGGTGCAGACACAGACGGAGCTGAACGCTTTAGCGCAAGGAAATTAACCGATGCTGAATAGTCTGTTTTCTCTTATTACCCACCGGTTGCTGTGGGGATTGATTGGGATTAGTGCGCTGGCCTTAACCCTGTGGGTGGTTGGCCCGCTACTCTCGATTGCGGACTGGCGCCCCCTGGAATCGGAACGCAGTCGCCTGATGATCATCGCCTTACTCTATCTGTTGTGGGTAATCAGCCATCTGCTGCCACGGCTGTATAACGCCTGGCTTAATCGTCAGCTTATGGGCAGCCTGAGCAGTGCGCCAGCGGAGGATCAGCCGCGTCTTAACAGTGACGATCGGCTGTTAACCGAGCGTTTTAATGAGGCGGCGCAGTTACTCAAAAAAGCGCATTTCACCCGGAGCGACGGCCAGCGCAGGTCACGCTGGCTACAACGTTTCAGTAGTCAGTACCTGTATCAGTTGCCCTGGTACATGATTATTGGCGCGCCAGGGGCGGGGAAAACCACGGCGCTGGTTAACTCCGGTTTGCAGTTTCCGCTGGCGGAACGGTTTGGCAAAACCGCCCTGCGCGGTATCGGTGGTACGCGCAATTGCGACTGGTGGTTTACAAATGATGCCGTACTGCTGGATACCGCCGGGCGCTACACCATGCAACAGAGCCAGCAGCAGCAGGATGCGGGCGAATGGCAGCGCTTTGTCGCGCTGCTACGCAAGTACCGCGGACGTCAGCCGGTCAATGGGGTAATTATTACCCTTAGCGTGAGCGATCTGCTGACCCAGAATGGTGAGGCCGCTCAGCAACACGCCCGATCACTGCGTCAGCGCCTGACGGAACTGCGTGAACAACTGGCTATCCACTTTCCGGTATATGTGCTGGTGACGAAAGTCGATTTGTTAAAAGGTTTTCGCGCCTATTTCTCGGCGCTGGATAAGCCGCAGCGCGAGCAAATCTGGGGATTTACCTTCCCATGGCAACAGGCAAAACTGGCCGATTTCGATCTGAACGGTCGTTTTAGCGCGGAGTATGCCCTGTTGCAACAACGGCTGGATGCCGGGCTGGCGGATACGCTGTTGCAGGAAAGCGACGCGAAAATGCGCGCCGAAAGCTATCTCTTCCCGCAGCAATTTGCCGCATTGCGCCTGCTGTTATCTGAGATGCTTGGTGCGCTGTTTTCCCGCTCTGATTATGACCAGCCGTTTAGCGTGCGCGGCGTCTACTTCGCCAGCGGCACCCAGGAAGGGTTACCTTTTGATCGCGTGATGGGGGAGCTTAACCGCGCCATGCAGCTGCCGCCGCACGAGGGTAGCCATGCCGGCAGTGGCGCTGCCTGGGATAGCGTTAGCAAAGCGTCGCCGATTCCGGCCAGTAAAGGGCAAAGTTTCTTTCTGAAACAACTGTTGCAGGAGGTGGTGTTCCAGGAATCGGGATTAGCGGGCAGCAACCGCTGGTGGGAGCTGCGCCATCGGGCGTTACTCTGGTCAGGCTATATTCTGTTGTTGGCGCTGATGATCATCGCCGCACTCTTCTGGCTTACCAGTTTTAGCAATAATAAGGCTTACCTGCAGGAGATGCAGGCAAAAGTGCCGCAAGTGGAGCAGCAAAGCCAGCAACTGCAGACCCAGGGTGACAGCGACCTGTTCTCTCTGTTGCCATTTCTTAACAGCCTGCAGCATCTGGCTGAGAGCCAGTATTTTGACCTTAACTCCCCACCCCTGACGAGGCGCATGGGGCTGTATCGCGGGGGAGAAATCAGTGATGCCAGTACTGTGCTGTATCAGAAGTCCCTTAAGCAGCTATTACTGCCGCAGGTGGCGCAGGCGATTACCCGCTGGCTGCGTAGCGTTGACGGCAGCGATGCGGATTACCGCTATGAGGCGTTGAAAGCCTACCAGATGCTGTATCAGCCGAAACAGTATGACGGTAAGTTTTTGCGCGCCTGGCTGATGCTGAATATTCAGCGATCTCTGCCTGCCGGTGTCACTCAGCTGCAGCTGAATCAGCTGGAGGCGCATCTGGTTCAGCTGCTGGAAACGCAAATTCAGACCTCTCCCTACGCGCGCGATGACAGCCTGGTGGCGCGTGAACAGATGCAGATTAATCAGCTGCCTCTGTCGCAACGTGTGTATGGCCGGCTAAAACGTATGCTGGAGCATGACGACAGTTTAAAACCGGTTTCACTGGCGTCGCTGGCCGGTTCCCAGAGTGAACTGGTGTTTTCGCGGCAGAGCGGTAA
This sequence comes from Pantoea sp. B65, assembly GCF_047308185.1. Classification (NCBI taxonomy): domain Bacteria; kingdom Pseudomonadati; phylum Pseudomonadota; class Gammaproteobacteria; order Enterobacterales; family Erwiniaceae; genus Pantoea; species Pantoea sp. B65. Next base: position 67,605 of record NZ_JAHXPU010000023.1, read on the forward strand.
ACCCGCCAGTGAAGGGCTGGCGGGTCTGTATACGCCGGATGGTTACTGGCTGAGCTTCAATAAAAACATGGCGCCGGTTACGGCGGCCTTGCATCAGGATGACCTGTGGGTGCTGGGGGGACACAGTCAAAATGAAGATCGGCAACAGACCGATAATGCGGTACGTCAGCGCTATATCAGCGATTTTATTGCGCAGTGGGAGAGCCTGTTACAGGACATCCAGCTGAATAGCAGCAGCGATCTGACACAGCGCATCAACACCGCGCGTCTGCTCTCCGCGAATAACTCACCGCTGCGCCGTCTGGTTATCAATCTGGGCCAGTATCTGATGCTGGAGAAAGGTCCTGATGGCCAGACTGATGCCACGCTACAGCAGGCGGTCGAACCGCTTAACAACGCCACCCGCACTTTGCAGGCACTGTTTCGTTCGCAGCAGGCCGCCAGGTTACCACCACAGCAGCAGACGCCCGAGCAGGCGGTGACCAGCCATTTCGCGGCATTTTTAGAACTGGCGCAGCCGCTGGAAAAGGGCGGCGAGGCTATCGTGTTCGATGACATTATCAAACAAATTGATGAGGTGTATCGCTATCTGAATACCGTTCAGGACGCGGCCAATAGCGGTATGCCGCCGCCGGCCAGTGAACCGGTCAGCCGCTTACAGGCCAGCGCCGGGCGCTTACCGCCAGCGCTGCAGAAGATGCTGACCAGTCTGGCGATTGGGGCCAGCAGCGATACCCAGCGACGTGACCTGGAGAATGTCAGTAAACGCATCAATATGGAGGTCGGCAGCTTCTGCCGTCAGGCGATCGCCGGACGCTATCCGCTGGCGCGTGCCGGGCAGGCGGAAGTGACGCCGGACGATCTGGCTCGCATGTTTGCTCCCGGCAGCGGCCTGATGGATGCCTTCTTTCGCGATAACCTGGCGAATAAAGTCGATACCACGCAGGCGAACTGGCGTTTTATGCCGGGCATTGACGGTAAGAGCTTGCCTGGCGGCGAAGCGATACTGCGCCCTTTCCAGCAGGCGCAAAGCATTCGCGATGCGTTCTTTGCCAGCGGCGCCACTTCACCCTCGTTCCGTATCACGGTACGCACCCTGAGTATGGATAACGACATCCTGAACCTGACGCTGGATGTCGATGGCCAGCAACTGCGCTTCAGCCACGGTCCGCAGGCGGTGCAGCAGGTGAGCTGGCCAGGCCCCGGCGGCACCAGTCAGGTGCGGATGCAGTTAGGGCTAACGAACGGCACCACATCAACTTTAGTGACTAATGGCCCCTGGGCGCTTAATCGTTTCTTTGATCGCGCCCGGCTGAGCGCCGGCAGTAGCAGTTTGAGTCGCCAGGCGGCGTTTAACCTTGACGGGCATCAGGTAGCGCTGGAGTTCACGCCCGGCAGCATTCGCAACCCATTTCAACTCTCCGGGTTCTCATGCCCATAGCTGCAAGGAAATGATGATGACAAGCCACTCCACTGCGATTATCTGGTTCGGGAAATTACCCAGCGCCGGTGATTTTTTGCAGCGACGTTTTCCCGAAGAGTTGATCAACCAATGGACCCACTGGTTTCAGGTAGGGCTGATGAACTGGCAGCAGAATAGCGAGGAGCGGCAGGCGAGCGGACGTCATTTTCACCATGCGCCGGTATGGAATTTTGTCGTGCCGCCGATGCTGGGTAGCCAGCTGATACAGATGGGCTGCCTGCTGCCGGCCTGTGACAGTATCGGGCGCCATTACCCGATTTGCGCGCAGCGCATCTTTACTCCGGCGCAGTGGTCTGCGCAAATGTTAACCATGGCCGGAGAGTGGTATCAGCGGTTGGGGAGCACGGTACTGCAGGCCGTTCGGGATGGTTTCTCGGCAGAGCAGCTTGATCAGGCTCTGCTGAGCATTCCGGCGCCGCTGGATCCGGCGGCGGAGCGGCGTTCGGATATTCTGGATGTGATTGGTTATGGCGACGGCGTCACCAGCCTGAGCTGGAAACAGGTATCCGACTGCTTTGACCCACAGCGCTACACCAGCTTTTGGTGGAGTAATCAGACCGATGGTTACCCGCTCTATACCCATGTTCACAGTGGCAATCTGACCGGCCAGCTGTTCTCCATGCTGTTCGATCCGGCAGCTGGTTCGCGCCCCGGGCGCCATGGTCTTTATCCACCGATGTTTGACTGAGCCAGAGAGCAAAAGGAATCAATATGGATCTCGACGCCTTGTTAGCGCCGATTAGTGATGAGCGGCCATGCGGGGAAAATCTTGAATATCACGCTGACTTTATCGCCATGGAGCAGGCGTGTGCGGGCAAAGCTGAACAGCAGTTTGGCGACACCGTGATCCCGGCAGAGCCTGCTGACTGGAACCGGGTTGAAGCGCTGGCGACCAGCCTGCTGATGCGCAGTAAAGATCTGCGCGTGATGCTGGTACTGACCCGGGCATGGACACAACTGCAGGGACTCAGGGGCTACGCCAAAGGCTTACAGCTAATTGCTCAGTCAGTACAACGCTTCTGGCAGTCGCTTTATCCGGCGCTGGATGAGGAGGGAGAAGCTGAGCCGTGGCACCGGATTAATGCGCTGGCAGGGTTAAGCGATAAGTCCGCATTAACCATGGCGGTGCGCCACTCCTCGCTGCTGCGCTCAGTTGCCGATGAGATCACCTTACGTGATGCCTGTTTATTGCTGGAGGGCAGTAAAACCGACTTAGCGGATTATCCCGGCGGACGGGTACGCCTGATGGATGAACTGGCGCGCAGTCAGCATCCGAATATTGCAGCGCTACTTAATATTAGTGAGTACCTGCAAACCGTCAGGGCGCTACTGACTGAACGGCTTGGCGAGTCGGCGGTGCCGGCTATGGAGCAACTGATTAAAACCGTGAACACCGTCGCTCAGGCCTGCCATGCCACGGATCTCGCCGCGCTGATACCGACGCAGGTCAAAGCCAGCGGGGTTAAGTCGCACCCGGCGCCGGTAACTCTGGCGAGTGCTGGCGGCGATGACTGGCGCAGCGCCGTGCTGCAGTCGCGTGGCGATGCGTTGCTGATGCTGGATAAGGTGAAACAGTTCTTTGCCGAGAATGAGCCTGGTCATCCCGCGCCGTTAATGATTGAGCGTGTGCAGCGGGTTATCGGGCTCGACTTTATGGAAATGATGCGCGAGCTGGCGCCCGAGGGGGTGACTCAACTGGAGAATATCTTAGGGCGCCGCGCTAACTAAGCACGCTACGCACCAGGTGTTACCTGTTGTTACTACGCATATTTGATGGAGCAAACTATGCCAATAAATAAATCCGGCGGGCAGAAGTTTATCGCCCGCAACCGCGCACCGCGGGTACAGATTGAATACGATGTGGAAGTGTATGGAGCAGAACGCAAGATCCAGCTGCCTTTTGTGATGGGGGTGATTTCCGATCTGGCCGGCCGGTCAGGCGGTGAACTGCCGGCCCTCGACCAGCGCAAATTTGTCGATATCGATAGTGACAATTTCGACGAGCGAATGAAGTCCCTGCAACCGCGGGTGGTGTTTCAGACCGAAAATACGCTGGGCGGCGAAGGGCAGCTGCATATCGATCTCACCTTCAACAGTCTGGATGACTTCTCACCGGATGCGGTGGCGCGCAATGTGACGGCTCTGAGCCACCTGCTTGATGCACGTACGCAACTCTCCAATCTGTTGAGTTATATGGATGGCAAAAATGGCGCAGAGCAGCTGATTGCCAATATTTTGCAGGATGCAGAGTGCCTGAAGCGACTCAGTGAGTTACCTGAGTCGTCCGCGGCATTGCCGCCACGTTTAGCGGGAGAGGAATAAATAATGATGAGTAATATCAGCCAGCAGCAGCCGACGCTGCTTTTGCAGCAATATAGCGAAGAGGAATTCAGCGCGCTGTTAGATAAGGAGTTCCGGCCGAAAAGCGAGCAGGCGCGTAATGCGGTCGACAGCGCGGTAAAAACCCTCGCCCGGCAGGCGGTTCAGCACAGTCCGACCATCTCTGGTGATGCCTGGCGCACCATCCAGACGCTGATAGCTGAAATCGATCAGCAGCTGTCGCAGCAGATCAATCAGATCATCCATCACGAGGAGTTTCGTCAGCTGGAGGGGGCGTGGCGCGGTCTGAGCTACCTGGTCCAGAATACCGAAAGTGACGAAATGCTGAAGGTGCGGGTGCTCAGCGTTGGCAAAGCGGAACTGGGGCGCACGCTGAAGCGCTATAAAGGTGTTAGCTGGGATCAAAGCCCGATTTTTAAAAAGATTTATGAAGAGGAGTATGGTCAGTTTGGCGGTGAGCCTTTTGGCTGTCTGGTGGGCGACTACTATTTTGATCACAGCCCGCAGGATGTCGAGTTACTGGGTGAAATGTCGCATATCGCGGCGGCTTCGCACTGTCCGTTTATTACCGGTATCGCACCGGGCATCCTGCAGATGGAGTCATGGCAAGAGTTGGCCAACCCGCGCGACCTGACCAAAATTTTTCAGAATAGCGAATATACGGCGTGGCGCACGCTGCGCGAATCTGAAGATGCGCGCTACCTTGGGCTGGTAATGCCACGTTTCCTGGCGCGTTTGCCTTATGGTATCCGCACCAATCCGGTGGACAGCTTCAATTTTGAGGAGCAGAGCGAAGGCGCCGATCATAGTCATTACATCTGGAGCAATGCCGCCTATGCGATGGCGGCCAACATTAACCGTGCGTTTAAACAATATGGCTGGTGTACGGCGATTCGCGGAGTGGAATCGGGTGGGGCGGTGGAGAACCTCTACTCACACACTTTCCCCGGTGATGACGGCGGGGTGGATTTAAAATGCCCGACGGAGATTGCCATCAGCGATCGTCGTGAAGCGGAACTGGCGAAGAGTGGTTTTATCCCGCTGGTGCACCGCAAAAACACCGATTTTGCCGCTTTTATTGGCGCGCAGTCGTTGCAGAAACCGGCTGAATATCATGATGCCGATGCCACCGCCAATGCCCGTCTGGCGGTGCGTTTGCCGTATCTGTTCGCCTGCTGTCGCTTCGCGCACTATCTGAAATGCATTGTACGCGACAAAATCGGCTCCTTTCGGGAACGTGAGGATATGGAACGCTGGCTTAACGACTGGGTGATGAATTATGTCGATGGCGACCCGCTGAACTCTTCGCAGGAAACAAAATCGCGCAAACCCCTGGCCGCCGCCGAAGTATTGGTGGAAGAGAGCGAAGAGACGCCGGGTTACTACGCGGCAAAATTCTTTCTGCGCCCCCATTATCAGCTGGAAGGGCTGACGGTTTCGCTTCGGCTGGTATCAAAATTACCGTCACTGAAATCTGACAGTAACTGAGAAAGAATATGGTTAATTAATTAACCATACCCTCTGAATAATCTCATGTAGCAGCGATATTCAGACGCGAGGCAGAGGTAAAGCATGGATTGTTTTATTTGACATCCATGCTTTTCTGTATGCCATATCAGAGCCTTAAAGTTAAGAGAGGGAGGATAGATATGTCTACTGATATGTATTTAAAAGTTGAGGGTGTAAGTGGTGAATCAAAAGATTCCAATCATAATGGCTGGACGGATATCACTTCATTCTCCTGGGGCGCAACACAGCAGGGTAATACGGGTGGCGCGGTAGGGAAAGTGAATTTCAGTGATTTGCATATTACCGCGCCGGTAGATAAATCGGTAACGGCGTTAATAAAGTATTGTGCGACCGGTAAGTATGTTAATAAAGTGGAACTTTCTCTCTGTCGCGCCGGTGGTCAGCAAATCGAGTTTCTGAAAATTACTCTGCAGGATGTCCTGGTGACCACGGTAGATTTCAGCGGTGCGACCAAGGACGATAAGCTGGCGGTGACCTACTGCTTCCAGGCGGCGAAGGTCAGACAGCAATACTGGGAAACCACCAGTTCGGGTGGCAAAGGCGCAGAAACCAGCGCCGGCTGGGATATTAAAGAGAATCGCGAGATTTAATGAGAATGAGCAATCTCTTATAACGGGAGATTGCTCTGTTAGTTTTGTCTGCAGGGCGGGTGATTAAAATCTTCGAGGTAGTGAAGTTAAATATCCATATGCTGTAACGGGCGGTAATATCCTGTGATTATTGCTAAATATAATAACGCAGGTGATAAGTGACTATTTATGGCTAACTTATAAAGTAATTATTTATTTTTTATGTCCATCTGGTTGAGTTATAAATATATTAACCGCAGGATAACGTTATGCGATTTACTATTATAACCATTAAAAATGATCATCAGCCGCCGCAGCACTATTGCGACTTTTTACCGCCTGGCGGCACCATTGGACGCGGTATTGATAATAATCTGGTATTGCCGGACGATGACCGCGCTATCTCCCGCTTGCAGGCGATAGTACATATTACCGCCGAGGGTGAATGTCGTATTACCAATCGCGGAAATGTGACACGGGTGGTGCTGAATGATATCCCACTGGAGCGTGGTCGCCAGGTTGATTTACAGGACGGCGATATTCTCGGCATTGATGATTATCGATTACAGGTTAACGAGCTGAAAGCGGGCGTGCCCCCCGCTGCGCCGCAGCTGCCTCTGGTTGCGGCGCCAGCTGCTGCGCCGGGTTTAATCCCGGACAGTGCGGAAGCTGCGCCAAAAGCGATCCCAAATGAGATTTGGGACGATCTGATACAGGAGTTCGCGCCCCATAATCCCCCGGCCAGTCGCGCTGAGCCAGAGCCTGCGGCAGATAATCTTAATCCGTTAACCGACCTGATTAGTTCAGCCGAACCGTTACCTGCGCCCGATGCAAATGGCGCCGGGCTGATATTTTCCCAGCCGACGCCTTCAGCCGATGCGCTGTTTGCTGAGGAATCGCTGTTCCACCAGCACAGTCTGCTGGCCGACTCCGGCCCCAGTGTACTGATGGCGAATTTTGCGCCGAATGAACCTGAACCACAACGTGCCATCGCATCTGATGAGCAGGATCCTCTGGCGCTGTTTGGCGCCTGCGCGGAAGCCCTGCCGGGCAGTAGCCTGGATCCGCTGGGTTTAATCAGCGCTGCTACGCCGCTATCTGGCCTGTCGACGCCAGCTGCCGAGGCGACTGGCGCCGCAAGCCCGGCGCAGGCCCCCGCGCTGCCGGTCGATAATAACTCACCGCCCGCGCTAAGCGCGCAGCCGCAAACCGGGCAACAGGATTATGGCGGTATTACGTTGCCAACGCCGCAAACCGTGGCGCGCAACTATCCGCCGCCGCCGAAAGGGCGTCTCGGTATCGACCCGGTGGTGAATAACACGCAGCATCCGCCACCGTCGTCAGCCGGCGGCGAGGTTTTACAGGGGGAATTATTGCAGGCGCTGATCGACGGGATGGGGCTGACCGATATGCAGCCGGTGCCGCGTTTTGCACCACAGAATATGGAGCAACTCGGCCAGATGCTCAGCATGTTTTCTCAGGGCACGGTAGCGTTGCTGTCATCACGCTCAATCCTGAAGCGAGGCGTAAAAGCGGAGATGACGGTGATCCTTGATGAGGCTAACAATCCATTCAAATTGCTGCCTTCTGGCAAAACCGTCCTGATGCAGATGTTTGGCAGCCGCATGCCGGGTTTTATGCCGCCGACGCAATCAGTGCGCGATGCGCTGGTCGATCTCCAGGCGCATCAGCTGGGGATGATTGCCGGGATCCGCGCGATTATCGCTTCAATGCTGCAGTCGTTTAACCCGAAGCAGCTGGCTGAAGAAGCGCAGCAGGAAAATTCGCTGTCGCGACTGTCGCTGCCAGCCAGCCGCAAAGCCGCATTATGGGACTATTTCACCCGCCGCTATAAGCAAACTGCCGGTGAAATTGAAGACGACTTCCATACCTTGTTTGGCGAAGCCTTCTTACATGCCTACGACATGGAAGTTAATCAGTATAAAGATTCACAGAACCGAACGGAAAAATGATGAATATCACCTTTGCTTCCCTGTCGAATCAGGGCGACCGCGAAAGTAATCAGGACCAGCTTGGTGAACTTGTCGGGGAGCGTTCCGCCTGCTTTGTCGTCTGTGATGGTGTGGCTGGCTTTCCCGGCGGCGATATTGCCGCCAGGCTGGCACGCGATACGCTGGTTAGCTGTTTTGACGGGCAGCAGCATCTTAACGCGCAGCGTATTCGCCAGTGTGTGACCCACGCCAACCACGTAATCCGTCAGCAGCAGCAGCTTAATCGCGCCCACGGCCGGATGGGAACCACGATGGTCAGTCTGTTTATCGATCGTGATTACCAGCTTGCTTACTGGGCGCATGCCGGTGATAGCCGTCTGTACCTGTTTCGCCGTGGCTATCTGTTTCATGTCACCACTGACCACAGCCTGGTGCAGCAGATGAAAGATGCCGGACATCAAACCGATGGCATCAACAATAATCTGCTCTATTTTGCTTTGGGCATGGACGATGAGGAGCGTGGCGCCAGTTACAGCGACGTCGTGCCGCTGGAAGACGGGGATGTGTTTCTGCTCTGTACTGATGGTTTCTGGCATGGCGTGGCGCAGCAGTATATGCAGCAGGCGCTGCATATGGTGAATACGCCGCAAGAGTGGCTGACATTAATGCATCAGTTAATCAGGAAAACCGATGAACAGGCGGCAGGTAAGCAGGATAACTACAGTGCGATTGCGGTTTGGCTGGGTTCGCCACAGGAAACGACGCTGCTGCACTCCCTGGCGGACACTGCCCGGTTTATCTCCCCGGATGCCTGAGATATTACGTGGTGTAAGGAAACCTATGAAATATCCGCTAGTTGCAGTTTTTGCTCTGCTGACTGCCGCAGAGGCCGGCGCGCAGAATTATCGTGTGGTCTATTCCCCCTCACTCCAACTGGAGATCTATATTGATAACCTGAAAGATCAAAATCCGGCCAGCTGGTGCGCGCCGCAACTGCCGCTGCGCATTGTGGCGGGTGGCGACAAGCAACCTGAAGTGCTACAGGATTTTCTGCCGCGGGTGGGAAATTTGCTCGGACAACAGTGTGCCAGCCTTAATCAACTTGACTGGCAGATGAACGATAGCGCGGGCAACCCTCTGGCGCGCGGCAATGCGGCCAAAATGGATAACTGGGCGCCGAAGCTGAACGGCGGGGATGATCCGCGGACCCTGAGTAAGGCGCCAGAGTTGTCTCCGGCCGCCGATACCACACCCTGGCTGCAATTCAGTTTAATTGAGGGCTGCCATTTCCGCGGCTATTGGGGAACCGATAGCCGGGCCAGCGCGTTATTTGTACCGGCGAAGCAGGGGACAAAATGTGGCGATGATGGCTGGCTGAGCGGCCAGAGCCAGATTACCCAGGTGCTGCCGGGGGCGACCCGCAATATCAGCATCACTTTTCTGCAGGGTTTCCCGGTGGCTGGCCTGAATGGCGCGGCAGCAGAGAGTCCGCTGCAAATTACTACCGTTAACAATCAACGTATGGTGTTGAGTGATGCCGGCGCGCCGCAAAGCTGGATGATTTTACCCTATGCCGCGCAGCTGAATGGCTGGCAATCTGACGGTACTGTCGCGGTACAGCTGGCGCAGAGTGATGCGGCAGATGAAGACCAGTTACAGGCACGGCTGGAGGCGGTGCGTAAGGTCTGGTCGTCGTATCTGCTGGCGGACGGCCCGCTGACCATTCTGCTGGTAGATGCTCTGCAGCCGCAGCTTAAAGATCCGGCCGCAGGCGCCTGGCGCAGCATCAAATAAACCCCAGGCCATAACTGGCAGAGGATAAGGATATGCTCTCTCTTCATCAACAACGTCATCAATCTTCATCACTGCAAGGGCGTGACAGTATGCAACCCTCGCTGCTGGATCGTCTGAGTGATGATGCCCCGGACAAGCTGCAGGAGCTGCCTTCCCAGCGCTTACTGAGCCACAGTGCGCTGCGTCGTCAGGTATTGCGTGATTTGCAGTGGCTATTAAACAGCATTAACAGTACCAGCCGTCACGACCTGCGGTCATTGTTACATGTACAGCGTTCCACCTTTAATTTTGGCGTCACCGCACTGTCTGGTCAGCATGTGTCGGCTATCGAATGGTCGCGGCTACAGCGCCAGCTGACTGAGGCCATTGTGCATTTTGAGCCGCGGATATTGCCGCAGGGATTGCAGGTGCGTTGTCTCTCGGATTGCAAAGCGCTGAATCTGCACAATCTGCTATCGATTGAGATTAAAGGCCGGTTGTGGTGTGTGCCGTATCCGCTTGAGTTTCTGTTTCACAGCAAAATCGATCTGGAAAACGGCCATTTCGAGCTGAAAGATGTGGGTTAAATATGGACAGTAAACTCCTCGATTATTACAACCGTGAACTGGCCTATCTGCGCGAGATGGGCGCCGAGTTTGCCGCACGTTATCCCAAAGTGGCAGGCAGACTGGGGATGCACGGCATTGATGTCGCCGACCCCTACGTTGAGCGCTTAATGGAAGGCTTTGCTTTTCTGACCTCACGGATTCAGCTAAAAATGGATGCTGAATTCCCGCGTTTTTCCCAGCAATTACTGGAAATGATCGCCCCTAACTATCTGGCGCCGACACCCTCAATGGCCATTGCCCAACTGCACCCCGATGACAGTAAAGGGGATATCAGCAAAGGGTTTTGCGTGCCGCGCGGCACTATGATGGAGAGCGCGACCTTAAAGCGCAGTGGCGTCACCTGCAGCTATACCACCGCGCATGAGGTGATGCTGCAGCCGCTGTATATCCGCAATGTCGAACTGGGCGGCATTCCGGCGGATATTCCCCTCGGGCAACTGGGGCTCAGCCAGTGCGGCGCCGTCAGCGCATTACGGATTTCTCTCGAATGCTTTGACAACGTGATGCTTAGCCAGCTCAGTTTCGATCGCCTGATGTTCTTCTTTAGTGGTCCCGATATCCTTGCCCAGCAGTTGCTGGAATTGGTCATGGAGCATCGCGTCGCCATCCTCTGTCAGACCTCAGGCTCGCAACCACAGCGGATAACATTGCGCGATGACGCCTTACAGCAGGAGGGATTTGCCGCGGACCAGGCGTTATTGCCTGATGATTTGCGCAACTTCGACGGCTACCGGTTGTTGCAGGAGTATTTTGCCCTGCCGGCACGTTTCCAGTTTATCAGTATCAGCCAGCTAGGCCCGTTGTTAGCTGCGGCTAACGCTGCCCGGGGGTTTGAAATTATCGTGCTGCTGGATAAAGCCGAGATGGCGCTGGAACGGGTGGTCGACGACAGCCATCTGGCGCTGCATTGTACACCGGTGATTAACCTGTTCCCGAAAGTCACTGAACGGCAAAAAATCAGTGACAGCGCCCATGAGTATCACCTGGTGGTCGATAATATTCGTCCGCTGGACTACGAAATTTTTTCGGTAAAAAAGTTGTATGCCATAACTGATACAAGGCGTGAAGAGCAGGTTTTTCGCCCTTTCTGGCACACCTTCAGCCGGGATGACGGCAATTACGGCGCTTACTTCTCCCTGCGTCGTGAACCGCGCACCTTATCGGAAAGCGCCGAACGTTATGGCGCGCGCAGTAGCTATAGCGGCTCTGAAGTTTTCCTTTCGCTGGTGGATGAACGGCACACGCCCTGGCATGAAGATCTGCGCTATCTGACCGCCGAAGTGATCTGTTCCAGCCGGGATTTACCGTTACTGCTATTGCAGCAGGAACAGGCTAATTTCACCATGGCGGATTCGCTACCGGTGCGCGCGCTGAGTTTGCGTAAGGGCCCCACCGCCCCACGCCCGGCGCTGGCCGAAGGGGAAATAGCCTGGCGGCTAATCAGTCATTTACAGATGAATTATCTCAGTCTGATGGATGGTGATGACGGACAAGGCGCATCGGCATTACGTCAGTTGCTGGGACTGTATGCGGACCTGGCGGACGCGGCAGTAGCCCGCCAGATTGACGGGATCCGTCATTGCCAGCTTAAAGCGGTTAACCGGCGGGTAGCGCAACCCGGTCCGCTGGTCTACGCGCGCGGCATCGCCATTGAACTGACAATTGATGAGCAGGCATTTTCCGGTTCCGGTGCATGGTTACTGGGGAGCGTGCTGGCGCGGGTGTTTTCCCGTCTGGTGGCAATCAACAGTTTTACCGAGATGACGCTGTGTAGCCAGCAGCGCGGCGAAATCGGCTACTGGCCGCCAGCGACGGGCAAAAGGACGTTAATATGAATCAGGTCTCGACTGAGTCCGAATCGCACGGAAAAAGGCTGCGTTTAGCGGCGGATTTCTGGTCCGTACTGGCTGCGGCTCCCTGGCGCTATGACCTGTTTCAACTATTGCGGCATATTGATGCGCGCAGCGGTGAGCGCTATCCCCTTGGCCGTGCGCCGCTGCCATTACATGAACCGCTGCGGCTGGGGCAGCTTCCGGCCATGGCTTTTGCGCCATCCACGCTGGCGCAGGTCAGCGCGCGCGCAACCGCAGATGATGGCGGGCAACTGTACGATATTGCCATCTACAGCTTTGGACTGTTTGGCCCCAACGGGCCGTTGCCGTTGCATATCACCGAATATGTCCGTGAACGCATCTATCACTATCAGGACCGTAGCCTGACCGCCTTTGCCGATCTGTTTCACCACCGGCTGATCTTATTATTTTATCGTGCCTGGGCCGATGCCCAGCCGGTTGTCTCGCTGGATCGCCCGGATAATCATCATTTCGCTCATTATATTGCCAGTCTGACGGGCATGGGACTGCCGCAACAGCTGAACCGCGGCGGCCTGAGTACGCATGCGCGTTTTGCCGTGGCCGGGCATTTAAGCCGTCATGCCCGCGATGCGGAGGGTTTGAGTAAAATTTTGCGGCACTATTTTGCGGTACCGGTGCGGCTGGTGGAGAACCTGCCGCACTGGCTGCGCATTGATCGCCGCGATCAGGCGCGCCTGGCGAGCGGACGCAAGGTGCCGCGCCTCGGGAAAAACGCTTTTCTTGGGGTGGCGATACGCGATGTGCAGCACAAGTTCTGCATTGAACTGGGGCCGATGCCACTGGCGGCCTATCAGGACTTTTTGCCGGGTCAGTCTGCGACGCAACAGTTGTGTGACTGGGTAAAGCAGTATCTGGGCATTGAGTTTATCTGGCAGATACGTTTGCTGCTGGATGCCGGCGAGGTCAGTGGCGTGGTACTGGGTGGCGCGGCGCGGCTGGGCTTCACCAGCTGGCTGGGGCAGTCAGCGACAGCACAACCACGCGGCGATTTAATTTTTAGCCCGGAAGGTGCGCATTGAGATGATGAAGTTAATGGTTATTTTATGTGTTATCGCTGCAATTTTTTGTCAGCGCGCATTTGCCGCCAAGGTTCATTGTGAACATATCGGAAACCATGCCGAACTGACAAGTTGTTATATTACTGACTATCAGAAATCGGAGATTGAAATGAAAGAGGAAATAAAAAAATTCAAAAATAAAATAACCATTATTTCTGGTGGTGACAGCTTTAATCGCCGCTTTATAAAGTCTTTCGACAAAACACAGCGGCTGTGGCTTGAATTTCGCGAAAGTGAATGCAATACCCGGCAGTTACAGGCACGTGAGGGATCGCAGATGCATGCGCTGGTGGGGGCCGGATGTCGCCTGAAATTAAATGAACAACGGATTGAAAGCGTTAAAAACTATCCATTTCAATAATCTCCCAACTGGTGGTTACTGACTTTAAATATATTGCGGCGGTTATGTCGGCAAGCTGCCATTTGCTGACCTGAAGCCATTTGTTATCAGAGAGTTATCCATTATGTCACAACAAGATAACCCCCGAGCCGTGCCGAACGCGTTACCGGTTGGCTATCGCTTTAATGAGTTTGAAATTCAGCAAGTTATTGGCGGCGGTGGTTTTGGTATTGTGTATCGCGCTTTTGATCATCAGCTGAAACGGACTATTGCGATTAAGGAGTTTATGCCCTTATCGCTGGCTGTGCGCAACGATGAACTAAAACTGGTGCTGCGCAGCGAGCGTTTCAGTAAAAGCTTCCATGCCGGACTCAATAGTTTTATTCAGGAAGCGCGGCTGCTGGCACGTTTTAATCATCCGAACCTGCTCCATGTGCTGCGTTTCTGGGTACAGAATGATACTGCTTATATGGGTACCCAGTATTACAGCGGCAATACGCTGGCGCTGTTGCAGGCACAACGCCCTGAACTGATTAATGAAGCGTGGATCCGCAGCCTGCTGCCGCCGTTATTTGGCGCTATTAATACTATTCATCGCGAGGGCTATCTGCATCGCGATATCTCGCTGGAAAATATTCAAATCCAGGAAAATATGTCGCCAGTGCTGCTGGATTTTGGTTCTGCCCGTAAGGCGATTGGTAATTTGTCCGATGAAACGGAAACCATGCTGAAGCCAGGTTTCGCGCCGATAGAACAATACAGCGATAACAACGAGAGCGAGCAGGGGCCGTGGACGGATATTTATGCGCTCGGGGCGGTGCTGCACACCCTGATTATCGGTTCACCGCCGCCGGTAAGCGTAGTGCGGAGTATTGAAGACAGCTATCAGCCGCTGGGCGCTGTACGCCCGGCCGGGTATTCACTGCCGTTGCTGCAGGCTATCGATCGCGCACTGATGCTGAAGCCGGAAGATCGTCCGCAAAGCATAGACCAGCTGGCCATGCTGATGGCGCTGTCGGTTGACGGGCCGGAGCAACCGGCGGCCAGCAAAGCGACGGCGCCGACAGGGTTGCCGCAGCCGGCAGCGGAAGTGGTGAAAGCTGGCCGGTTGGTGATCCCTGCGCGTTTGCGGGTGCCATGCCTGATCGCGGCGGGAGTGGTGGCGGGAACCCTGATTGGCGCTCTGATGCACGGCGGCGGCGATCAGGAGGCCGAACCCGTATCCGTAGCGCCAGCAGTGTCTGCTGACGTCTTGCCGGGGCCATCAGCCAGCGCTGGCGTTGCCGCCCTCACTCCGCCTGCGCCGCCAGAACCGATTGCCCAGGTGTATATCAAACTGGTCTCGGGCGATGAAGTGTGGCTCAACAGCAGTCAACAGGCGCTGGTACCGGCTGCCAATGGCTTTGCCCGTTTACAGCTGCCGCCTGGCGAGTACCAGTTCAGCATTACCAATCAGGGCAAGCGGCGCGAACAAAAAATCACTATCGATCGCGAAGGAACCTGGCTGCTCAGCTCGCCGCTGTAAGTTGTGGCCGGGCCATATAAGGGAGCACTATTTTCTGGAGAGTGGCTATGTCTGAACGCATAACAGCGCATTTGCCAAAGCCACCGTCTTCAGCGGGCGGCGAGGTTTTGCAGGGGGAATTATTGCCAGCGCCGATCGATGGGATGGGCTGACCGATATGCAGCCGGCGCCGCGTTTTGCACCACAGAATATGGCGCAACCCGGCCATGGTAAGGAGAGTAGTAGCCAGTAGTTAGTTCATGCCGCAATGGGAAAACTTAATATCAACCGATTCAGAAATCGCTCCGCAGTAATCATCGCCGATGCCGTTAGCCGACAGACTCACCATCCTGAAACTCTCCGGTGCCTAAACAACTCTTCTAAACCGCCTTTCCAGCGCGTGGCGCAGTTGAAAAGGCGGTGACTTGATGATGTAGTAGCGCGACTAAAGAGCATTCGCGTTGGAGCATAAAAAATGACCAAGAACGACCAGCATCCCTGGCGCAAGTTAACCCCTTTATCGCTGTTCATCTCAGCGATGATGCTGTCAGGGGCGGCTGGCCTGTTTCAGCAGGCGCAGGCAGAGGACGTGCTGCAATACAAACCAACCGTGGTAACGCTGGAAGGGGATGTGGATATGCAGCAGTTTGACGGCCCGCCTGGCTACGGCGATGGCCCGAATGATAAAAAGGTGTATGTGCCGGTATTACATCTGGCAACGCCAGTGTCGGTCACCCCGGCACCCAATACCTCAAATGAGGATCCGGACAGCGAGCCGGAAAATAATGTTACCGAAATGCAGGTGCTGTCTGAGAAAGGTCCGGTGAAACTGGATGGCTGCTATCGCATCAGCGGCAAATTAATGCATCAGGTAATTGCTGACCACTATACGACGGTGCTAATCGTTATGGATTCGGCACAGCCCTCGACTAACTGTAAATAAGCGACCGCTGCCGCCGGTGTATGACATCAGCGTGGGTTGATGATGCCCACGCTATGTTTTAAGGAAGATTCCTGGCGCAAGGAGTGGCGACGTTTTATGAATCAATACCTGATATTACTGTTTGTCTGTCTGCAGCTGACGGTGCATGCCTGTCGCGCCGCCGGTGATAAGGGAACCGCTGCGCAATATCTCCCCTGCCGGGAAAACGCCGCTGGTGTTGCTGCTGTGGCGCAGCATTGCATGCGTCATGAGCTGGCATGGCAAAATAAACGATTAACTGAAAACTATAACCGCTATATCCGCGCTCTTGCCCCTCCGGCACGTAATAAAACCATGGCTGCGCAGCGTTTATGGTTAAACTTCCGCGATATGGAGTGTGATGCCAGGCGCGCAACCGCGGCGCCGGGTTCGCTGGCTGAACTATTGCGCGAAAATTGCTATCTGGAACTCACCCGGCAGCGTGCTGATGATTTCTCCCGTCGATCGCTGTCAGGTCATCAGGGCCAGGGTCTATTGCCGGTGACGACTCCGGCGGCGGATCCCTGACTGCCGATCGGTTTCTGGCTCTGCTGCGTCAATGCCTGGCGAGTTATCTTTTTCTGCCGTAAACTGCCCGCTAATAAGTATCCCCAATTTCTGAGGTCAATCCGGTGTAGAACCTGACAAATCGCCCGCAAATTGACAGTAACCGCATACTGCTGAATGCCCTGCATAACGGCTGGCTGATGCTTTCTGATCGATTAAACGGCGTTCCGGATTGTTTATAGCCCTCGGATCGGCGAAAATGCCGGCCATTGATGATTAATCGTCTGTGATCGCGGACATGCGCGGCTTGCGCTGCAGCATCACAGCACCAAACCAGAAGATTCCCGATGTCAAATGCACCCTTTATGCAAGAGGTGGCTCGCCGCCGCACTTTTGCCATTATTTCCCACCCCGATGCCGGTAAAACCACCATCACTGAAAAAGTGCTGTTGTTCGGACAGGCCATTCAGACCGCCGGTACCGTAAAAGGTCGTGGTTCCAACCAGCATGCCAAATCTGACTGGATGGAGATGGAAAAGCAGCGTGGTATCTCGATTACCACCTCGGTGATGCAGTTCCCGTATCACCAATGTCTGATTAACCTGCTGGATACCCCAGGCCACGAAGACTTCTCTGAAGATACTTACCGTACTCTGACGGCGGTTGACTGCTGTCTGATGGTTATTGATGCCGCAAAGGGCGTTGAGGATCGTACCCGTAAGCTGATGGAAGTGACCCGCCTGCGCGATACGCCGATTCTGACCTTTATGAACAAGCTTGACCGCGATATCCGCGATCCGATGGAAGTGATGGATGAAGTGGAAAGCGAGCTGAAAATTGCCTGCGCCCCAATCACCTGGCCGATCGGCTGCGGCAAGCTGTTTAAAGGCGTTTACCATCTCTATAAAGATGAAATCTATCTCTATCAGAGTGGTAAAGGTCACACTATCCAGGAAGTGCGCATTGTTAAGGGGCTGAATAACCCGGATCTGGACAAGGCGATCGGTGAAGATCTGGCGGCTCAGCTGCGTGAAGAGCTGGAGCTGGTGCAGGGCGCATCCCATGAATTTGACCAGCAAGCTTTTCTTGCAGGCAAACTGACGCCGGTGTTCTTCGGTACCGCGCTGGGTAACTTTGGCGTCGACCATATGCTGGATGGCCTGATTGAGTGGGCTCCGCCACCGATGCCGCGCCAGACCGATGTCCGTGTCGTCGCGGCGGCTGATGATAAGTTCACCGGCTTTGTATTTAAAATTCAGGCCAATATGGACCCGAAACACCGCGACCGCGTGGCATTTATGCGGGTGGTATCCGGTAAGTATGAAAAAGGCATGAAGCTGCGCCAGGTGCGTACTGGCAAAGATGTGGTGATCTCCGATGCGCTGACCTTTATGGCCGGTGACCGTTCCCATGTGGAAGAGGCTTTCCCGGGCGATATTATCGGTTTGCATAACCACGGCACCATCCAGATTGGCGATACCTTTACCCAGGGTGAAAATATGAAGTTCACCGGTATTCCGAACTTCGCCCCTGAGCTCTTCCGCCGCATTCGTCTGCGCGATCCGCTGAAGCAGAAACAGCTGCTGAAGGGGCTGGTGCAGCTATCGGAAGAGGGCGCGGTCCAGGTATTCCGCCCGGTGCATAACAACGATCTGATCGTGGGTGCGGTGGGGGTGCTGCAGTTTGACGTGGTGGTTGCGCGTCTGAAAAGCGAATACAACGTCGAGGCGATTTACGAATCGGTCAATGTCTCTACTGCCCGTTGGGTAGAATGTCACGATGCGAAGAAGTTCGACGAATTTCAGCGTAAGAACGAACTTAACCTCGCACTGGATGGCGGCGACAACCTGACGTATATCGCACCCACCATGGTAAACCTGAATATTACCCAGGAACGTTATCCTGAGGTGGTGTTCCGTAAGACGCGCGAACATTAATCGTCAGTGCTTCTTCTGCTGGCCGGGCTTGCCCGGCCACAACAGTATTTGCCTGGCTATCATGATCTTTATCTGCTGATCTCTGCTCATTGTTTACCCGCCACACACAGACTCTTCCTAAAAAACCTCCTTTTTAGCCCTTTTGCCTGCGTTTAAACCACAGAATCAAGCTAAATCCTGATTCTTGACTATGGTTATCTCTGTCGGGTGCTGATTTGTGTGGTTTTACCCTCAGACCCATTTCAACAGTTACGCCGTTTGTAGCTGTAAAGCTCACGGTTGTGGGCGTATCAACAGGTAGAAGGAATATATCGATGAACAACACTAAAATTGTCAAAACTCTGATGGCTGTGATGGTTGGTTCTGCGCTGTTAAGCGGCTCCGCTCTGGCAGAACAAACCATGACCCAGAAAGCAACAGCCACTGCCGATAGCGCAGGTTCGAAAATCGATAGTTCTATGAAAAAAGTCGATGGCTATATGGGCGACAGCTCAGTCACAGCGAAAGTAAAAGCCGCCCTGGTAGACGACGAGGCGATTAAAAGTACGGATATTTCAGTTAAAACGCATTCCGGCGTGGTTACGCTAAGCGGTTTTGTCACCTCACAGGATCAGGCTGAAAAAGCCGTCGAACTGACAAAGAAAGTTGAAGGCGTGAAATCCGTGAGTGACAAACTTCACGTTAAAGACGGCAAAGCGCAGTCGGTAAGCGGTTACGCAGGCGATGCGGCAACGACCAGCGAAATTAAAGCTAAACTATTAGCTGATGACATTGTGCCATCACGTAATGTGAAAGTTGAAACCAATGACGGTGTTGTTCAGCTGTCCGGTGTGGTGAAGACTCAGGCACAGTCCGAACGTGCTGAAGGGATTGCCAAAGCCATTGACGGCGTGAAAAGCGTTAAGAACGACCTGACGGTTAAACCATAAGCGTCAATCTGTCGCGGTTCCGCTATCGGAGCCGTGGCAGAGAGTAGTAGCGGTATAAGAAAGAGAAGATAAATCCGCAGCCAGTATGGGCGGATGGCAAGAGACAAGCGGTTCGATTTTCACTATGGTAAGGAGAGGCTTATGTTTCGTTGGGGTATTATTTTCCTGATTGTTGCGCTGATTGCAGCTGCATTAGGTTTTGGTGGTTTAGCAGGTACAGCCGCGTGGGCAGCTAAAGTTGTCTTCGTGGTTGGTATCATCCTGTTCCTCGTCAGCCTGTTTACCGGTCGTAAACGGCCTTAGCGGCCCTGGTTAAATCGAACATGTGCTTCGATTAAGCTCTCTTAGCGGAGGCCAGTCATGAATAGCGACATCATCGTTGGCAGATATAAGCAATTGAAAGGTCAGCTTTGGTTAATGTGGGCGGAATGGTTTGATCACGATTGCGCCTGGGTCGCAGGGAATAATGGCTGGCTCTCCGGCATCCTGCAGGAGGATTACGGCAGAGAGCAGCAGGATCCTGGACTGAAAAAACCGTCACCGCAGGAGCCTTTGCAATAAGGGCTACCCTGTTTGTCATGCTTTATCCCCGGTGTTATAACTCCTCAGAGATACTTGTCCTGGTTCAGAGCGCAGCTGCGCGGACGGCATCAATGCCGCCGCTGAAGATAGCCAGCGGAGCCATCTATGGTTTCCGGTTATCGTGATGCTGGCTTCTCTCGCAACGACTTCTGAGGATACGCCGTTGGGCAAACGCATCCCTGTTACCCTGGGTAATATTGAGCCTTTAAGGTTAGCCCCCTTTAAGCCGGGTAAAATCGCCCTGGTGTGCGAAGGAGGAGGGCAGCGCGGCATCTTTACCGCGGGTGTGCTGGATGAGTTTCAGCGCGCAAATTTTAACCCTTTCCAGCTGATGCTTGGCACTTCTGCCGGGGCACAAAATCTTTCGGCTTTTGTCTGTGCCCAGCCGGGCTATGCGCGGCGGGTGATTACCCGCTATACCACCAGCAAGATGTTTTTTGATCCTCTGCGCTTTGTGCGTGGCGGCCATCTGATCGATCTCGACTGGCTGGTGGATATCACCGCGAAAGAGTTTCCGCTGGCGATAAGCAGTGCTGAGAAGATGTTCAGCAGCGGCAAAGAGTTCTATATGTGTGCCTGTCGCAGTGATGATTATACGCCGGGTTATTTTGCTCCGACGGCGGATAACTGGCTGAATATCATTAAAGCATCCAGCGCCATCCCGGGTTTCTATCGCCCGGGAGTGGATCTGGATGGCATCAGTTATCTTGACGGCGGCATCAGCGACGCGATTCCGGTGCGCGAAGCGGCACGTCGCGGCGCCGATACCATAGTGGTGATCCGTACGGTACCCTCGCAAATGTACTATACCCCGCAATGGTTCAGGCGTATGGAGCGCTGGCTCGGTGAAAGCGCGCTGCAGCCGCTGGTCAATGTGATGCAGCAGCATGCGCAGAGCTATCATCAGATTCAGCGTTTTATTGAAAAACCGCCGGGTAAGTTACGCATTCTGGAAATTTTTCCGCCGAAACCGCTGGCCAGCAGTGTACTGGGCAGCCGGGTGGCATCACTGAATCAGGATTATCATCTTGGTCGCCGCTGCGGACGCTATTTCCTCGCCACCGTCGGACAATCGCTGAGCGATAGCGGCACCTTTCTTCGTCATCAGCGGATTACACCGCCGGCGGCGGTCGCGAATCAGCCGGATCACACCGCGATTATTCGCGATCCGGTTGCCGGTAATGACGTGGATTATGATGAAGGATCCCGGGCATGAGTTTTGTTGATACTCACTGTCATTTTGATTTTCCCCCGTTTAGCGAGCAGCAGAGCGAAAGCCTGCAACGCGCCGCCACTGCCGGCGTCGACAAAATTATCGTCCCGGCGGTCGCCGCCTCGCGCTTTCAACGGGTACTGGCGCTGGCAGAACATCATTCTGCCCTGCATGCCGCACTGGGACTGCATCCGATGGCGGTTGCTGAACATAATGATGCCGCACTTGCCTTGCTGGAGCAGCATCTGCAACAACGGCCCGCTAAACTGGTGGCGATAGGCGAGATCGGACTCGATCTCTATATGGCCGATCCGTTGTTCGATAAACAACAGGCGCTGCTGGATGCTCAGTTAAAGCTGGCGCGCGATTATCAGCTGCCGGTGATCCTGCATTCGCGCCGTACCCACGATAAACTGGCAATGCATTTAAGGCGTATTGAGGTGCCGCGCCGTGGGGTAGTGCATGGTTTTGCCGGTAGTTTGCAGCAGGCGGAGGCTTTTATTAATGCCGGTTATCGCATTGGCGTAGGCGGTACTATTACTTATCCGCGCGCCAGTAAAACCCGCGAGACCATTGCCCGCCTGCCGCTCAGCGCGCTGTTACTGGAAACGGATGCGCCGGATATGCCGCTGTGCGGTTTCCAGGGCGAGCCGAATCGCCCCGAGCGGGTGGTGAATGTCTGGCAAACGCTGTGCGAATTGCGCAGTGAACCCCCGGAATTGATTCGCGAAACGCTGCGTGAGAATACCCGTCTGCTGTTTAACATCTGATCTCAGCGCCGTGTCTCCCTGCCGGTTGCCGCCGAGGCTGCAATAAATAAATGTTATAATTATCACATTTCTGTAAGAGATCGCCTTTACAGCATCGCCGGTATTTTTGTTATGCTGCTTATTAGTGGTTTATTGTGATATTAGTCGCAATATATATAGAATGATAACAATCGTTTCTTAATCAACTGTGAGTTTAAGCACATCAACGGCGGCAATGTACTGTTAAAATGTTAACATTGTCGCAGGCTCACTGAATCTGTTGTTGGAGAGTAGCATGACTGATGTAACCGCTGCGGCGCTGCGCGCGCTGAAATTGATGGATCTGACCACTCTGAATGATGATGACACTGAGGCGAAAGTGATCGCGCTCTGCCATCAGGCGAAATCCCCGGCCGGTAACACTGCGGCCATCTGTATCTACCCGCGGTTTATTCCGATTGCGCGCAAAACGTTGCGTGAGCAGGGTACGCCGGATATCCGTATTGCGACCGTGACCAACTTTCCGCACGGTAATGACGATATTGAGATTGCGCTGGCCGAGACCCGTGCGGCTATCGCTTACGGCGCCGATGAAGTGGATGTGGTATTTCCTTATCGTGCGCTGATGGCCGGTAACCGCGAGGTGGGGTTTGCGCTGGTGAAAGCCTGCAAAGAGGTTTGCGCCGCCGCCAGAGTACTGCTGAAAGTGATTATTGAAACCGGTGAACTGAAACAGGCGGCGCTGATCCGTCAGGCCGCCGAAATCGCCATCGACGCCGGCGCGGATTTTATTAAAACCTCAACGGGTAAAGTGCCGGTGAATGCCACACCTGAAGTGGCAGAGATTATGCTGACGGTGATCCGCGACAAAGGCGTTAAAGCCGGGGTGGGCTTTAAACCTGCGGGTGGGGTGCGCACCGCTGAAGATGCGGCGCTGTATCTGAAACTGGCTGATGATCTGCTGGGTAGCGACTGGGCCGATGCGCGCCACTTCCGCTTTGGCGCCTCCAGCCTGCTTGCCAGTCTGCTGAACGCCGCCGGTTATCACACCGCCGCCAGCCAGGCCGGTTATTGATCTTCCGGGGCGACAGGTCTGTCGTCCCGGCTTATCCTGGTATCACACAGGGGGTTACCTTGTTTCTGCCGCAAGAAATTATCCGTAAAAAACGCGATGGTCAGGCGCTTAATGACGATGAAATCCGCTTTTTTATTAATGGCGTGCGGGATAACACCGTCTCGGAAGGGCAGATCGCCGCACTGGCGATGACCATCTGGTTTCACGACATGTCTCTGCCGGAACGGGTGTCGCTGACCATGGCGATGCGTGATTCGGGCACGGTGCTGGACTGGCAATCCCTGAAACTCAATGGCCCGATGGTGGATAAACACTCCACCGGTGGCGTTGGGGATGTCACCTCACTGATGCTGGGGCCGATGATCGCCGCCTGTGGCGGCTATGTGCCGATGATCTCTGGTCGTGGCCTTGGTCATACCGGCGGCACGCTGGATAAACTGGAAGCGATTCCTGGCTTCGATATTTTTCCGTCCGATGAGAGCTTCCGCAGCATTATTAAACAGGTCGGCGTGGCGATTATTGGCCAGACCAGCTCGCTGGCGCCAGCAGATAAGCGTTTCTACGCCACACGTGATATTACCGCGACGGTGGATTCCATCCCGTTGATTACCGCTTCGATTCTGGCGAAAAAACTGGCCGAAGGTCTTGATGCGCTGGTGATGGATGTCAAAGTCGGGTCCGGCGCCTTTATGCCGACCTTTGAGCAGTCCGAACTGCTGGCACGGGCGATTGTTGGCGTTGCCAATGGCGCCGGCTGTAAAACCACCGCACTGCTGACCGATATGAACCAGGTACTGGCATCCAGTGCCGGTAATGCGCTGGAAGTGCGTGAAGCGGTGCGCTTCCTGACCGGCGAATACCGTAATCCGCGTCTGTATGAGGTTACGATGGCGCTCTGTAGCGAGATGTTGCTCTCCGGCGGGCTGGCCAGCGATGCGGCAGAGGCGCGCAGTAAACTGCAGGCGGTGCTGGATAACGGCAAGGCGGCAGAGGTTTTTGCCCGGATGGTGGCAGCGCAGAAAGGGCCGGGCGACTTTATTGAGCGGCCGGATCACTATCTGCCCGCGCCAATGCTCAGTAAAGCGGTATATGCCGACCAGGCGGGTATTGTCAGCGCCATGGATACCCGTGCGCTGGGTATGGCGGTGGTCGCCATGGGCGGCGGTCGTCAGCGTGCCAGCGACAGCATCGATTACAGCGTTGGACTGAGTGATATGGCGCAGCTCGGGGATGCGGTGGATAGCCATCGTCCCCTGGCGGTGATCCATGCCGCCAGTGAGGCTGGCTGGCAGGAGGCGGCACAGGCGCTGAAATCAGCGATTAAACTAAGCGATAGCGCCCCGCAGGCCACACCGGTTATCTATCGCAGAATCAGTGAATAGCCTTGAACTGTCCAATACTTCGGGCGGCAACCGGTATTCTTTAGGTATACTGATCCGATCGCTATTTTTTAATCCGCATCGCGTGAATACGCAGGAGAGCAGGATGAAACGTGTATTTATCATGGTGCTTGATTCCTTCGGAATCGGTGCCAGCAAAGACGCCGACAAGTTCGGCGATCAGGGTTCTGATACCCTCGGCCACATTGCTGAGGCATGCTTTAACGGTGAAGCGGATATCGGGCGTAAAGGACCACTGCAGTTGCCTAACCTCAGCGCGCTGGGTCTCGGTAAAGCGGCTGAAGAGTCTACCGGTAAATTCCCGCCGGGACTGGATAAAAATGCTGATATTATCGGAGCTTATGCTTACGCCAGCGAACTCTCCTCCGGTAAGGATACACCGTCAGGCCACTGGGAGATTGCCGGTGTGCCGGTGCTGTTTGACTGGGGTTACTTCAGTGACAAACAGAACAGCTTTCCGCAGGCGTTACTGGATAAACTGGTTAAACGGGCAAATTTGCCGGGCTATCTTGGCAACTGCCACTCTTCCGGTACGGTGGTGCTTGACCAGCTGGGTGAAGAGCATATGAAAACCGGTAAGCCGATTTTCTACACTTCGGCTGACTCGGTATTCCAGATTGCCTGCCATGAGCAGACCTTTGGACTCGATCGTCTGTACGAGCTATGCGAAATCGCCCGTGAAGAGCTGACGGAAGGCGGCTATAACATTGGCCGCGTGATTGCGCGCCCGTTTATCGGCGATCAAGCCGGACACTTTGAGCGTACCGGCAACCGTCACGATCTGGCGGTTGAGCCGCCGGCACCGACGGTGCTGAAAAAGCTGGTGGATGAACAGGGCGGCGAAGTGATTTCGGTGGGTAAAATTGCCGATATCTATGCCCATGTCGGCATTACCAAAAAGGTGAAAGCTACCGGTCTGGATGCGCTGTTTGATGCTACGGTAAAAGAGATGCAGACGGCGCCGGATAATTCCATCGTGTTTACCAACTTTGTCGATTTCGACTCCGCCTGGGGACATCGTCGCGACGTTGCCGGTTATGCCGCCGGGCTGGAACTGTTTGACCGTCGTTTGCCGGAGTTAATGGCTCTGGTGAAAGAGGACGACATTCTGATCCTGACGGCTGACCACGGTTGCGATCCCACCTGGCAGGGCACCGAGCATACGCGCGAGCATATTCCGGTCATGATTTACGGTCCGAAAGTGAAGCCGGGTTCGCTGGGTTACCGTGATACCTTTGCTGATATCGGCCAGACCGTGGCGAAATACTTTGGCCTCTCCGCGATGGAATACGGCAAAAACATGCTGTGATAAGCAGCGCTGACTTTTTGTTTTGCGACCGTTTCTGACGGTCGCTGTACTGACTAATTAAGGGATATACAGATGGCAACGCCTCATATTAATGCTGAAATGGGTGATTTCGCGGACGTGGTACTGATGCCAGGCGATCCGCTGCGCGCTAAACACATTGCCGAAACTTTCCTTGAAGATGCGGTTGAAGTGAATAACGTTCGTGGCATGCTCGGTTACACCGGCACCTATAAAGGCCGTAAGATCTCGGTAATGGGTCACGGTATGGGCATTCCATCTTGCTCAATTTATGCGAAAGAGCTGATCACTGAATTTGGCGTGAAGAAAATCATTCGTGTCGGTTCCTGCGGCGCGGTGCGTGCTGACGTAAAACTGCGCGACGTAGTGATCGGTATGGGCGCCTGCACCGATTCCAAAGTTAACCGTATGCGTTTTAAAGATCATGATTTCGCCGCGATTGCCGATTTCGCCATGGTGCGCAATGCGGTTGATGCCGCCAAAGCTCTCGGGGTTGATGCGCGCGTCGGCAATATTTTCTCTGCCGATCTGTTCTATACGCCCGATCCGCAGATGTTTGATGTGATGGAAAAATACGGTATTCTGGGCGTGGAAATGGAAGCGGCGGGTATCTATGGCGTGGCGGCAGAGTTCGGTGCGAAAGCGCTGGCGATCTGTACCGTATCCGACCATATCCGTACTCATGAGCAGACCAGCGCTGCTGAGCGTCAGACCACTTTTAGCGAGATGATCCATATCGCGCTGGAGTCGGTACTGTTAGGCGATAAAGAGTAAACACGCTGCCTTGTCCGGGCGGTGTTATTGCCGCCCGTATAGTGGTTTCAATGCTGGTAAGTATCTATTCATAAAACCTCCCCGATCCTTGCGTTAGCCCGCAGCTGCTGTACCGTTTCCGCTATATTATCTATTCATAAATCTATTCACTATGACCGATTTAAGCACATGATTGCTGCACGCTCCGCTGGACCGCGGCAGCCTGCAGGCACAGCTACTGGCAAACCCTGACGAAGGAGGCGGCGATCAGCGCCGACTTTCGCCGGCTGGCGGGGTTGCCGTGTCACTGTTCTCTGTGGCCGCGCCGCTCTCTTCTTCATGGTCCTCTTTCACCGGCGTACTGGCGGTTAGCAGGAATGGGGATTGCTGCCAGCGGGTTCGGCGATCGCGCAGCAGGGTGCGGGTGAGAATAATGCCGATGGCCAGCGCCAGCAGCATCATCAGGCGCAGAATATTGGTGGTGTTATCCACCTGCTTGGCCTCAGTGACCAGCACATGGGTATCCAGCGTGACGCGCAGAAAGCCGAGCGGGCCGCCATTGCTGTCGAGCGGCTGCACAATTTGATGATTGAAGTAGCTACCGGCGCGCTTGCCGCCGATGGCCAGCCGGTCACGCACATTGATATTTTCTCCGCTGCGCGCCAGCAGCGTACCGTCATCGCTATATACTGAGGCGTCAAGAATACGGCTGTGATCGGTCATCTGCGCCAGCAACGCCTGGATCTGCTGGCGATTATCTTCGCCATTCTCCATCAGCGGCGTCAGGCTGAAAGCCACCTGCTTCGTCAGGGTTCGCGCCAGCTCTTCTACCTGCTCAGAACGGGCCATCTGGTGCCCAAGGCTGAACCATGAAGCGCCCTGCATTAACACCACCAGCAGCGTCAGGCAGATAAGCACAATCGCGGTGCGATGCAGGCGAAATTTCAGTTTGGCTTTAGCCATCTCAAACCTTCAAATTTTGTGAACAGCCACGCAGCTGTTTTCGACACTTTATGTTGCCAGAAGCGCAGCATACAAGGTAGCCTCTTGCGTGGTTTTGTTAGGTTGTGTTGAGTCATTTTACCCAGCCTGTAATGTCCTTAACAGGAGCTGTAATGCCAAATCGTCTGACCTGGTGTGACCTGCCTTCCGATGTTTCTCTCTGGCCGGGTTTACCTCTTTCTCTCAGTGGCGACGAAGTGATGCCACTGGATTATCGTGCCGGGCGTACCGGTTGGTTGCTTTACGGGCGTCAGCTCGATAAAGATCGTCTGACACACTACCAGCATCAGCTGGGCGCGGCGATGGTCATCGTCAGCGCATGGTGTGTGGATGATTACCAGGTGATTCGCCTGGCGGGTTCACTGACGCCGCGCGCGACTAAACTGGCGCATGACAGCGGGCTGGATGTGGCTCCGTTGGGCAAAATTCCGCATCTGAAAACCCCAGGCCTGCTGGTGATGGATATGGATTCCACCGCCATCCGCATTGAATGCATCGATGAAATCGCCAAACTGGCGGGTAGCGGTGAACTGGTGGCGGAAGTGACGGAACGCGCGATGCGCGGCGAGCTCGATTTTGCCGCCAGCCTGCGTCAGCGCGTGGCGACACTGAAAGATGCGGATGCCAATATTCTGCGGCAGGTTCGCGATGAACTGCCATTAATGCCAGGCTTAACCACGCTGGTGCAGAAGCTACAGGCGCTGGGCTGGCAGGTGGCGATCGCTTCTGGCGGTTTTACTTACTTCGCCGAATACCTGCGCGATAAACTGCATCTGGCAGCCGTGGTGGCGAATGAGCTGGAGATCCGCGACGGTAAGCTGACCGGAGAAGTCGTCGGCCAGATCGTCGATGCGAAGTTTAAAGCGCAAACGCTGCTGAACCTGGCGAAGAAGTATCAGATCGCCGCAGGACAAACCGTGGCGATCGGCGACGGGGCGAATGATCTGCCGATGATCGCGGCTGCGTCGTTGGGTATTGCCTACCACGCGAAGCCGAAAGTGAATGAAAAAACCGAAGTGACCATCCGCCATGCGGATCTGATGGGGGTGTTCTGCATTCTCAGCGGCAGCCTGGTTCACGAAGAGCGTTAACCTGAGGATAAAATTTGGCAAAGGCGGTAAAACGCGCCTTCGTTTGTAACGAATGCGGCGCAGACTACCCGCGCTGGCAGGGGCAATGTAGCGCCTGCCAGGCGTGGAACACCATCACTGAAGTACGCCTTGCCGCGTCACCCGCCGCTGCGCGCAACGAACGCCTGTCGGGCTATGCGGGCAGTGGCGGTCCCAGCCGGGTGCAAAAGCTTTCGGAGATCAGCCTCGAGGAGTTGCCGCGTTTTTCCACCGGGTTCAAAGAGTTTGACCGCGTGCTTGGCGGTGGCGTGGTGCCGGGGAGCGCGATTCTGATTGGCGGCAGTCCGGGTGCGGGTAAAAGTACGCTGCTGCTGCAAACCCTGTGTAAGCTCGCCCAGGGGATGAAAACCCTGTATGTCACCGGTGAAGAGTCGCTGCAGCAGGTCGCGATGCGCGCGCACCGCTTAGGGTTACCTACCGAAAACCTGTTGATGCTGTCGGAAACCAGTATCGAGCAGATCTGTCTGATCGCCGGGGAAGAGCAGCCGAAGCTGATGGTGATCGACTCGATTCAGGTGATGCATATGGCGGATATCCAGTCATCTCCCGGCAGTGTGGCGCAGGTACGCGAGACTGCGGCTTATCTGACGCGCTTTGCCAAAACCCGGGGGGTCGCCATTATCATGGTCGGCCATGTGACCAAAGATGGTTCGCTGGCCGGTCCGAAAGTGCTGGAGCACTGTATCGACTGTTCGGTGATGCTGGATGGCGATGCCGATTCGCGTTACCGCACGCTGCGTAGCCATAAAAACCGCTTTGGCGCGGTCAATGAGCTGGGGGTATTCGCCATGACCGAGCAGGGACTGCGTGAGGTGAGTAATCCCTCGGCAATCTTCCTGTCACGGGGTGATGAAGTGACCGCCGGCAGTGCGGTAATGGTATTGTGGGAAGGGACACGGCCGTTGCTGGTGGAGATTCAGGCGCTGGTCGATCACTCGATGATGGGGAACCCGCGTCGGGTGGCGGTTGGTCTGGAGCAGAACCGTCTGGCGATTCTGCTGGCGGTATTACACCGTCATGGCGGTCTGCAGATGGCCGATCAGGATGTGTTCGTGAATGTGGTCGGTGGCGTGAAGGTCAGCGAAACCGGCGCCGATCTGGCGCTGATGCTGTCGATGGTGTCCAGCCTGCGCGATCGCCCGTTGCCGCAGGATTTAGTGGTATTTGGTGAAGTTGGGCTGGCCGGGGAAATTCGCCCGGTGCCGAGTGGCCAGGAGCGGATCTCTGAAGCGGCGAAACATGGTTTCCGGCGCGCCATTGTGCCGGTCGCTAACGTACCGAAAAAGCCGCCGGAAAATATGCAGGTGTTTGGCGTGAAGAAACTGACCGATGCGCTGGCGATTCTGGACGATTTATAATTTCCCTGCGCCGGAAATACCCGGCGGCAGGCTATCAGCGGCTATTGCGCAGTGACATGCAGGAGGCATTTCATGTCGTCATTTGAGTATTTGAAAACGGCGATTCGCCAGCAGGGCTGTACCCTGCAACAGGTGGCGGATGCCAGCGGCATGACCAAAGGTTATCTGAGCCAGTTACTGAATGCCAAAATCAAAAGCCCCAGCGCGCAGAAGCTGGAAGCGCTGCACCGCTACTTAGGGCTGGAATTTCCGCGGCGCGAGAAAACCGTCGGCGTGGTATTTGGCAAGTTTTATCCGCTGCATACCGGCCATATCTATCTGATTCAGCGCGCCTGTAGCCAGGTGGATGAGCTGCATATCATTATGGGCTACGACGAGCCGCGTGACCGTATGCTGTTTGAAAACAGCGCGATGTCGCAGCAGCCGACGATCAGTGACCGTCTGCGCTGGCTGCTGCAAACCTTTAAATACCAGAAAAACATCCGCATTCACTCGTTTAATGAACAGGGAATGGAGCCTTATCCACACGGCTGGGATGTCTGGAGTGAAGGCATTACCTCGTTTATGGCAAAGCAGGGTATTGAGCCGAATCGGGTTTATACCAGTGAAGAGCAGGATGCGGGGCAATACTTTGAACATCTGGGCATCGAAGCGGTACTGATCGATCCCAGGCGATCGTTTATGAATATCAGCGGTGCGCAGATTCGTCAGGATCCTTTCCGTTACTGGGACTATATTCCGACGGAAGTGAAACCTTTCTTTGTGCGTACCGTGGCGATCCTTGGCGGTGAGTCGAGCGGCAAATCGACGCTGGTCAATAAGCTGGCGAATATCTTTAATACCACCAGTGCGTGGGAGTTTGGCCGCGACTATGTCTTTTCCCACCTCGGCGGTGATGAGATGGCGCTGCAGTACTCCGACTACGATAAAATTGCCCTCGGGCAGGCGCAATATATCGATTTTGCCGTCAAGTACGCCAATAAAGTGGCGTTTATCGATACCGACTTTGTCACCACCCAGGCGTTCTGTAAAAAGTATGAAGGGCGCGAGCACCCGTTTGTGCAGGCGCTGATTGATGAGTATCGCTTTGATCTGGTGATTCTGGTGGAGAATAACGTGCCCTGGGTGGCGGATGGGTTACGCAGCCTCGGCAGCTCGGTGGATCGTAAAGAGTTTCAGGATCTGCTGGTGCGTATGCTGAACAGCAATAACATTCCCTATGTGCATGTGGAGGAAGACGACTATGACAGCCGTTTTCTGCGCTGCGTGGAACTGGTGAAGGAGATGCTGGGCGACAGATGATCGCTGTCTCCCTGCTTTTGACATCAGCAGCGGCAATGTTTATGTCGACATTGGTCCGGATGATGCCGACGCAATGCGCATATGACAATCGGCAGCATCGTCGGCAACCCACGTAGTACACCGGGCAGTTTGAAAGTTGTATTTACCTGATAAATCGGTCTGCCAGGGGCGGCGTTCCCGCCGCCCACTGTCAGATTAATACACCATCACCACTTTGCCGCGCATATGGCCTTCCAGCACCCGCTGGTGGGCGGCAGTCAGGGTTTCGACACTGAGTCCCGTCAGGGTTTCATTGAGCGTGGTGGTCAGTTTACCGGCATCCAGCAGGCTGGCGACCTGATTCAGGATCTCGCCCTGGCGGGCAATATCCGGCGTAGTGAACATGCTGCGGGTATACATAAACTCAAAATGCAGGGCGGCACTCTTCAGTTTCAGCTCGCTCATATCCAGCGGATGTTCATTTTCGACGATGGTACAAATATGGCCCTGCGGCGCAATCAGCTGCGCCATGCTATGCCAGTGCCCGTCGGTATCATTCAGACAGAAAATATAATCTACCTGCTTCAGACCGAGTTTCTCCAGCTCACCGGCCATATCCTGATAGTTAATCGTCTGGTCAGCGCCGCGATCCCGACACCACTGTACCGAGTCCGGCCGCGAAGCGGTGGCGATCACCTGCAGCTTGCTGTTAAGTTTGGCCAGCGGGATCGCCAGCGAGCCCACACCGCCGGCACCACCGATAATCAGCAGGGTTTTCCCCGCGGCGGCATCCTGAATCTTCAGGCGTTCGAACAGCCCTTCCCAGGCGGTCAGCGCCGTCAGTGGAATGGCGGCAGCGGCAGCCCAGTCAAGGCTTTTCGGCTTATGGCCGGTAATACGCGCATCAATCAGCTGCAGGGTGCTGTTACTGCCCGGACGGGTGATATCACCGGCATAGTAAACTTCATCGCCCGGCTTAAAACCGCTGACGTTACTGCCGGTCGCCACGACCACTGCGCTGGCATCCCAGCCGAGAATGCGCGGAGCCTGCAGACCGTTTTTCTGCGCGCCTTTGTGTACCTTGGTGTCCACCGGATTGACCGAGGCGGCTTTTACCTCAACCAGCAGGTCATATTCGCCTGGCGTCGGTGTCGCTGGCTGAATTTCAATAAACTGTGCCGGATTTTCCGGGTTAATCGCAATCGCTCGGTTATTCATCATTATCCTCCTGAGTTAAGTGGCTTAATTGTAGAAGCGATTCACTGGAGTGATAAGATGGACAATCAATGACAGAGTGTTCGCCCGGGATGAACAATAATGTTTAAGCAGTTACAGGATATGGCCCTGTTTGCGCTGGTGGCGGAAAGCGGCAGCTTTACCGCGGCGGCGCGGCGTGCCGGACTGCCGAAATCAAGCGTCAGCCAGCGCATCAGCCAGCTGGAGCAGGCGCTTGGTTTGCGTTTGCTTAATCGCACGACGCGTCAGCTGAATCTGACCTTTGCGGGCGAACGCTATCTGATTCACTGCCAGGAGATGCTGCAGGCCAGTGAGCGCGCTGAGCAGGCAATCGAACGTCTGCGCGCTAACCCCAGTGGCCGCTTACGTATTACCAGCCCGGCAGGCATCGGCGCCACGCTGCTGGCGCGCTGCAACGCGCAATTTCAACAGCAGTTCCCGGATGTCACGCTGGAAGTATCGGTATCAGATGATCTTCGCGATCTGGTGCATGAAGGCTTCGACGTGGCGTTGCGTACCGGTAAGCCGCAGGACTCTTCGCTGATTGGCCGGCGCATTGGTTACTGCCAGCGCCTGCTGGTCGCCGCCCCGGCATACCTGGCGCAGCATGCGCTGATTCAGCACCCGCATCAGCTGGCAGAACACCGTTGCATTGCCCATCGCGCCTGGAGCGAGTGGTTACTGACGCGCGGCGAGGAGTGGCACAGCTGGCTGTTACCGCCGACCCATATGACCGATAACCTGATTTATGCGCGTGAGTGTGTCTTACAGGGGGCGGGGATTACGCTGTTGCCTCGCTTTTTAACCCATCAGCTGATGCAGGAAAAGGCGCTGGAACAGGTATTGCCGCAGTGGGAAGTGGAGGGTAATGAGTTGTGGCTGGTCTATCCGGGTCGCAAGCTTAATTCACCCGCGCTGGCCTGCTTTATTGATTTTGCGCTGAATTCAACGGTGTTTAGCGAATTCTATACTTAGGGGCGACCGGCAGGCCGCCCCGGTAATAACCACTACTTGGTCATGCGCTTGTACTTGATGCGTTTTGGCTCCAGCGCTTCGGCGCCGAGGGTACGCTTCTTGTACTCTTCGTATTCGGTAAAGTTACCTTCGAAGAATTCGACCTTACCTTCATCCTGATAATCGAGGATATGGGTAGCAATACGGTCGAGGAACCAGCGGTCATGGGAGATCACCATTGCACAGCCCGGGAACTCCAGCAGGGCGTTCTCCAGTGCGCGCAGCGTCTCGATGTCGAGGTCGTTGGTCGGTTCATCGAGCAGCAACATATTGCCGCCCACCTGCAACAGCTTCGCCAGATGCAGACGTCCACGCTCACCACCGGACAGCTCGCCGACGCGTTTACCCTGGTCGACGCCTTTAAAGTTAAAGCGGCCAACGTAAGCGCGACTTGGCATCTCGGTATTGCCGACCCGCATAATATCCTGGCCACCGGACACTTCTTCCCAGACGGTTTTCGAATTATCCATCGCGTCGCGGAACTGATCGACGGAAGCCAGTTTCACGGTATCGCCCAGCTCAATGCTGCCGCCGTTTGGCTGCTCCTGGCCGGATAACATGCGGAACAGGGTGGATTTACCGGCGCCGTTAGGACCGATAATACCGACAATCGCGCCCTTCGGCACGGAGAAGCTGAGATCATCAATCAGCACGCGGTCGCCGTAGGATTTGCTCAGGCCGTTAACCTCAACCACTTTATCGCCGAGGCGCGGACCCGGTGGAATAAACAGTTCGTTGGTTTCGTTACGTTTCTGATATTCAGTGCTGTTCAGTTCTTCAAAGCGGGCCAGACGAGCCTTACCTTTTGACTGACGGCCTTTCGCACCCTGACGCACCCACTCCAGCTCTTTCTCAATCGACTTGCGACGCGCGGCTTCCTGAGAAGCTTCCTGCGCCAGACGCTGATCTTTCTGCTCCAGCCAGGAGGAGTAGTTACCTTCCCACGGAATACCCTCACCGCGGTCAAGTTCCAGGATCCAGCCCGCGACGTTATCGAGGAAGTAACGGTCGTGGGTAATCGCCACTACGGTACCCTCGAAGTCATGCAGGAAGCGTTCCAGCCAGGCTACGGATTCGGCATCCAGGTGGTTGGTTGGCTCATCCAGCAGCAGCATATCGGGTTTTTCCAGCAGCAGACGGCAAAGCGCCACGCGGCGACGCTCACCACCGGAAAGGTTAGCGATTCTGGCATCCCAGTCCGGCAGGCGCAGGGCATCGGCCGCACGCTCCAGCTGGCTGTTCAGGTTATGGCCATCGTGCGCCTGGATAATCTCTTCCAGTTTGCCCTGTTCGGCGGCCAGTTTGTCGAAATCAGCATCCGGTTCGGCATACAGTGCGTACACTTCATCGAGACGTTTCAGCGCGCCGACCACTTCCGCCACCGCTTCTTCGACGGATTCACGCACCGTATGTTCGAGATTCAGCTGCGGCTCCTGCGGCAGATAACCGATTTTCAGACCAGGCTGCGGGCGGGCTTCGCCTTCGATATCTTTATCGATACCGGCCATGATGCGCAGCAGAGTTGATTTACCGGAGCCATTCAGACCGAGAACGCCGATTTTGGCGCCCGGGAAAAAGCTCAGGGAAATGTTTTTGAGAATGTGACGCTTCGGCGGAACCACTTTGCCGACGCGATGCATGCTATAGACGAATTGAGCCACGTTAGAATGAGCCTCTTAAGGTCTGCGTTGATGTTGGGGGCGGAACTGCCCACTCAGATGACGAAGTTTAGCTGTTTTCCCCGGTTAATCACAGCCGGGGGCGGCAGTATGGTCGGTATATTCTGTCGTTTAGTACTCCTTAGCCGGATAACTGTTTGATTTTCGCGCATGCATGACGCTATGCTGATTTTTTGCCTTTCAAACCAGAGGGATGTCAATGAAAGTTCTGATTGCGGCCGAAGAGAACGCGTGGGGCGGCATGATCCAGCAGCTGCGCCAGCAACTGCCCGACGTCGAATTTATTGCCTCAGCCGGACATGCCGCGCATAGTCTGGCCGGTTTTGATGTGCTGATCCCGGGGATGGCGCGGGTGGATGCGCGCCTGTTGCAAACCGCTGACCACCTGAAGTTGATTCAGCAAGCCGGCGCCGGTCTGGAAGGGGTGGATCTGCGTAGCGCCGGGGGGCAGGGGATTAAGGTGGCCAATGTGCCATCCGACCATTCCGGTAATGCCGATTCGGTGGCGGAGCTGGGGATCTGGATGATGATCGGCCTGGCGCGTAAAGCGCTGGAGTTACCGGGCAGCATTGCGCAGCAGCGGCTTGGTCAGCCAACCGGTTTAGGGCTGATGGGGAAAACCGTCGGACTGGTTGGCGTTGGCGGGATTGGCAAAGCGTTAGCCAAACGGCTGGCGGCATTCGGTATGAGGCTGATCGGCGTGAAACGGGAAGCCGATCCGGCTTTTGCGGCACAGCATCAGCTCAGCTGGTTAGGTACTATGGAGCAACTGCCGCAACTGCTGGCGGAAGCTGATTTTGTCATTTTAAGCCTGCCGGACAATGCGCTGACCCGGGATATTATTGATGTCAACGCGCTGGCGCAAATGAAGGCAGGCAGCTTTCTGATTAACTTAGGCCGGGGCGGATTGATTGAGAAAGCGGCGCTGATCGCCGCACTGGAGTGTGGACATCTTGCCGGAGCCGGGCTGGATGTCTTCTGGCAGGAGCCACCCGATCCGCAGGATGATATTTTCAGCTACAACGTGATTGCCACGCCGCATATTGGCGGGGTGACCGATATTTCCCTTAACGGTAATGTGGCGGGGGTTTGTGACAATATCCGGCGCTTACGCGATGGCGAAGAGATCCTGCATCGCTGGGCGTAAAATACGGCGGGAGCCATTAATGGCTCCCTGCAATAGCGTTTTACAGGGTTATGACCTGCACCTCTGCCTGTTTCAGCTTTTGCGCCAGTGCCTTCGGCGGCGCGCTGTCGCTGATCAGCGTATCAAACAGATCCAGCTCGCCGATACGGGCGGGCAACACTTTGCCAAACTTACTGCTGTCGGCCAGCAAAATTTTGCGCTGGGCACGCTGCAATGCATGATGTTTCATCTGCAACTCATTGATATTGTAGCAGGTGGCACCCTGGTTCAGATCAATCCCGGCCGCCGAGATAAACGCCAGTGACGGACAGAGTTCATCCAGCACATGATTTTGCCCCAGCGGGGTAAAGATGGCGTTATCCGGATGGAATTCGCCGCCGCTGAGGATCACATGACAGCCCGGTTTCTCTTTCAGTGCCAGAAAGGTGTTCATCGCACAGCAGATAGCGGTAAAAGGCAGTTGATCATCAATGGCATCAATCACATACGGGATAGTGGTGCCGCAATCAAAAAACACCGTATCGTTAGCGTTAATCAGCGCTGCCGCCAGCTGTGCCAGCTGCTGCTTCTTGCCGACGTTTTGCGACTGCTGATCGGAAACAAAGTAGTGACCATGGCTGTTGCGCGGATCGCTGACAATATAGCCGCCGAGCAACACTACCGCTGAGGGTTGCTCATTTAAATCGCGACGAATAGTCATTTCCGAGACCCCCAGCAGCTGGGCGGCATCTTTCAGATGGATCTTGTCGATGCGCTTGAGTGCCTGCGCCAGTTTATTCACGCGCTCGTCGCGCCGGGTTTCCATGGTGACTTCCTTTAATTAATATCCCTGGCCAGATGGGGTATTGCCAGACACGATCGCCACACCTGAACTGGTGCCAATACGGCTGGCGCCCGCCGCGATCATCGCTTCCGCCGTCTGGCGATCGCGCACCGCGCCGGAGGCTTTTACCGCCACGCCAGCGCCGACGGTTTGCTGCATTAAACGCACATGCTCTTCGCGCGCGCCGCCGCTGCTAAAACCGGTAGAGGTTTTCACAAACGCAACCTTCAGCTCACGACAAATCTCACAGATTTTAATGATTTGCGCATCGTTAAGCAGGCAGGTTTCCAATATTACCTTTAATGGGATCGCCCCGCAAACCTCACGCACTGCGCGGATATCGGCAGTCACCGCCGCAATCTCACCACTTTTCAGCCAGCCGACATTAATCACCATGTCGATCTCCTGCGCACCGGCTGCGATAGCGGCCTGCGCTTCAAACGCTTTACTGGCGGTTAAACCGGCGCCCAGCGGGAAACCAATCACTGAACACACTTTTACGCTGCTGCCGCGCAGCTGTTCGGCGACCAGTGGCACATAGCCTGAGTTAACGCATACCGCACAGAAATGCCAGGTCAGCGCTTCCTGACACAGGGTAATGATTTGCGCCTGCGTGGCATCGGCGGCTAACAGGGTGTGGTCGATATAGGCAGCATAGTCACGGCTGGCAGTGGTCATAAGATACTCCGCAGATAAGGGATAGGGTTTTTGTTAAAATAATAACATTAATTATAGCTTGTCAAACCTCTTTTTGCTCCGGCTGAACGGTTATCTTCAGCTGAGATGGTTGTCACAAAAATAACATTACAGGATTGTTATTGTTATTTTAACAACATTTAATGTTGGCAAATTACCCACGGGAGAATGTTATGGATATTGCCGTCATCGGTTCGAATATGGTGGATTTAATCACCTACACCAATGTGATGCCAAAAGCCGGTGAAACGCTGGAAGCCCCTGACTTTGCTATTGGCTGTGGCGGTAAAGGCGCCAATCAGGCGGTGGCGGCCGCTAAGCTTGGGGCCAGCGTAATGATGGTCAGCAAAGTGGGCGCAGACCTGTTTGCTGAAAATACCGTTAATAACCTGCAGGCGTTTGGCATCGACACCCGCCACGTCACCATCGCGCCGGGGGTATCCAGCGGGGTGGCGCCGATCTTTGTTGATGACCAGTCGCAGAACCGCATTTTGATTATTAAAGGGGCCAACAATCAGCTGTTGCCGGCGGATATTGATGCGGCGGAGCAGCCGCTGAAGCAGTGCCAGCTGATGATCCTGCAACTGGAGATCCCGCTCCCGACGGTGTATCACGCCATTGATTTTGCCAGCCGGCACGGTATTCGGGTGATCCTCAACCCGGCGCCGGCGGTAGCAGAGCTGGATATCGACTACGCCTGCCGCTGTGATTTCTTTATGCCTAATGAAACTGAGCTGGAGATCCTGACCGGTATGCCGGTGGCGACGGAGCAGGAGGTGCTGCGTGCCGGACAGACGCTGCTGCGCCGTGGTCTGAAAAACCTGATTATTACCCTCGGAAGTCGTGGTTCGGTATGGATGCAGGGTGACAGCGTACATCGTGTCAGCCCGACCACAGTACAAGCCGTCGATACCAGCGGCGCGGGCGATGCTTTTATCGGCTGCTTTGCGCACTTTCTGGTGCAGAACGGCGATATCAAACAGGCGATGCAACTCGCTTCGGCCTTCGCCGCCTGTAGCGTTACCGGGCGTGGAACCCAGCGTTCTTATCCCGATGCCGTCACCTTCCAACGTTTTCTCAACGCCTGAGTGAGGATCCTTGTATGCATCAGAATATTGTTCAGCAATCCGATGGTTATCTGAATAAAACGCCGCTGTTTCAGTTTATTTTGTTGTCCTGCCTGTTCCCGCTGTGGGGCTGCGCCGCCAGCCTGAATGACATCCTGATCACCCAGTTTAAGAGCGTCTTTGCGCTGAGTGATTTTGCCAGCGCGCTGGTGCAGAGTGCCTTCTACGGCGGCTACTTTCTGATTGCCATTCCGGCATCGCTGGTGATCCGCAGCTCCAGCTATAAAATTGCCATTCTGACCGGACTGGCGCTGTATATCGCCGGCTGCATTATGTTTTATCCGGCGTCGCATATGGCGACCTATACCATGTTCCTCGCGGCGATTTTCGCTATCGCCATTGGTCTGAGTTTTCTTGAAACCGCTGCCAATACCTACAGTTCGATGATTGGCCATCGCCACCACGCCACACTACGGCTGAATATCAGCCAGACCTTCTATCCGGTGGGGGCGCTGATGGGAATTGTGCTGGGGAAATATCTGGTATTCCAGGAGGGAGATAGTCTGCAGAGCCAGATGGCGACGATGAATGCCGAACAGATTCACCAGTTTCGCCTGACCATGCTGGAGCATACGCTGGAGCCGTATAAATATCTGGTTATGGTGCTGGTGGTGGTAATGATTCTGTTTCTGCTGACCCGTTACCCGCGCTGCAAGCCAGAAAGTGGCGGCAAGACGCTGCCGACGCTGGCGCAGACCTTTCGTTACCTGGCGAAGAATCGCCATTTCAAACGCGGGATTGTGACGCAGTTCCTGTACGTCGGCATGCAGGTGGCGGTATGGTCATTCACCATTCGTCTGGCGCTGAATCTGGGCGCCGCCAATGAGCGTCACGCCTCAAACTTTATGATCTATAGCTTTATCTGTTTCTTTATCGGCAAGTTTGTCGCCAACTTCCTGATGACGCGCTTTCGTGCCGAGAAAGTGTTGATCGCCTATTCGGCAATCGGCGTGGCGACGCTGGCCTATGTGATGCTGGTGCCTAACTTTACCGCCGTGTATGCCGCGGTGTTTGTCAGCGTGCTGTTCGGACCCTGCTGGGCGACAATTTACGCCGGTACGCTGGCAACCGTGGAGAATAAATACACTGAGGTGGCGGGTGCCTTTATTGTGATGGCGATTGTCGGCGCGGCCTTTGTGCCTGCGCTACAGGGGCTGGTTTCCGACCATTTCGGCTCGATGCAGCTGGCTTTTGGCGTCTCGCTGCTGTGCTTTGCCTGGGTGGGTTTCTATTTCTGGGGTGAGCTGCGCGCTAAAAAACAGTCGCAGACACAGGGCGCTGAATTAGCCGGGGAGGCACAATGAAAACCACCTTACCGCTCCATCCTTCGCTGTTCCATGAAACGCCACGCACGCTGCTGGATAACGCGCGCTTTAAGGTTGAGCTGTTCCGCTATCCGTCCGGTATTGAAGCGGTACGGCTGGTGAACGGACGCGGATTTGTCATTGTGCTGCCGTTTTATGGCCAGATGATCTGGGATATGCAGTTTGACGGGCATCGCTTAACCATGGGCAGCGGGTTTAAACAGCCGCTGCCGGGCGCGAGTATTATCGATACCTACGGCTGTTTCGCCTTTCACTCCGGGCTGCTGGCCAACGGCTGCCCGGCAGCAGAGGATAACCATCCGCTGCATGGCGAAATGGCCTGCGCGCGTATGGACAGCGCCTGGCTGACGCTGACAGAGGATCGTCTGGCGCTGCACGGCGAGGTCGAGTATATCAAGGGCTTTGGCCATCACTATCGCGCGGCGCCTGCGGTGACTCTGCTGGGTGATGCGCCACGC
This sequence comes from Pantoea sp. B65, assembly GCF_047308185.1. NCBI lineage: Bacteria > Pseudomonadati > Pseudomonadota > Gammaproteobacteria > Enterobacterales > Erwiniaceae > Pantoea > Pantoea sp. B65. The sequence goes on from NZ_JAHXPU010000023.1 coordinate 108,366, forward strand.
ATTGAGATTGCCATGCAGGTCACTAACCTTTCCGGTGCCGACATGCCGCTGCAGTATATGTGCCATATGAACTACGCCTGGGTGACGCAGGGACGCTTCAGTCAGAACATTCCGGATACGGCGTTTCAGCTGCGCAGCTCGATTCCGGGACATGTGCATCCGACGCCGCAATGGCTGGATTATACTCAGCAACTGGCGGCCGCCCCGCAGGCGTTTGACGGTCTGAACCGTGCGGAAATGTGCGACCCTGAAATCGTGTTTTTTGCCGATAACCTGCCGCAGTATGTGGATCACGCCGAGTTTATGCTGCACTCGCCTGAGGGCTACAGCTTTGTTACGCGTTTTGACACCGCGCAATTCACTGCCGCCACGCGCTGGATGTTGCACAATGCCGACCAGCAGGTGGCGGCTTTTGTGTTACCGGCCACCTGCCGTCCGGAAGGGCAGAATGCCGCCAGACGGGCGGGTACCTTAATCAGCCTGGCAGCGGGTGAACAGCGTCAGTTTCGCGTGGAGACCGGGCTGGCAGATTAACGTTGCGTAAGCGCCGACAGGCAGTCCGGCGGGACTGCCTAAATCGCGACCAGTCCACGCACGCCATCGGCTTCCATACTGTCGCCGCGGCCACGCTGTACTATCTCACCGCGTGACATCACCAGGTAGTTGTCCGCCAGCTCGGCGGCGAAATCATAGAACTGTTCAACCAGCAGGATCGACATATCACCGCGCTGCGCCAGCTGGCGGATCACCGCGCCGATCTCTTTAATCACCGAGGGCTGGATCCCTTCCGTTGGCTCATCAAGGATCAGTAGCTGCGGTTTGCAGGCCAGCGCCCGGCCAATGGCTAATTGCTGCTGCTGACCACCGGAAAGATCGCCGCCGCGCCGCTGTTTCATCTCTTGCAGTACCGGAAACAGCTGGTAGATCTCTTCCGGCACCTGCCTGGCCCGGGCGGCGGGAAAACGCGCCAGCCCCATCAGCAGATTCTCTTCGACGGTCAGGCGCGGAAAAATTTCGCGCCCCTGCGGCACATAGGCAATGCCCGCCTGTACCCGCTGATGCGGTTTACGGCCATTAATCACCTGATCCTGCCAGCGGATGGTGCCGGATTTGGCCGGGATCAACCCCATCAGGCACTTCAGCAGGGTGGTTTTACCGACGCCATTGCGCCCCAGCAGGCAGGTCACTTCTCCCTGACGGGTTTCAAATGACAGCCCGCGCAAAATATGGCTGCCGCCATAATATTGATTCAGTTCAGATACCTGTAGCATATCAGCGCCCCAAATAGACTTCGATAACCTGCTCGTTAGCCTGCACCTGGCGCAGCGAACCTTCCGCCAGCACCTGACCCTGATGCAGGACCGTAACATGGTCGGCAATGGTTTCGACAAAGCCCATATCATGCTCCACCACCATCAGCGAATGCTTACCGGCGAGGCTGCGGAATAGCTCGGCGGTATAGTCGGTTTCGGCATCGGTCATCCCGGCTGCAGGCTCATCAAGCAGCAACAGATGCGGCTCCTGTACCAGCAGCATACCAATCTCCAGAAACTGTTTTTGCCCGTGAGATAATAATCCGGCCGGACGCCAGCGCTCGGCGCTGAGGCGCAGCAGCTTCAGTACTTCATCGATACGGTCCTGCTGCTCGCTGTTCAGTCTGGCGCGCAGGCAGGCCCACACCGACTTGTCGGTTTTCAGCGCAATTTCGAGGTTTTCAAACACCGACAGCGCTTCAAATACCGTCGGTTTCTGGAATTTACGACCAATGCCGCTGCGGGCAATAGCCACCGGCGACAGGGTGGTAAGATCGGTATCCTGATCGTAAATCACTTTGCCATTGTCCGGTCGCGTTTTGCCGGTGATCACATCCATCAGGGTAGTTTTACCGGCGCCGTTCGGGCCGATCACGCAGCGCAACTCACCGACGCCAATGCTCAGCGAGAGATCGGTTAACGCGCGGAAGCCATCAAATGAGACGTTGATAGCGCTCAGTTGCAGAATGGGATCGCTCTGCTGACGATGGCGATCCGCCAGCTGGGGTTGGGTAAACAGTTGCTCAGTCATGCTTTCTCCGACGAATCAAACCAATGACTCCACGCGGCAGAAACAGCGTGACGAGAATAAACATCAGGCCGAGGAAGAATAGCCAGTACTCGGGAAACGCCATGGTGAACCAGCTTTTCGCGCCGTTAACGATACCGGCGCCGAGCAACGGGCCAATCAGCGTGCCGCGTCCGCCTAATGCCACCCAGATCGCGGCTTCAATAGAGTTGGTCGGCGACATTTCACCGGGGTTGATTATCCCCACTTGTGGTACATACAGCGCACCGGCCAGCCCGCACAGTACCGCCGATAGCGTCCAGACAAACAGCTTAAAACCCTTTGGATCGTAACCGCAGAACATCAGGCGGTTTTCGGCATCGCGTACCGCGGTGAGCACCCGGCCAAATTTGCTGCGCGCGAGGGCGAAACCAATGCCGAGACTGATGATTAACAGCAGCACGGTGGCGACAAACAGTCCGATCCGCGTACTGGTGGCGGTCACCGGAAAACCCAGCAGGGTGGTAAAGCCGGTAAAACCATTGTTGCCGCCAAAGCCGGTTTCATTACGGAAAAACAGCAACATACCGGCATAGGTCAGCGCCTGCGTCATAATCGAAAAGTAGACGCCTTTAATCCTGGAACGGAAGGCGAACCAGCCGAACACCAGGGCCAGCAGGCCGGGCACCAGCATAATCAGGCACAGCGCCCAGGCAAAGTGCTGGGTGCCAGCCCAGAACCACGGCAGCTCGCTCCATGACAGAAACGACATAAACGCCGGCAGACCCTCGCCTGCTGCCTGACGCATCAGGTACATGCCCATGGCGTAACCGCCGAGCGCAAAGAACAGACCATGACCCAATGACAGCAGCCCGGCATAACCCCAGACCAGATCCAGGGCCACCGCCACAATGGCGTAGCAGAGGATCTTGCCGATCAGCGTCAGCATATACGTCGAGATGGCCAGCGGACTCTCCGCCGGTAACAGCGCCAGAAACGGCATAATCAGTAGCGCCAGCAGGGCGATAACACCGATGCTGATGGCCAGCCGCGGTGCTTTTTGCGTAACGGTTAGCGTTATTGGTTGTGTCATCAGTCAATCACCCGTCCTTTAAATGCAAACAGCCCCTGCGGTCGTTTCTGAATAAACAGAATGATCAGCACCAGGATCAGGATCTTGCCGAGTACCGCGCCGATTTGCGGCTCCAGCACCTTATTCAGAATGCCGAGCCCAAAGGCAGCGACCACGGTTCCCGCCAGCTGACCCACGCCGCCCAGTACCACCACCAGGAAGGAGTCGATAATATAGCCCTGACCCAGCTCCGGGCCGACATTGCCTAACTGCGACAGCGCCACGCCGCCCAGCCCGGCGATGCCGGAACCGAGGCCAAACGCCAGCATGTCGACGCGGCCGGTGGGCACGCCGCAGCAGTCGGCCATGGCGCGGTTTTGCGTTACCGCGCGCACATTCATGCCGAGACGGGTTTTATTCAGTAACAGCCAGGTAAGGATCAGCACGGCAACGACAAACAGGATCACCGCGATACGGTTATACGGCAGCACCAGATTCGGCAGGATCTGCATACCGCCGGAGAGCCAGGCCGGGTTAGCCACTTCAAGGTTCTGCGCGCCAAACAGCACGCGCACCAGTTGGATCAGCATCAGGCTGATGCCCCAGGTGGCGAGCAGGGTCTCCAGCGGGCGGCCATACAGATGGCGGATCACCGTACGTTCCAGCAGCATGCCGATGGCGGCGGTAATAAAAAAGGCGGCCGGCAGCGCCAGCAACGGATACCACGCCAGCCATTCCGGGGCAAAACGCTGGAACATGCTCTGCACCAGCCAGGTGGCATAGGCGCCGAGCATCAGCATCTCGCCATGCGCCATATTAATCACCCCCAGCAGGCCATAGGTGATCGCCAGACCCAGCGCCGCCAGCAGCAGAATCGATCCCAGCGAAAGACCGGTAAACGCCTGACCGAGCAAATCGCCCCACATCAGACGCTGTTTAATCTGTTTCAGGCTGTCGGCGGCGGCGGCGCGCACCCCGGCATCCGGCTCATTTTGTGGTTGGGTGAGTCGTTGCAGACTGCCCTGCATTTGCGGGTCGCTGGTGTCGCCCAACAGTTTGACGGCGTTCAGCCGCACTTCGGGATGACTGTCGCTAAGCTGCAGGTTAGCCAGCGCCAGCGCCAGCGCATCATGCACCTCGCGGTCCGGTTCGGCGGCCAGCCGTCGGGTCAGCAGCGGCAACTGATCGGCAACTGCATCATTTTGTAATGCACGCGCAGCGCGCAGGCGGGTTGCCGGGTCGTTGCTCACCAGCTGGAGTGATGCCAGCGCGTTAATGGTCAGGACGCGCAGACGGTTATTGGTAAACAGCTTTTTCGGCGTACCCTGTGGCCTATCCGTGCCTTCCAGCGGCGTAAAGCGGCCATTGTCTTCGATAAACAGTTGTTTGTTCTGATCGATAACCAGCGACTCATCACGCAGAGCCTGCAACAGCGGCAGGCGCGCAGCCTCAGGCGCCGCTGCCCACTGCTGTAACAGTTTTGCCTGTTCAGTGCGGCTGGCAGCGGCGTAATCCGCCGCCGGACCGGCTTGTGCGACCCATGGCGCCAGCAAACATAGTGACAGCAGTAACCAGCATAATTTGATTATCTTCATATGATTTGAACCGTGCCCGTTGTGATACGGGGGGCATTAACGTCCCCCGGCGATCGGCGTACGGGCGGGATATCACTCCCGCCCGCAGGGGTTACTGCGTTGATTTCACCGGATGATCGGGTTTTTTATCGTTACCGGCGATATACGGGCTCCATGGCTGGGCGCGTACCGGTTGTTCGGTCTGCCATACCACGTTGAACTGACCGTTATCTTCGATTTCGCCAATCATCACCGGTTTGTGCAGGTGGTGGTTGGTGTTATCCATGGTCAGGGTAAAACCATCCGGCGCGGCGAAGGTCTGTCCGGCCATAGCGGCACGGACTTTATCCACATCGGTAGTACCTGCTTTCTCAACCGCCTGCGCCCACATATGGATACCGACATACGTCGCTTCCATCGGGTCGTTGGTTACCACGGTGTCAGCATTTGGCAGCTTGTGCGCTTTGGCATAAGCACGATAAGCGGCGACAAATTTGGCGTTAGTCGGGTTATCGACGGATTCAAAGTAGTTCCAGGCGGCTAAGTTACCCACCAGCGGTTTGGTATCGATGCCGCGCAGTTCCTCTTCACCGACCGAGAAGGCGACCACCGGGACGTCGGTCGCTTTGATGCCCTGATTAGCCAGCTCTTTATAGAACGGCACGTTGGAGTCGCCATTGATGGTGGAAACCACTGCGGTTTTACCGCCCGCGGAGAACTTTTTGATATCGGAAACGATGGTCTGATAGTCGCTGTAGCCAAACGGCGTATAGACCTCTTTGATATCTTTATCCTGAATGCCTTTCGAGTGCAGGAAGGCGCGCAAAATCTTGTTGGTGGTGCGCGGATAAACGTAATCGGTCCCCAACAGGAAGAAGCGTTTGGCTGCGCCGCCATCTTCGCTCATCAGGTATTCCACCGCCGGGATTGCCTGCTGGTTTGGCGCTGCGCCGGTATAGAAGACGTTTGGCGACATCTCTTCGCCTTCATATTGCACCGGATAGAACAACAGACCGTTCAACTCTTCAAAAACCGGCAGCACTGATTTACGTGATACTGAAGTCCAGCAGCCAAACACCACGGCGGCTTTATCCTGGGTCAGCAACTGACGCGCTTTTTCGGCAAACAGCGGCCAGTTGGAGGCCGGATCAACCACCACCGGTTCCAGTTTTTTGCCCAGCACGCCGCCGCTGGCGTTGATCTCATCAATCGTCATCAGCGCCACGTCTTTCAGCGGCGTTTCTGAAATCGCCATGGTTCCGGATAGCGAATGCATAATACCGACTTTGATGGTATCAGCAGCCTGAGCCCCCCATGCGATGCCCATGCTGACAACCGTGGCAGAAAGTGCGAATGCTTGCAAAAGTGAACGTCGTTTCATATCAACAGCCCCTCAAAAATATAGGTTTGAATTATTCGGGTGAACTGGTTTGAAGCCTTGCCTGCTGTAGCATATGTAAAGTAATTTTCCTGACCTCGGCCTTACTGACGGAGATATGATCGGTCAGGATGCGCTGTGCCTCCTCGGTTTGTTGTTTTAATACCGCCAGCAAAATACGGGCGTGCTCACTATAGGTGGCCTCAATACGGTCCTCACGGGTAAAGTCGAGGCGCCGGATGATGCGAATTTTTTCAGTTAATTCAGCATGGATACGCGCCATTTCGCTATTGCCGGCGGCCGCGACGATGGCCATATGGAAGCCTTCGTCATGTAGCGAAACTTCTTTTCCCTCTGCCAGCCGCGGCTGATCGATCCAGAAGGCTTTCAGCTCCGCCAGCAGCTCCGCGCAACGTCCGGGCGGCATGCCGCATAAGCGGCGAATCGCTTCCCGTTCCAGCACGATGCGAAAATCGTACAGCTGTTCAAAATATTCAAAATCGAACGACCGTACCTGCCAGCCGCTGCGAAACCACACTTCGACATAGCCTTCGCGCTCCAGCCAGAACAGCGCCTGCCGCACTGGCGTGCGGCTGACCTGCATACGTTCCGCCATTTCACTTTCACTGAAGCGATCGCCCGGCATCAGGCGAAAATCAAAAATGTCATTTTTGATGGTCTGGTACACGCGTTCGGCCAGGACCTCCGGGCGTCCTTTATTGCGTTTTAGCATCGTCAGATCCCTGCTCCAGCCACAGCAGCGCGTCGCCCGGGCTGACCGGACGGCCCGGCTGGCAGCCAATCCGTTTCACGCGACCTGCCCGCGGCGCAGTGATCGCCAGCTCCATTTTCATGGCTTCGACAATGATCAGCGGCTGCCCTGCGCTGACGTCATCGCCCGGTTGCACCAGCACTTTCCAGATATTGCCGTTCATATCGGCGTCGATGCGCAGGGCATGGTCATCGGGCTCAACGGGCGGCAACTGCTCTTCGCTGGCGAGCGGGGCCGCTTCCTGTTCCTGTTGCCACAGGGAGACTTCCGCCGCAAACGCGCTGGCCTGATGCTGGCGAAAATCAGCTATCGACGGTGCATTGTCGCGAAGAAAGCGGGTATGTTCGGCGAAATCGAATACCGTCTCTTCGATGGTGATACTGGCGCGGCCTTCGCGGAAATCTTCGCGCAGCGTTTCCAGCTCGGCCTCGCTGACCGGATAGAAGCGCACCTGATCGAAGAAGCGCAACAGCCAGGGCTCGCCGGCGGCAAATTGCGGATTTTTGAGGAATTTATTCCAGATGGGCAGGGTGCGCCCCACCAGCTGATAACCGCCGGGGGAGTCCATGCCGTAGATACACATATACATGCCGCCAATGCCGACGGTACCTTCTGCGGTAAAGGTCCGCGCCGGGTTATATTTGGAGCTCAGCAGGCGATGGCGCGGATCGATCGGCACCGCACAGGGGGCGCCGAGATAGACATCGCCGAGACCGAGGATCAGGTAGCTGGCAGCAAAAATTACCTTGCTCACCGCCTCGCGGTTGGGCAGGCCGTTGATGCGCTGAATAAAGTCGACGTTGTTTGGCAACCAGGGAGCACTGGCGCGTACTGTCTCCTGATAGCGCCCGACCGCGCCGAGGGTGGCGCTGTCTTCGAAGGCCATTGGCAGCCAGACAATGCGCGATGGCACTTTCATGCTGGTGACATCGCCAAGATCCTGTTCCAGCGTCAGCAACTCCGCTATCAGCTGTTTCTGACTGAGGATGCGGCTGTCGTAACGGATTTGCAGGGAGCGCACACCAGGTGATAACTCTTCGATACCCGGTCGGGCGTTGGCCCGCAGGGCCTCCATCAGCAGCCAGACTCGCAGGCGCAGCGCCAGATCGAGCACGTTATCGCCATACTCAATCAGCACATAGTTATCGCCTGCCTGGCGGTAAACGACGGTTGGCGTGGTGCTGGTCGCGGCAAGCGCTGCCAGTATGGTCGCGGAGCCCTGAGCGGTAGTCGCCAGCGACGGCAGATCAAAAGCCGGGACATGGCTGCTGGTCAGGCTTTCCACCGCGCTGTTTTGCGCTTTTTCCAGCGCATGGGCTTCGTCAAAACTGATCGGATGAAAACGAATGCGATCGCCCGGTTTCACCTGGCCCACTTTCCACAGTTCCGCTTTGGCAATGGTTACCGGGCAGACAAAGCCACCGAGGCTCGGGCCGTCGCGGGTCAAAATCACCGGAGAGTCACCGGTAAAGTTCAGCGCGCCAATGGCGTATTCGCAGTCATGAACGTTGGAAGGGTGCAGACCGGCTTCGCCGCCGTTGGCGCGGGTCCAGCCCGGTTTCGGACCGACCAGACGTACGCCGAGACGGTTAGAGTTGTAATGCACCTGCCATTCGCTGGCAAAGAATTCGTCAATTGAGGCCTGGGTGAAGAAGTCCGGTGCGCCGTGCGGTCCGTATAGCACGCCAATACGCCACTCGTCGCTATACACCGGCACCACCGACGGGTGTACCGCCTGCGGTGCGCTGACCGGGGCAGGGGTGGTGCAGGCATCAAGTTCCGGCTGAGAGATTGCCAGCATGTCGGCGACGCGCAGCGTCCGTCCGGCATGGCCGCCAAACTGTCCCAGCGCAAAGGTCGAGCGGCTGCCGAGATATTCCGGTACGTCAAAACCATTACGCACCGCCAGGTAAGTACGGCAACCGGCATGGGCGCGCCCCAGCGTCAGGGTCTGCCCGGCTTTCACCGTCAGCGGCTGCCAGTATGCCACCGTAACGCCATCCAGCTCAGCCGGGCAGGCGGCGCCGGTCAGGGCGATGGTGGTCTCGCTGTGAAAACGCAGCGTCGGGCCCTGTAAAGTAAACTCCAGACCGGCGGCTTCTTCTGCGTTGCCGACAATACGGTTGGCGAGACGGAAGGCAAAATCATCCATCGGCCCTGAGGGCGGTACGCCAATATCCCAGTAACCTAAACGACCCGGGTAATCCTGAATGCTGCTCCAGGTCCCCGGTTGCAGCACTTCGATCACCTTCGCCGTCGGCGTGAAACTATCCAGCATCCGCGTCCAGACCTGCCCGCTGCGGAAGGCGTCGGTTGCCACGATTTGCCGCAGATAATCGAGGTTGGTGGCAATGCCGTGGATCCGCGTTTCATTCAGCGCCTGCCGCATTTTTGCCAGTGCCGCTTCACGGGTCGCGCCATGGACGATCAGCTTGGCGATCATCGGATCGTAGAAAGCGGAGACTTCAGTACCGGTGCTGATCCAGCTGTCGATGCGTACGTCGTCCGGGAAACTGACTTCGGTTAATACCCCCGGGCTGGGCAGGAAGTTTTTCAGCGGATCTTCCGCGTAAATACGCACTTCCACCGACGCCCCCTGCGGCGCGGCCGTCATAGCTGACCAGTCCGGTTGTTCACCGGCTGCGACCTGCAGCATGCACTCCACCAGATCCAGCCCGGTGACGCATTCGGTGACCGGATGCTCAACCTGTAAACGGGTATTCACTTCGAGGAAGTAAAACGCATCCTGTTCGGCGTCGTAGATATACTCCACGGTACCGGCGCTGCGATAGCTGACCAGTTCACCCAGCTTCACCGCCGAAGCGAGCAGGGCGGCGCGGGTGGCATGCGGCAGGTTCGGCGCCGGGGTCTCTTCCACCACTTTCTGATTGCGGCGCTGCAGCGAACAGTCACGTTCGCCAAGGGCGATCACCCGGCCCTGGCCGTCACCAAAAATCTGTACTTCAATGTGGCGGGCACGATCAATACAGCGCTCCAGAAACACCCCGGCATCGCTAAAGAACTGCTCGCCGAGCCGGCGCACGCTTTCCCATGCCGCACTCAGGGCAGCGGCATCGGCGCAACGGGTTAAGCCGATACCGCCGCCGCCGGCGGTGCTTTTCAGCATCACCGGATAACCAATCTGTTGCGCGGCGCTCAGGGCTTCTGCCAGCGAGTTGAGCAGCGGGGTGCCGGGGGTCATCGGCACGCCCGCCGCCGCCGCCAGCTCGCGCGCCCGGTGTTTCAGACCAAACTCGCCAATCTGCTGCGCGGTCGGGCCAACAAAGGCGATACCGGCTTTTTCACAGGCCCCGGCAAACGGCAGACTTTCTGACAGAAAACCATAACCCGGCCAGATGGCTTCACTGGCGGTCTGCTGCGCCGCCGCCAGTATTTTATCGATGCGCAGATAGCTGTCGCTGGCCTTCTCACCGCCGAGCGCAATGGCGATATCGGCATCCTTAACATGCTGCGCATTTTTATCCGCTGCGGAATAGACCGCCACGCTGGTAATGCCAAGGCGTTTCAGGGTGCGAATGGCGCGGCAGGCAATCTCGCCGCGGTTGGCGACCAGTACGCGGTTAAACATGGGAGGTCTCCTTACGATTCAGCCAGCTGCGCCAGCCGCCAAATTCAGTAATGTCACGTGCATCGCGCAGCACTGCCGGTTCGCAAATAAAGCCTTTTACCTGGCGGCCATCAAGCAGCGTCAGCGTGCCGATCCCCAGCGGCGCAGGGATCTCGGCAACAAACTCCCCGAAGCGCGCCAGCGGGATATCCCACAGTTCAACGGTAATCGCTTTGCCACTGTCGGTTTTGGCCAGACCCGGCTTCGGCGGTTGCGTATTCGCCAGCGCATACAGGCGATAGCTGGCGGCGGTTTGCGTCTCTTCTACCAGCACCGCGTCGCGGCTGGTCAGCTGGTGGTTAAGCGGCATACCGCTCAGATGAGCGCCGACCACGGCCACGCGCACATGGCGGCTGGAAGGGGCCAGCGGCAGGCTGCGGTCCGGCGGTGCTTTGCCGGTGGCGCCAAGCGGCAGCGCCTGTTGCGCCTGCCAGCGCTGACCAAAAGTCGCCAGCGCCCGATCGTGCCAGGCCGGGGCAATCAGCGTAATTCCCGCCGGTAAGCCGTCGCGCCGGAACGGTCCCGGCAGCGCCAGCGCCGCCAGATCCGCCAGATTGGTGAAATTGGTGTAGGTGCCAAATTGCGAGTTGTAACGCACCGGCTCTTGCTGCATCTCTGCGAGGGTATGGATGGTTGGGGAAGTAGGTACGACCAGGGCATCAAACTGACTCAGGGTCTGCTGGATCTGGCGGGTCAGCTCCGCACGCAGGTATTCCGCTTTAAAGGCGTCGACCGCACTGTAGTGTTCACCGCTGGCGACAATGCCATACACCACCGGATCCATATTTTGCGGATGTTGCAGCATATCGCCCACCGCGACGGTGCGTTCGGCCACCCACGGGCCAGCGTAAAGCTGTTCGGCCAGCTGGTGGAAAATGCTGAAGTCGATAGTATGCAGCGTGGCGCCGCTGGCGCTCAGCGCCACCAGCGCCTGTTTCCAGGCGGCCTCGGCTTCGGCATCATCAAAGAACGTCGGGTTAGCCGGAATAGCAAGGCGCGGCGTGGCTGGCAGCGCCGCCGGGGCCAGCGCCGGATTACGGCGTGAATAGGCATCGCTGGCGTCGTAACCGCCGGCGATCTCCGCCACATTAAACGCGTCTTCGACCGTCAGGGCAAACACCGAGAGGGTGTCATTCAGGCGACAGGCGGGCACCACGCCGCTGGCGGACAGCCAGCCTTTGGTCGGCTTCAGACCGACGATATTGTTAAAACCGGCAGGGACGCGCCCGGAACCGGCAGTATCGGTACCCAGCGAAAAACCGACCAGGCCGCGTGCCAGCACCGACGCCGATCCGGAACTGGAGCCGCCGCTGACATAGTCAGGATTGAAGGTGTTGCATACCGCACCAAATGGCGAACGGGTGCCAACCAGACCGGTAGCGTACTGGTCGAGGTTGGTTTTGCCTATCACCACCGCGCCAGCGGCTTTCAGCCGGGCGACCGCAGTGGCATCGTTCTCTGCCAGATAGGTAAAAGCCGGACAGGCGGCGGAGGTTGGCCAGCCTGCGACATCAATATTATCTTTTACCGCAAAAGGCACGCCGAACAGCGGCAGGGCCGCCGGATCGCTGCGATAAGCCGCCAGCAGCGGCTCGGTCTGCGCGCGCAGCTGCGCCGGGGTCGGCAGCCAGATCCAGGCGTTATCGTCGGTGGAAAGCGTGGCCAGCAGATTTTCCAGCGTGGCGGTTATCGCCTGCGCATTCTGCTGATAATAGTGTTGCCACTCCTGCAGGGTGAACCCGGTTGTTGCTGCCATGATTTGAATTCCATCTGGTATACAAGATTGGATTCAGTAAAGCAAACGGTGTGCCATAATTTATCTTTTTGATTTATATAGTATTAAAATGAATTGCTGCTAAGGTGTGCGCATTGATTGCACATTGATTGCACATCGGCTGAACAAAAATGGGGCGACCAGCGATTCTCACAGTGCATAATCATTATCCTGGCGGGCATTCGTAAAAATTTGTCCTAAGCATGGCGCGAACGATGGCATCTGGTTAGCATGAAGAATTGGCCGGCGGCATGAATGTCGCCCCGACAATGGGATAGCTGAAACCCCGTTATACTTAGATAGTGATAGCAGAATTAAGAGAGGCGCTAACGTGGGAAAGGTCATGGCGGACAAGTGGCAGTACTGGATGGTTGGAGCCTGTTTGACAGTAATGGCTGGTAGTGTTCAGGCCGATTCGTTAGATGCGCAGCGCGTTCGTTACCAGCAGATCAAACAAGCCTGGGACAATAAGCAGATGGATACCGTGGATCAACTGATGCCCACGTTACGTGATTACCCACTCTATCCCTACCTCGAATATCGCCAGCTGGCGCAAAATCTCGATCAGGAAACCAGCCTGGCGGTCAGCAACTTTATCCAGCAGCATCCCACGTTGCCACCGGTTCGCTCGCTGGCGGCCAGTTTTGTCAATGAACTGGCGCGTCGCCAGGACTGGCGCGGTCTGCTGACTTTCAGCCCGGAGACGCCGAAGCCGGTAGCGGCGCGCTGTAACTGGTATTACGCTAAATGGGCTGGCGGCGAGCAGCAACTGGCTTATAGCGGCGCCAAAGAGATCTGGCTGACCGCCACCACGCTGCCAGCGACCTGCGATAAATTGTTTAGCGTCTGGCAGGATGCCGGCGAACGCAGCCCGATTACCACGCTGGAACGTATTCGCCTCGCGATGAAAGCCGGCAACAGTAGCCTGGTGAATTCCCTGGCGAAGCAGCTGCCAGCTGACTATCAGACCATTGCCAATGCGGTAATGGATTTGCAAAACAATCCGGCTGGCGTGGAATCCTTTGCCCGTTCGGTTGGTCCGACCGATTTTACCCGCCAGGCTACCGCGATTGCTTTTGCCAGCGTGGCGCGACAGGACGTAGAGAATGCGCGCGCCATGGTTCCGTCGCTGGTGCGTTTGCAGAAGCTGGATGAGCAGGAAGAGCAGGAGCTGAATGAAGCGGTCGCCTGGCGCCTGATGGGCAACGATGTCACCCCGGAACAGGCTCGCTGGCGCGATAATATCGTGATGCGTAGTGAATCCACCTCGTTGATCGAGCGGCGGTTGCGCATGGCGCTGGGGAATAACGACCGTCATGGTTTTAATACCTGGCTGGCGCGCTTGCCGCTGGAAGCGAAAGAGAAAGACGAATGGCAATACTGGCAGGCGGACTTACTGATTGAGCAGGGACGTAAAGAAGAGGCTGACGGCATTCTGCAGAAACTGATGCAGGGACGTGGCTTCTATCCGATGGTGGCGGCTCAGCGGCTGGGCGTCGCTTATCCGATGCGCGTCGATAAGGCGCCGCGCGTTGACAGCACGCTGGTGCAGAGCGCGGCGATTAGTCGGGTGCGGGAGCTGATGTACTGGAATATGGATAACCTGGCGCGTACCGAATGGGCGTATCTGGTTGCCAGTAAAAACCCGCAAGAACAGCAGATGCTGGCGCGTTATGCTTTTGAACAGGACTGGTGGGATCTGAGCGTACAGGCGACGATTAGCGGAAAACTGTGGAATCACCTGCAGGAGCGTTTCCCGCTGGCGTGGGATGATCAGTTTAAACGCTTTACCAGCGATAAGAGCATTCCGCAGAGCTACGCCATGGCCATTGCCCGGCAGGAGAGCGCGTGGAATCCGAAGGCGCGTTCACCGGTGGGGGCATCCGGCCTGATGCAGATTATGCCGGCCACCGCGCAGCATACGGTGCAGATGTACAGTATCCCAGGCTATATAAATAGCAGTCAGTTGCTTGATCCGCAGACCAATATCCAGATTGGCACTCAGTATCTGGAGTATGTTTATCAGCAATTTAGTCAAAACCGTATTTTCGCTTCGGCGGCGTATAACGCCGGGCCGTCGCGGGTTAAAACCTGGCTGGGTAACAGTGGCGGACGCCTTGATTCAGTGGCGTTTATTGAAACCATTCCGTTCTCGGAAACGCGCGGATATGTGAAAAACGTGCTGGCGTATGATGCTTATTATCGCCACCTGATGAATAAGCCAGACAAGATCATTGCCGATGGTGAGTGGCAGCGGCGTTATTGAGTGTGCTATTCTTCTGTACTCGTTAATGAGTACGGAAGAACGTTTATGACTCAATCTGTAATACCTGTTACTGAAGAGCCGCATAATGCCGAGTGGCTGCGTTTCGTTGCGCTGATGCAACGGGCGTTTGCCGATAATCTGCATTTGCCGTTGTTACAGTTGATGATGACGCCCGATGAACGCGAGTCCTACGGTACCCGGCTGCGGATTATTGAAGAGTTAATGCGCGGAGAGATGAGCCAGCGTGAGTTAAAAAATGAGCTGGGTGCCGGTATTGCGACCATTACCCGTGGCTCAAACAGCCTGAAAGCCGCGCCGCCAGCGCTGAAAAACTGGCTGGAGACGCAACTACTGAATGGCTCAGATAAGATCTGAGCCTTCGCTCTTCAGCTGGTAGATATCGTTATGAAACGGGCAGAGCGCCAGAATCAATGCCTGATGATAGACGCTGGTGCGAGTCAGTAAACCATGGGTAAAGGCGCCAATGGCTCCTCCCTGCTGTTTAATGTTCTGGTTGCCGGTCAGGCGCGCCATTTCATCACCCAGTTCGCGACCCTGATGAATACCCTTCATCACAATCGGCGGCAGGGTAAAGCTGGCGGAACGTGATTCACCGCGCTGTTTATGGTCTTCAATCACCATCCACGCAAAGGCGCTGGTGTCTTCGATTCCGGCTTCGATTGCTACCCAGAAGTGAGCTTCTGGTCGCACCTGACGCGCATTCATCACGCGCTGACGTGCGCCAGTTCTCGTTTCTGTATTTGTAACCGGCTGCGCAGCAACGCCACTGTCGACCTCAACACCTTCGATATGGCAGGATCCTTCGCCGAAAACATCGCTGAATGCCTGAGAAATCGCGCTAATTTTTGCCGGATTGATGGTAGCAGCGACAACATGGTACATAATTGTTTGAACCCTCTACGCAAATTTGTCGCAGTATAACGGAAAAATTACATGTTACAGGTCTATCTTGTTCGCCACGGAGAAACGCTCTGGAATGCCGCCCGACGTATTCAGGGACAATCAGACAGCGCCCTCACCGCGAAAGGCGAACAGCAGGCGTCTCAGGTCGCTGAGCGCGTGAAGTCTTTAGGTATTACCCATGTTATTGCCAGTGACCTCGGACGCACGCGTCATACCGCTGAAATCATTGCTGATGCCTGTGGTTGCAGCGTAACACTTGATGCGCGTTTGCGTGAATTAAATATGGGGGTGCTGGAGCAGCGCCCTATCGATACGCTGACCGCAGAAGAAGAGAGCTGGCGTAAGACACTGGTCGACGGCACTGAGGGTGGCCGCATTCCTCAGGGAGAGTCGATGGCGGAGATGGCGGCGCGGATGCACGCGGCGCTGAACGCCTGTCTTGACCTGCCGGCCGGTTGTCGTCCGTTGCTGGTCAGTCACGGTATGGCGCTGGGGGTGCTGGTGAGTACTATCCTTGGTCTGTCGCCGAGTGCCGAGCGTCGTCTGCGGTTGCGCAACTGCTCGATTTCACGGGTGGATTATCAGCAGAGCGCCTGGCTGGCTTCCGGCTGGATTGTTGAGACCGCAGGGGATGTTTCGCATCTGGATGAGCCGTCGCTGGATGAGTTACAGCGCTAGCATGGCCGCCAGGGCGGCATTAATGCCGCCCTGGGGTGGTTCGTGATTAAGCCTGAGGCCGAATCGGAATCAAATAATCGCAGCGAATCTCGGTTGGCGGATCCTGACGTTTCTTGCCGCCATGGGTATGGAAACGTTCAATATCCTGGCCCTGACGGCGTGTCAGTCCCAGCGTAGGCATACAGGTGCCATAAATCAGCAGGATAAATTCTTGCAGATCGCCGGTCGGTCCCTGGTAGCTAAACTGCACGTATTCCCCGGCTTCCAGTAACACCGTCTGGGTGGATTGCATCGCCTGCGTCAGCTGGTCCGACAGCACTGCCGTGGTGTAGAGGATCTCCTGCTCATCGTCTTTCTCCTGACTTGGCCGCGACTCATGCAGACCATACAGCATTGGCGGCACGGTATCGGTTTCTGTCAGGAACTGACGCCAGAAGTGGATGCGCATCTCATCGCGGTAGCGTGAAATCTGTTCCAGCGTACAGGTATAGCTCTGGGTCTGGCCGACCAGCACCGTCTCCGGCAGCGTGACATAAGTCGGTTCCGGTAGCTGGAATTCGCCAAGGCGGATCGGCGGCCGGATACCAAAAGAGTTCCAGTCTGAAGAACGGCGGTAGTAAGCTGGCGTCTGCGCAAACTGCTTTTTAAAGGCGCGGGTAAAGGTTTGTTGCGAGTCAAAACGATACTGCAACGCAATATCCAGAATCGGACGGCTGGTCAGACGTAACGCAACCGCAGCCTTCGACAGACGGCGTGCCCGGATGTAGGCGCCGATCGCATGGCTGGTGACTTCCTTGAACATTCGTTGCAGATGCCATTTGGAATAACCTGCTTTTGCTGCCACATTGTCGAGCGACAATGGTTGATCCAGATGGCTCTCCAGCCAGACAAGCAAATCGCGAATGATACCGGCTTGGTCCATAAATCGTCCTCTTTCGTACACAGTGTTGGCGCAGGGAAAAGCAAAGTCGACGAATAATAGCACTAAATGCCTGGAAACCTGCGGCGGTTTTATTAGTCCGAATGTGCTATATCAATGCAAATTGGTGTCAGTTAATAAATGCAGGAAGGTGTGAACCCCGTTTCGGTGTTTAGCTTACAGTTTCATCTATTTCTTATGCAATGGTAACGTAATGATAATAAAAGCTCGGTTATTAGTAACGGCAGTTATTTTTTCTGCGTTCGCTGCTCAGGCAGAGGTCGTCGGCTCAGTAGATACGGTGTTTAAGGTGTTTGGACCCGATCATAAAATCATCGTCGAAGCCTTTGATGATCCCGACGTAAAAAATGTAACTTGTTATATCAGCCGGGCAAAAACCGGTGGTATTAAGGGTGGCCTGGGGTTGGCAGAAGATACTTCGGATGCCGCGATTTCCTGTCAGCAGGTGGGGCCGGTCACGCTAACCGATAAGATTGCCCAGGGTAAAGCGGAAGGTGATGTGGTGTTCCGTCAGCGGACCTCACTGATATTCAAAAAATTGCAGGTAGTGCGCTTTTTTGATCAAAAACGCCATGCGCTGATCTATCTCGCTTATTCCGACAAAGTGGTGGAGGGTTCACCAAAGAACGCGTTGAGTGCGGTGCCAATTATGCCGTGGAAGGAGTAAACGGGCCTGTGCAACCCATTGAAAAGGGCGGCATTAATGCCGCCCCGTTCAGTGTCGGATCTGAAACAACGCAGGCGGCTGGATGCCGCCGGTTAATCAATCGTGCAGATCGCCACAGAAACGATAACCTTCGCCGTGAATGGTGGCGATGATTTCCGGCGTATCCGGTATTGACTCGAAATGTTTACGGATGCGACGAATCGTCACGTCAACCGTGCGATCGTGTGGTTTCAGTTCGCGACCGGTCATTTTTTTCAGCAGATCGCCACGGGTCTGAATTTTGCCCGGGTTTTCGCAGAAGTGCAGCATCGCACGGAACTCACTGCGTGGCAGTTTGTACTGTTCGCCGTGCGGGCTGATCAGGGAACGACTGTTGATATCCAGTTCCCAGCCGTTGAACTTATAGCTTTCAACCAGTTTGCGTTCGTCGCTACTGATCGCCAGGTTCATGGTGCGTGACAGCAGATTGCGCGCACGAATCGTCAGTTCACGTGGGTTAAACGGTTTGGTGATGTAGTCATCAGCACCGATTTCTAACCCCAGGATCTTGTCGACTTCGTTATCGCGGCCGGTCAGAAACATCAGCGCAACGTTAGCCTGCTCACGCAGTTCACGCGCCAGCAATAAGCCATTTTTACCAGGCAGATTAATATCCATAATCACCAGGTTTACGTCATTTTCGGTCAGGATCTGATGCATTTCTGCACCGTCCGTCGCTTCATACACCATGTAGCCTTCGGCCTCAAAAATACTTTTGAGGGTATTGCGGGTCACTAATTCGTCTTCAACGATAAGTATGTGCGGGGTCTGCATGTGTTCGCTACCTAAAATTGCCAACAAAATCGAAAACAGGACGTACAACCGTTAAATCACCTGGCTGTGAAGTAACCCTCTCAGGTGAGGATTTAACCGAAGTACAGAATTATGTTCTTGATGCACTATCCATCAACGTCAACAACATTGTCAGCTCAGCCATAAGGATGAATCCTGCATGCCCCGGCACTGTCCTAACGCCGTATATCCTAACTGCATTAACAGCAACATAACAGTGCTGACTACAAGCGATACGCATTAAAACAACGCTTCGTTGACTTATATCAAAATCAATTGTAGCACGTTAACACTTTTGTGAAAAACTCTTCGTAGAATGCCAGCTTAGCTCACAATTCTCCCCCAAATAGCCTCGATTCAGCGGGAAATTAACCGTCAGCGTGATTTTGTCGGTATGTTGTTTTTAACTATATGATTATTATTGTTTATTTGTTAATTACCGCGATTAATTGCCGGTTGGTGGCGCAAGGGGATGGCTAAGGCGAATCTGAGGTAATTTAACGCGGGAAATTAACCTTGTTATCTAATTGTTAAATACGCCAAACTGTTATTTAACATGCTGTCATGTCAGAGTATCCGCATGTGCAAATGTAACATTTAAGGCTGTCATGCTGTTTCCTCTGATTCTGGTCGCTCCTGCCCGTGCGGAAAATGTCGGTGCTGCTGCACGGGCAATGAAAACCATGGGTTTTACTGAATTGCGTATTGTGCAAAGTCAGGCTTATCTGCAGCCCGCAGCCCGCTGGGTGGCACACGGTGCCGGCGAAATTCTTGATAACGCTACGCATTTTAACTCGCTGGCCGAAGCGTTGGCGGATATCGATTTTTCGGTAGCCACCACTGCGCGCAGCCGCGCCAAATTCCGCTATTACGCTACGCCGCAGCAGGTGCAGGCGATCCTGCAAGAGAAGATGCAGTGGGTAAACCGTATGGCGCTGGTATTTGGCCGCGAAGATAGCGGGCTGACTAACGATGAACTGGCGCAGGTTGATTTGCTGACCGGCATTCCGATGGCTAATGAGTATCCCTCGCTTAATCTGGGGCAGGCGGTAATGGTGTACTGCTATCAATTATCCGCGCTGCGTCAGCTGGCGGTGGTCCCGGCGGCGGCGGCCGATCAACAGCAGCTAAGCGCGTTACGTCAGCGTATCGACCAGTTACTGGTGACGCTGGCAGTGAATAATGATGAGAAACTGGTCGACTGGTTGCAGCAGCGTATTGGCCTGCTGGAGCAGCGCGACAGTGCGATGTTGCATCGTCTGCTCCATGATGTAGAAAAAAAACTTATAGATAAAAATTCGGTCTGATCGTCATCTGGCAGTGGGAGTCACCAGCAAAATTGCCAGAGGTGAAATATCCACACAAACAAGCGGCAATTTGCGATGGAAGTAGTGGATTTGGCGGTGATTTATTGCAGATAAAAAAATTGACTTAGCCATCACTTTGCTTTAATTCTGGAAGACAGACAGATATCAAAAGACAGACAGACGAAAAATCTAAATGCGCAACATCAGCCTGAACACCACAATTATTATTACCACCACCATTACCACAGGTAACGGTGCGGGCTGACGCATACAGGAAATAACAAAAAAAGAAGCCCGCACCTAAACAGTGCGGGCTTTTTTTTTCGGCATAAATTCAGGAGAGCTTTAAACATGCGAGTGCTGAAATTCGGCGGGACCTCAGTGGCAAATGCAGACAGATTTATGCGTGTTGCCGACATTCTGGAAAGCAATGCGCAGCAGGGACAGGTCGCGACGGTGCTCTCCGCCCCGGCTAAAATTACCAACCACCTGGTGGCGATGATTGAGAAAACCATCAGCGGTCAGGACGCATTGCCGAATATCAGCGACGCTGAACGCATTTTCGCTGAACTGCTACAGGGGCTGGCTGAGGCTCAGCCAGGCTTCGCTTATGATCGCCTGAAAACCCAGGTGGATCTGGAGTTCGCCCAGTTAAAGCAGATCCTGCACGGTATCAGTCTGCTCGGGCAGTGCCCGGACAGCGTGAACGCGGCGATTATCTGCCGCGGTGAAAAACTCTCGATCGCCATTATGGAAGCGCTGTTACAGGCCCGTGGTTATGGCGTGAGCGTGATTGACCCGGTAGAGATGTTGCTGGCCGTCGGCCATTATCTGGAATCAACCGTGGATATCGCCGAGTCAACCCGTCGTATTGCCGCCAGCCAGATCCCGGCGAGCAATATGGTGCTGATGGCGGGCTTTACCGCCGGTAACGAACGCGGTGAACTGGTGGTGCTGGGGCGCAACGGTTCCGACTACTCGGCAGCGGTACTGGCGGCCTGTTTACGCGCCGATTGTTGCGAGATCTGGACTGACGTTGATGGCGTCTATACCTGTGACCCGCGCCAGGTGCCGGATGCGCGGCTGCTAAAGTCGATGTCGTATCAGGAAGCGATGGAGCTGTCCTACTTCGGCGCCAAAGTTCTGCATCCACGTACTATCACGCCTATCGCCCAGTTCCAAATCCCATGCCTGATTAAAAACACCGCCAATCCGCAAGCCCCCGGCACGCTGATCGGTGGCGATGGCGTGGATGATGAAAACCCGGTTAAGGGCATTACCAACCTGAATAATATGGCGATGTTCAACGTCTCTGGTCCGGGAATGAAAGGGATGGTGGGCATGGCCGCGCGGGTATTTGCCGCGATGTCACGCGCCGGTATTTCGGTGGTGCTGATTACCCAATCCTCTTCCGAATATAGCATCAGCTTCTGCGTATCGCAGGGTGACCTGGGGCGTGCGCGCCGCGTGCTGGAAGATGAATTCTATCTGGAATTAAAAGATGGCCTGCTGGAACCGCTGGATGTGATGGAGCAGCTGGCGGTGATCTCGGTGGTCGGCGACGGTATGCGCACTCAGCGCGGCATCTCCGCCAAATTTTTCTCGGCGCTGGCGCGCGCCAATATCAATATCGTGGCGATTGCGCAGGGTTCCTCAGAGCGCTCAATCTCGGTGGTGGTCAGTAATGCCGACACCACTACCGGGGTGCGGGTGGTGCATCAGATGTTGTTCGCCACCGATCAGGTGATTGAAGTGTTTGTGGTCGGCGTCGGCGGCGTTGGCGGCGCGTTGATCGAGCAGTTGCATCGTCAGCAGCCATGGCTGAAAAACAAACATATCGATCTGCGCGTCTGCGGTATCGCCAACTCCAAAGCGTTACTGACGAATGTGCACGGCGTGTCATTAGACAACTGGCAAGAGGCGCTACAGGCGGCGAAAGAGCCGTTCAGCCTTGAGCGCTTGTCACGTCTGGCGAAAGAGTACCATCTGCTGAACCCGGTGATTGTCGACTGTACTTCCAGCCAGGCGCTGGCCGATCAGTATGCCGATTTCCTTGCCGATGGCTTCCATGTGGTGACGCCAAATAAAAAGGCCAACACCTCCTCCTGGAACTACTACCAGCAGATGCGCACCGCGGCGGCGAAATCGCGGCGTAAGTTCCTGTATGACACCAATGTCGGCGCCGGTTTGCCGGTTATCGAAAACCTGCAAAACCTGTTAAATGCCGGTGATGAGCTGATTCGTTTCTCCGGTATCCTGTCTGGCTCGCTGTCATTTATCTTTGGTAAACTGGATGAGGGCGTATCACTCTCTGCAGCCACCAAAATGGCGCGCGATATGGGCTTTACCGAGCCGGATCCGCGCGACGACCTCTCCGGTATGGATGTGGCGCGTAAGCTGCTAATCCTTGCCCGCGAAGCCGGCCATCAGCTGGAACTGAGTGATATCGAGATTGAAGCGGTATTGCCGGCCAGCCTGACGCAGATCGCCGATGTCGAAACCTTTATGCAGCGCCTGCCGGAGCTGGATGATGCTTTTGCCAACCGCGTGGCCGCCGCCCGTGAAGAGGGTAAAGTGTTGCGTTTTGTCGGTGTGATTGAAGAGGGCGGGGTATGTAAGGTGAAAATTGACGCCGTCGACGGTAATGATCCGCTGTATAAAGTAAAAAATGGTGAGAATGCGCTGGCGTTCTACAGTCGCTATTATCAGCCGATTCCGCTGGTACTGCGCGGTTACGGCGCCGGTAATGATGTTACCGCCGCCGGGGTATTTGCCGATCTGTTACGCACGCTGTCGTGGAAGTTGGGAGTTTAATGATGGTAAAAATTTATGCACCGGCCTCGATTGGCAATGTCAGCGTCGGCTTTGATGTTCTTGGCGCGGCGGTATCGCCAGTTGATGGTTCGCTGCTGGGCGACTGCGTAAGCGTGGAAGCCGCCGACAGCTTTAGTCTGGTTAACGAAGGGCGTTTCGTCAGTAAACTGCCGACCGATCCGCAAGAGAATATCGTTTATCAGTGCTGGGCGCGCTTCTGTGAAGCCATCGGTAAACAAGTGCCGGTAGCGATGAAGCTGGAAAAAAATATGCCAATCGGCTCCGGGCTTGGCTCTTCCGCCTGTTCGGTAGTGGCTGGCCTGATGGCGATGAATGAATTCTGCGGTAAGCCGCTGAGTGATACCGAGTTACTGGCGCTGATGGGCGAGCTGGAAGGGCGTATTTCCGGCAGTGTGCACTACGATAATGTCGCGCCATGTTTCCTCGGCGGTCTGCAACTGATGCTGGAAGAGAACGGCATTATCAGCCAGGAAGTGCCAGGCTTTGATGACTGGCTGTGGGTAATGGCATATCCGGGCATTAAGGTTTCCACCGCCGAAGCGCGGGCGATTTTACCGGCGCAATACCGCAAAGAAGATTGCATCAAACATGGTCGCTATCTGGCGGGATTTATTCATGCCTGCCACACTCAGCAGCCGGCGCTGGCGGCGAAACTGATGAAAGATGTGATCGCCGAACCGTATCGCACTAAACTGCTGCCAGGTTTTGCCGCCGCACGGCAGGCGGCGCAGAGTATTGGCGCGCTGGCCTGTGGTATTTCCGGTTCCGGTCCGACGCTGTTTGCCGTCTGCGACAATACGGATACCGCGCAGCGTATGGCCGACTGGCTGAGCCAGCACTACCTGCAGAATGATGAAGGCTTTGTACATATTTGCCGTTTAGACACGGCAGGCGCACGTAAACTGGGATAACGCATGAAACTGTATAACCTTAAGGATCACAACGAGCAGGTCAGCTTTGCCCAGGCGGTAAAGCAGGGTTTGGGCAAACAGCAAGGGCTGTTTTTCCCACTGGAGCTGCCTGAGTTCGAACTGACTGAAATCGATGAGATGCTGAAGCTGGATTTCGTGACCCGCAGCAGCAAAATCCTCTCCGCCTTTATCGGCGATGAAATTGCGGCGCATCAGTTGCAGCAGCGCGTGAAACAGGCGTTCGCTTTCCCGGCGCCGGTGGTCAAAGTGTCGGAAGATATCTCCGCGCTGGAGTTGTTCCATGGCCCGACCCTGGCATTTAAAGACTTCGGCGGCCGTTTTATGGCGCAGATGCTTGCGTATATCAGCGGGGCTGATGAGCAGATCACCATTCTGACCGCCACCTCCGGCGATACCGGCGCGGCGGTTGCCCATGCGTTCTACGGCATGGAAAATGTGCGGGTAGTGATCCTCTATCCACAGGGCAAAATCAGCCCGCTGCAGGAGAAACTGTTCTGTACTCTCGGCGGCAACATTGAAACCATTGCCATCGACGGTGATTTTGACGCCTGTCAGGCGCTGGTGAAGCAGGCATTTGATGATGAAGAGCTGAAAAAGGCGATTGGCCTGAATTCAGCGAACTCCATCAATATCAGCCGTCTGCTGGCGCAGATTTGCTACTACTTTGAAGCGGTGGCGCAGTTGCCGCAAGAGCAGCGCAACCAGCTGGTGATTTCGGTACCCAGCGGTAACTTTGGCGATCTGACCGCGGGTTTGCTGGCGAAGTCCCTCGGGCTGCCGGTGAAACGCTTTATTGCCGCCACCAATGCCAACGATACGGTGCCGCGTTTCCTGACCAGCGGCCAGTGGCAGCCGAATACCACCGTTGCGACTCTGTCGAATGCAATGGATGTCAGCCAGCCAAACAACTGGCCGCGTGTGGAAGAGCTGTTCCGTCGTAAGACCTGGCGTTTATCCGATCTGGCGACTGGCGCGGTGAGCGATGAGACCACCAAAGCCACCATGCGCGAGCTGGACGGCATCGGCTACGTTTCTGAGCCTCATGCGGCGATTGCTTACCGTTTGCTGCGTGACCAGCTGCAGCCGGGTGAATTTGGCCTGTTCCTCGGCACCGCGCATCCGGCGAAGTTTAAAGAGAGTGTGGAAGAGATTCTCGACAAACAGCTGCCGTTGCCAGCCGAGCTGGCCGAGCGTGCCGATCTGGAACTGCTTTCGCATCCTATGCATGCCAGCTTTGCTGAGCTGCGGGCATTTTTGCTCAAGTAAGTGATGGCAGTGGCAGGGGCGGCATAGATGTCGCCCCTGTCGCGTTTCAGAGAGAGCGTGTTAATTATTTTTGCTCATCTCGCTTAAACACCAGCTCATTCTCACTGCTGGATTCCGCGTTAAAACAGTAACCTTCCAGATCGAATTTCTTCAACTGCGCCGGTTTCGTCAGACGGTGTTGAATGATATAGCGGCTCATCAGCCCGCGCGCTTTCTTGGCATAAAAACTGATCACTTTAAACTTGCCGTTTTTCTCATCGAGAAACACCGGCTTGATTACCCGGGCGTTAAGCCGCTTTGGCCGGATCGCTTTAAAATATTCATCGGATGCCAGATTAATCAGCACATCGTCTCCCTGCTCCGCCAGCGCCGCATTCAGCGCTTCGGTCAGCGTGTCGCCCCAGAAGGTATAGAGATCTTTTCCCGCCGGGTTTGCCAGCCTGATCCCCATCTCCAGACGATAGGCCTGCATTAAATCGAGCGGGCGCAGCAGGCCATACAGGCCGGAAAGCATGCGCAGATGCTGCTGGGCAAAGTCGAAATCTTGCGCGCTGAAATCTTCCGCCTGCAGGCCGGTATAAACATCACCTTTAAACGCCAGAATCGCCTGACGCGCATTGTCGGGTGAGAAGGGCGGCTGCCAGTCGTTAAAGCGCTGCGCGTTGAGTTCCGCCAGCTTATCGCTGATATGCATCAGTGAGCCAATTTGCGCCGGTGACAGATCGCGCGCCACGGCGATCAGCTGTTGTGACTTCTCCAGCAACGCGGGTTGGGTAAATTTTTTCGTCGCCAGTGGGCTGTCAAAATCCAGCGTCTTGGCCGGAGAGATAACCATCAACATTGTTCTTTCCCTTCATTTAACCCACAGGGTTTATGCGAAATATAACAGGGACTAACCATAGCAAAAAAGCCATCGGATTAGGCAAATCGTTGCTATTCGTCCTGGCTATCTTTTTAGCGGCAACCTTACCTTGCGTGGTCAGTTGCGCGTGATATTATCGACCACAGACTTTTTACCCCTCGACAGTCTAACTTAATGAGAATGACAACTATGACGGACAAACTTACTTCCTTACGTCAGCTAACTACTGTGGTTGCTGACACCGGCGATATCGCAGCGATGAAGCTATATCAGCCGCAGGATGCCACCACCAACCCTTCTCTGATTCTTAACGCCGCGCAAATCCCTGAATACCGTAAGCTGATCGATGAAGCGATCGCCTGGGCGCGCGATCAGAGCAGTGATAAAGCCGAACAGATTCAGTACACTTCCGATAAACTGGCCGTCAATATCGGTCTGGAAATTCTGAAACTGATCCCCGGCCGTATCTCGACTGAAGTTGATGCGCGCCTCTCTTACGACACCGCCGGCAGCATCGCCAAGGCTCGTAGCCTGATCAAACTGTACAACGATGCGGGTATCAGCAACGAGCGTATTCTGATCAAACTGGCCTCCACCTGGCAGGGTATCCGTGCCGCTGAGCAGCTGGAAAAAGAAGGTATCAACTGTAACCTGACCCTGCTGTTCTCCTTCGCTCAGGCGCGTGCTTGTGCCGAAGCCGGCGCCTTCCTGATTTCACCTTTTGTTGGTCGTATCCTCGACTGGTACAAAGCGAATACCGACAAAAAAGAGTACGCGCCGCACGAAGATCCAGGCGTGGTTTCGGTGACTGAAATCTATGAGTACTACAAGCAGCACGGTTATGAAACCGTAGTCATGGGCGCAAGCTTCCGTAACGTTGGCGAGATTCTGGCGCTGGCCGGTTGTGACCGTCTGACCATCTCTCCTAACCTGCTGAAAGAGCTGGCGGAAAGCGAAGGTAGCGTTGAGCGTAAGCTGAGCTTCACGGGTGAAGTGAAAGCGCGTCCGGCGAAAATGACCGAATCTGAGTTCCTGTGGCAGCACAACCAGGACCCAATGGCAGTAGACAAACTGGCGCAGGGCATCCGTAATTTTGCCATCGACCAGGGCAAACTTGAGAAGATGATTGCCGACCTGCTGTAATCAGTTTTCAGTGGCCGGGCAACCGGCTACTTTCTCTTCCCCGCCTCTATGTATTATCCTTGCCAGTAACCCTCTATTAAACCGCGCCGCTTCTGCTTTACCGGCCGTGACTACGCAGCGAACAGACAATGAATACATTACGCATAGGATTGATCTCGGTTTCGGACCGCGCCTCTAACGGTATTTATCAGGATTTGGGCCTGCCGGCGCTGGAGCAGTGGCTCGGCCAGGCGCTCAGTACGCCATTTGAGCTGGAAAAACGTCTGGTGCCCGATGAGCAGCCGATGATCGAACAGGCAATTTGCGAGCTGGTGGATGAAATGTTCTGTCATCTGGTGCTGACCACCGGCGGCACCGGCCCGGCGCGGCGCGATGTGACGCCGGATGCCACCCTGGCGGTTGCCGATCGCGAGATGCCAGGCTTTGGCGAACAGATGCGTCAAATTAGCCTGAACTTTGTTCCCACCGCCATTCTGTCACGTCAGGTTGCCGTGATCCGTAAACAATCACTGATCATTAATCTGCCTGGCCAGCCAAAATCGATCCAGGAGACGCTGGAAGGGTTAAAGGATGAGCAGGGCAAAACGCAGGTGCATGGCATTTTTGCCAGTGTCCCTTACTGCATTCAGCTGCTTGACGGCCCCTATGTGGAGACGCATCCGCAGGTGGTAGCAGCTTTTCGTCCTAAAAGCGCCAGACGTGACACAAACATCTGAAAAACAAATTTTTCAGGCATAAGATCCAGCGCCACTGGGTGTAGCGAGAAATTGACGGTATAGTCATCACAGCTTTACAGCTACGGCTATACTTTTTTTCTTCTGCCTCTGGAAATGCCCGAAAAATTATGGAACAGACAATTGCGCGCCGCTTAAACCGGCAGGATTACAAAACCCTTTCTCTGGCGGCACTGGGTGGTGCGCTGGAGTTCTACGACTTTATTATCTTTGTCTTCTTCGCCGCGGTGATTGGCCAGCTGTTCTTCCCGCCCGATATCCCGGAGTGGCTGCGCCAGGTGCAAACCTTCGGCATCTTTGCTGCTGGCTATCTGGCGCGCCCGC
Organism: Pantoea sp. B65; assembly: GCF_047308185.1. Taxonomy (NCBI): domain Bacteria; kingdom Pseudomonadati; phylum Pseudomonadota; class Gammaproteobacteria; order Enterobacterales; family Erwiniaceae; genus Pantoea; species Pantoea sp. B65. Next base: position 136,313 of record NZ_JAHXPU010000023.1, read on the forward strand.
TGGGCGGCATTATTATGGCGCACTTCGGCGACCGGGTTGGGCGCAAGAAAATGTTCAGTCTGAGCATTCTGCTGATGGCGCTGCCAACGCTGGCGATGGGGATGCTGCCTACCTATCAGACTATCGGTATTGCCGCCCCATTACTGTTACTGCTGATGCGGATGCTGCAGGGCGCAGCGATTGGTGGTGAAGTGCCGGGGGCATGGGTATTTGTCGCCGAGCATGTGCCGGAAAAACGCATTGGTTTCGCCTGCGGCACCCTGACCGCCGGGCTCACCTTTGGCATTCTGCTGGGGTCGCTGGTCGCTACGCTTATCAACACCACCATGACGCCTGAGGCGATTGTCGCCACCGGCTGGCGTATTCCTTTCTTTCTGGGCGGTATTTTTGGTCTGGTGGCGATGTATCTGCGCCGCTGGCTGCAGGAAACCCCGGTATTTCGCGCCATGCAGCAGCGCAAAGCGTTGTCGGAAACGCTGCCGCTAAAAACCGTGCTGGCGGAACATAAACGCGGGGTGGTGGTAGCAATGCTGCTTACCTGGCTGTTATCTGCCTGCATTGTGGTGGTGATTCTGATGGCGCCGACGCTGCTGCAAAAACAGCACGGTATTGCTGCCGCCATCACCCTGCAGGCGAATAGTCTGGCGACGGTGATGCTGATGATTGGCTGTGTGCTTGCCGGCCTGCTGGTCGATCGCTTCGGGGCCGCGAAAATCCTTGCGCTGGGGAGTCTGTTACTGGCGATCTGTAGCTGGGGCTTTTTCCATATTACCGCCATTGCGCCTGAGTATCTGTTCCTGGCATATGCGATTGCCGGTCTGAGCGTTGGCGTGGTCGGTGTGGTGCCGTTTGTGATGGTGCATGCTTTCCCGGCGGAAGTGCGTTTCAGCGGCATCTCTTTTTCCTATAACGTCGCTTACGCCATCTTTGGCGGTCTGACGCCTATTTCCGTCACACTGATGATGAAGTACACGCCGATGGCGCCGGCCTGGTATGTGCTGGCGCTGGCGCTGATGGGGTTAGTGTTAGGCCTGTGGCTGGCCGCAGAACGCCGTCAGCAGGGAGCGATGCGTGAAGTTAGCGCCGGTTAATCCGGCGCCGTACTGACTGACAGGCCCGCATTTGCGGGCCTGATTTTTTTAATCAAAATGAAAATTTTTTTAGTTTTAACCCTTGATGCTGTCAGATGCGGCCCCACTTACTTCTCATCCAATGTTGTTGGACCGAAAAAAAGCGGGCCCGGGCGGTTGAAATAGCGCAATTCGCCCGCATAACTGGTTCACAATCAGATTGATTACGAATTGACGAATTTAAGTGGGAGACGTTTAGATGGGTAAGATTATTGGTATTGACCTGGGTACAACCAACTCTTGTGTTGCAATCATGGATGGCGGCAAAGCGCGCGTGCTGGAAAATGCGGAAGGCGATCGCACCACTCCTTCAATCATTGCCTACACGCAGGATGGTGAGATTCTGGTAGGTCAGCCGGCTAAACGTCAGGCTGTGACTAACCCGCAGAATACCCTGTTTGCGATTAAGCGCCTGATTGGCCGTCGCTTCCAGGATGAAGAAGCACAGCGTGATCTGAAAATCATGCCTTACAAAATCATCGCAGCCGATAACGGCGATGCATGGATCGACGTGAAAGGCCAGAAACTGGCACCACCGCAGATCTCTGCTGAAGTGCTGAAAAAAATGAAGAAAACGGCGGAAGATTATCTGGGCGAACCAGTAACTGAAGCGGTTATCACTGTACCAGCATACTTTAACGATGCGCAGCGTCAGGCAACCAAAGACGCCGGCCGTATCGCTGGTCTGGACGTAAAACGTATTATTAACGAACCAACCGCAGCCGCACTGGCTTACGGTCTGGATAAAGAAGTCGGCAACCGCACTATCGCGGTTTATGACCTCGGCGGCGGTACTTTCGATATCTCCATCATTGAAATCGATGATGTTGATGGCGAAAAAACCTTCGAAGTTCTGGCAACCAACGGTGATACGCACCTCGGTGGTGAAGACTTCGACAGCCGCATGATTAACTATCTGGTGGCGGAGTTTAAGAAAGATCAGGGTATCGATCTGCACAACGATCCACTGGCAATGCAGCGTCTGAAAGAAGCCGCAGAGAAAGCGAAAATTGAGCTCTCTTCTGCCCAGCAGACCGACGTGAACCTGCCGTACATCACTGCTGATGCCACGGGGCCTAAGCACCTGAACATCAAAGTGACGCGTGCGAAACTGGAATCACTGGTAGAAGATCTGGTGGCGCGCTCTATCGACCCACTGAAAGTAGCGCTGCAGGATGCGGGTCTGTCGGTTTCCGACATCAACGACGTTATTCTGGTTGGTGGTCAGACGCGTATGCCAATGGTTCAGGCGAAAGTGGCTGAATTCTTTGGTAAAGAGCCGCGTAAAGACGTTAACCCGGATGAAGCGGTAGCGGTGGGCGCTGCGGTACAGGGCGGCGTTCTGGCTGGCGACGTGAAAGACGTGCTGCTGCTGGACGTAACCCCGCTGTCACTGGGCATCGAAACCATGGGTGGCGTCATGACCGCGCTGATCAGCAAGAACACCACTATCCCGACGAAACACAGTCAGGTGTTCTCTACTGCTGAAGACAACCAGTCTGCGGTAACCATTCACGTGGTGCAGGGTGAACGTAAACGTGCTGCGGATAACAAATCACTGGGCCAGTTTAACCTCGATGGTATCCAGTCTGCGCCGCGCGGTATGCCACAGATCGAAGTCACTTTCGACATCGACGCCGATGGTATCCTGCACGTGTCAGCGAAGGATAAAAACAGCGGTCGTGAGCAGAAAATCACCATCAAGGCTTCTTCTGGTCTGAACGAGGAAGAAATCGCGAAGATGGTACGCGACGCGGAAGCTAATGCCGAAGCTGACCGTAAATTTGAAGAGCTGGTGCAGATACGTAACCAGGCCGATCATCTGTCTCACAGCACGCGTAAGCAGCTGGACGAAGCCGGCGATAAACTGCCAGCAGACGACAAAGCACCGATTGAAGCCGCTCTGACTGCGCTGAACACCGCGCTGAAAGGCGAAGATAAAGCGGAAATCGAAGCGAAAATGCAGGCGCTGATGGAAGTTTCCAGCAAGCTGATGGAATTTGCTCAGCAGCAGCAGGCTGGCGGTGCGACTAACGCAGGCGACGCATCTGCTAAGAAAGATGACGACGTTGTCGATGCTGAGTTCGAAGAAGTGAAAGACGACAAAAAATAAGCCCTGAACGGAAAGGGGGCAGTTAATATACTGCCCCCCTACGGTGTTTTCAGGTACCCCACGGGCGGCAGAAATGCCAGTCGTGAAAGGGTAAAGGTAACCAGCACGGGCGTAGGAGATCTCTCCACGCCCGTGCACGCATGTTAAGGGCAGGATAATTAAGAATGGCGAAAAGAGACTATTACGAGGTTTTAGGCGTTCCGAAATCGGCGGAAGAGCGTGAAATCAAAAAGGCCTACAAACGCCTGGCGATGAAGTTCCATCCTGACCGCAATCAGGAAAAAGACGCCGAAAGTAAATTTAAAGAGGTCAAGGAAGCTTACGAAATTCTGACCGATGCGCAGAAACGTGCCGCTTACGACCAGTACGGTCATGCCGCCTTTGAACAGGGTGGTATGGGTGGCGGTGGCGGCGGTTTCGGCGGCGGCGGCGGTGCTGACTTCAGTGATATCTTTGGCGACGTATTTGGCGATATCTTTGGCGGGGGACGCCGTCAGCGTGCTGCCCGCGGCGCTGATTTACGCTACAACATGGAACTCTCGCTGGAAGAAGCAGTACGCGGCGTGACCAAAGAGATCCGCATTCCGACCCTGGAAGAGTGTGATGTTTGCCACGGCAGCGGCGCAAAATCCGGTACCAAACCGCAGACCTGTTCAACCTGTCATGGTGCGGGCCAGGTGCAGATGCGTCAGGGTTTCTTTACCGTGCAGCAGGCGTGCCCGACCTGTCACGGCCGTGGTTCGGTAATTAAAGATCCTTGTCATGCCTGCCATGGACATGGCCGCGTGGAGAAATCCAAAACGCTGTCGGTGAAAATCCCGGCGGGCGTCGATACCGGTGACCGTATTCGTCTGACCGGAGAAGGTGAAGCCGGTGAGCACGGTGCGCCTGCTGGCGATCTGTACGTTCAGGTCCAGGTGAAGAAACACCCGATTTTCGAACGTGAAGATAATAACCTGTACTGCGAAGTGCCGATCAATTTCGCCATGGCCGCACTGGGGGGCGAAATTGCCGTGCCGACGCTGGATGGTCGGGTAAACCTGAAAGTTCCGGCGGAAACACAGACCGGCAAGCTGTTCCGGATGCGCGGTAAAGGGGTGAAATCCGTACGCGGTGGTACTCAGGGTGACCTGCTGTGCCGCGTAGTGGTGGAAACTCCGGTGAGTCTGAATGAAAAACAGAAGTCGCTGTTACGCGAGCTGGAAGAGAGTTTCGGCGGTCCATCCGGCGAAAATAACAGCCCACGTTCCAAGAGCTTCTTTGACGGTGTGAAAAAGTTTTTTGACGATTTGACCCGTTAATCCTTAAGGGGCGGCATCAGGCCGCCCCTTAACGGCGATATGATTATGCCAAACAGGCGCAGTCATTGGCTGTATGCGAGCAGATCGCCATCACATCCCGCAGATAAGCAATCTCCCTTACTCCTGCCGAAAAATGGCATTTGGCGATAACAGGCCACAGGCGACGACGCCATTAATCTCACCACCCCCTCAGAGAATGTGCCACCATAAGGAAATGAAAAGACATTTTCCAGTGAGTCCTTTTCCGCCACCATTGAAGGGCAACCGCGGCATACCGTGTTTATACTTCGGAAATTCCGAGTATAAAGCCATAAATAATCTGTTTTTTTCGAGTCTTTAACGCGCGTATGCTTCCCGTCAGGTACTGAAACAGGTAACAAACAGGGATTGAATAATATGGTTTTTCAGATCAAGCGTTTGCTTCACAATGATGCCACCAGTGGTGTGGTACTGATTCTGGCCGCCGCGCTGGCAATGCTGCTGGCAAACAGCGCTGCGACGCAACATGGCTATCTGGCGCTGCTGGCGACACCCGTAGAGTTCCGCTTTGGCGAGCTTGATATCAGCAAAAATCTGCTGCTGTGGATCAATGATGCGCTGATGGCGCTGTTTTTCCTGATGATCGGTCTGGAAGTGAAACGCGAGCTGATGGTCGGGGCGTTAGCCAGCCGTGACCGGGCGATATTTCCGCTGATTGCCGCCGTCGGCGGTATGGTGGTGCCCGGCCTGCTGTTTCTGGCGTTTAACGGCGGTGATGAGGTAACCCGCAGCGGCTGGGCGATCCCGACCGCTACCGATATTGCGTTTGCCTTAGGCATTCTGGCGTTATTGGGAAGCCGGGTGCCGCCAGCATTGAAAATTTTCCTGATGGCGCTGGCGATTATCGACGATCTCGGGGCGATTATTATTATTGCGCTGTTCTATACCAGTGAGCTGTCGATGGTCTCTCTCGGGGTGGCCGCCGGCGCGATTGCCATACTGGCGCTGCTGAATATCGCCAATGTGCGCAGCACGGCGGTCTATCTGCTGGTGGGAGTGGTGCTGTGGGGGGCGGTACTTAAGTCCGGCGTCCACGCCACGCTGGCTGGGGTGATTGTCGGCTTCTTTATTCCACTGGCGAAGAAGGATGGCCACTCACCGGCGGAAAAGTTGGAACATGGCCTGCACTCATGGGTTAACTGGCTGATTTTACCCCTGTTTGCTTTTGCCAATGCCGGTGTGGTGCTGGAGGGTATTTCTCCCGGCGAGATGTTCTCGCTGCTGCCGCTGGGGATTATGGTCGGGTTACTGATCGGTAAGCCGCTGGGCATCACCCTGTTTTGCTGGCTGGCTGTCAGGCTGGGGCTGGCAAAACTGCCGCAGGGCACCAGTATGTCGAATATTATCGCGGTTGGCGTGCTGTGCGGGATTGGCTTTACCATGTCGATCTTTATCGCTTCTCTGGCCTATGGCGATATCGATCCGGCGCTGATCACTCTCGCCAAGCTGGGGATCCTGATTGGTTCCATCGTCTCGGCGCTGGTGGGTTATCTCCTGCTGCGCATCAAACTGAAATAAGCCGCCACGGCAAACCTGTTCCTGCAGGTTTGTCGTGTTTTTTATTTCATCTTATGGGTTAAGCTGGATCTATTCGGTTCATTGGCGTTGCTGCACAGGAGCGCATCGGTGCGTATGTCTCATATTAATTACAACCACCTCTACTACTTCTGGCAGGTATGCAAAGAAGGTTCGATTGTGGGTGCCGCCGAAGCGCTATTTTTGACGCCGCAAACGATCACCGGCCAGATTAAAGCGCTGGAAGACCGTTTACAGGGTAAATTATTTAAGCGCCAGGGGCGGGGAGTGGTGCCGTCGGAACTGGGGCAACTGGTGTTCCGCTATGCCGATCGCATGTTTACCCTCAGTCAGGAGATGCTTGATATCGTCAACTACCGCAAAGAGTCGAACCTGCTGTTTGATGTCGGCGTAGCGGATGCCTTATCCAAGCGGCTGGTGAGCCAGGTACTGGAAACGGCGGTGCTGGATGATAAAAAGATCCACCTGCGTTGTTATGAGTCGACCCATGAAATGCTGCTGGAGCAACTGAGCCAGCATAAACTGGATATGATCCTCTCTGATTGTCCGATTGACTCCACCCAGCAGGAAGGGTTGTTCTCGGTCAAGCTTGGTGAGTGCGGCATCAGTTTCTGGTGCACCCGTCCACTGCCCGACAAAAGTTTTCCCGCCTGTCTTGAGCAGCGGCGTTTACTGATCCCGGGACGTCGTTCGATGCTGGGGCGCAAGTTGCTGAACTGGTTTCATTCACAGGGACTCAAGGTGGAAATTCTCGGCGAGTTTGATGATGCGGCATTAATGAAGGCGTTTGGCGCAGCTAACAATGCGATTTTTGTCGCGCCGTCGCTGTATGGCCAGGATATCTATCGCGATGATGAGATTGTTGAGATTGGCCGCATTGATAATGTGATGGAGGAGTATCACGTCATCTTTGCCGAGCGCATGATCCAGCACCCCGCGGTGCAGCGCATCTGCCATAAGGATTTTAGCGAGTTGTTTTTGTGAGCTGATCGACGCGCATTGCAGCAATAAAAAAACCGGCGCATGCGCCGGTCTTTTCAAAGCCGATTAACAACTTAGCATTAAGCCAGTTTGTTGATCTGTGCAGTCAGGTTTGACTTATGACGTGCAGCTTTGTTCTTGTGGATCAGACCTTTACTAGCCTGACGGTCCACAATTGGTTGCATTTCGTTAAATGCTTTCAGTGCAACTTCTTTATCGCCAGTAGCGATGGCCGCGTATACTTTCTTGATAAAAGTACGCATCATTGAACGGTTGCTAGCGTTATGCTTACGACGCTTCTCTGACGTTACGGCGCGTTTCTTAGCTGATTTGATATTAGCCAAGGTCCAACTCCCAAATATATTCTATTGAGGACAATTCAAAGGCCGAGGAATATGCCTTTATCGCCTTCGTTTGTCAATGGATTTGTGCAAATAAGCGCCGTTAAGATGACGACACTCGATTACGTTGTGATGGCGCAGGATTCTACCAGCATCGCAGGGATGAATACAGTCTTTCCCGATAAAATTGTCTGTTATCTGCCTGAATGGCGGCCATCTTACTGAAATCACCATGAGAATCCCTCAAAGGGATCAATCGCGGGTTAACCTTAACCGCTGTACAAGGTATAATCCGCCGATTTCCACAAATTTGAGCCAGCCATGAAGTTTATCCGCGGCATACATAATCTCAGAGAGCAGCATCGCGGCTGCGTGCTGACCATAGGTAACTTTGACGGCGTGCATCGCGGTCATCAGTCCCTGCTGGCGCATCTGTGCGCAGAGGGGCGTAAGCGTGGCGTACCGGTGATGGTGATGCTATTCGAGCCTCAGCCACTGGAGCTTTTTGCCGCCGACAAGGCGCCGGCGCGTCTGACGCGTCTGCGCGAAAAACTGCGTTATCTGGCCGAAGCCGGTGTGGATGCGGTACTTTGTGTGCGCTTCGACCGGCGTTTTGCCGCGCGCACCGCGCAAAGCTTTGTTGCCGATCTGCTGGTGAAGCAGCTTGGCGTACAGCTGCTGGCGGTTGGCGATGATTTCCGTTTTGGCGCTGGTCGCCAGGGGGATTTCCTGTTATTACAGAAAGCGGGCGCTGAATATGGCTTTGATGTGATCAGCACCCAGACATTCTGCGACGACGGCAAACGCATCAGCAGCACCGCGGTTCGTCAGGCGCTGGCGCAGGATAATCTGCCGCTGGCGCAGTCGTTGCTTGGACATCCCTTCAGCATTTCTGGCCGCGTGGTGCATGGCGATGCGCTGGGCCGCACCATCGGTTTCCCCACGGCGAATATTCCTCTGCGGCGTTCAGTTTCGCCAGTAAAAGGGGTGTATGCCGTAGAAGTTTATGGTCTTGCTGAGCAGCCGCTGCCCGGCGTGGCCAATATAGGTACCCGCCCGACCGTTGCCGGGCTACGTCAGCAGTTAGAAGTTCATCTGCTGGATGTTGCAATGAACCTGTACGGACGCCATATAGATGTGGTGCTCTGTGAAAAAATCCGCAACGAGCAGCGATTCGCATCGCTCGACGCGCTGAAAGAGCAAATTGCTAAAGATGTGGTGACTGCCCGAAATATTTTTGGGCGATACCCAAAGTAAGTGGCGTTGCAGCAAGGCGGCAACAGAACGTGCGTCCGCTGCAACTTCAGCTACCAGCGGTATAAAACACCGGTTTAAGAACCGACATACGGAACCGAGAATCTGATGAGTGACTATAAATCTACCCTGAATTTGCCGGAAACGGGGTTCCCGATGCGTGGCGATCTGGCCAAACGCGAACCGGGAATGCTGCAACGTTGGTATGATGACAATCTGTACGGCATCATCCGCGAAGCCAAAAAAGGGAAAAAAACCTTTATTCTGCACGATGGCCCTCCTTACGCGAACGGCAGTATTCATATTGGTCACTCAGTTAACAAGATTCTGAAAGACATTATTGTGAAGTCTAAAGGCATGGCTGGCTATGATTCGCCATATGTGCCGGGCTGGGACTGTCATGGCCTGCCAATCGAACATAAAGTTGAGCAGATGATCGGTAAGCCTGGCGAGAAAGTGAGCGCCGCTGAGTTCCGCGCGGCCTGCCGTAAATATGCCGCTGAGCAGGTTGAAGGCCAGAAGAAAGACTTTATCCGTCTGGGGGTACTGGGTGACTGGGACCATCCTTATCTGACGATGAACTTCCAGACCGAAGCCAATATTATCCGTGCGCTGGGTAAAATCATCGGCAATGGCCATCTGCATAAAGGCGCCAAGCCGGTGCACTGGTGTCTGGACTGTCGTTCAGCGCTGGCCGAGGCGGAAGTGGAGTACTACGATAAAACCTCACCTTCGATTGACGTGATGTTTAATGCGGTGGATAGCGCCGCGGTTGCCGCCAAATTTGCCGCGACCGGTGTTAACGGCCCGATTGCGCTGGTGATCTGGACCACCACCCCGTGGACCATGCCGGCTAACCGCGCCATTTCACTGCATCCGGAATTTGAATACCAGCTGGTGCAGATCGACGGTAAAGCGCTGATCCTTGCCAAAGATCTGGTGGAAAGCGTGATGAAGCGTGCTGGCGTCAGCAGCTGGACGGTGCTGGGCAGCACCACCGGCGCCACGCTGGAGCTGATGCGTTTCCAGCATCCATTCCTCGGCTTTGATGTGCCGGTGGTTCTGGGTGAGCATGTGACCCTTGATGCCGGTACCGGCGCGGTGCATACCGCTCCCGGCCACGGTCCGGATGACTTTGTTATCGGTCAAAAATACGGTCTGGAAACCGCCAACCCGGTAGGGCCGGACGGCTGCTTTATCACCGGCACTTATCCAACGCTGGATGGGGTACAGGTATTTAAAGCCAACGATATGATTGTTGAGCTGCTGCGCGACCATGGCGCATTGCTGCATGTCGAGAAGCTGTTCCACAGCTATCCGCACTGCTGGCGCCATAAAACGCCAATCATCTTCCGTGCCACGCCGCAGTGGTTTGTCAGCATGGATCAGAAAGGCCTGCGTGCGCAGTCACTGAAAGAGATCAAAGGCGTGCAGTGGATCCCGGACTGGGGCCAGGCGCGTATTGAATCGATGGTCGCTAACCGCCCTGACTGGTGTATCTCTCGTCAGCGCACCTGGGGCGTGCCGATGGCGCTGTTTGTCCATAAAGAGACCGAGCAGCTGCATCCGCGTACGCTGGAACTGATGGAAGCGGTGGCGCAACGTGTCGAAGCTGATGGTATTCAGGCCTGGTGGGATCTCGACGCGAAAGATCTGATGGGCGATGAAGCCAGCGATTATGTGAAAGTGCCGGATACGCTTGATGTGTGGTTTGACTCCGGTTCTACCCACTCTTCGGTGGTGGATGTGCGTCCGGAATTTGGCGGCAACAGCGCAGATATGTATCTGGAAGGTTCGGATCAGCATCGCGGCTGGTTTATGTCTTCCCTGATGATTTCTACCGCGATGAAAGGCAAAGCGCCTTATCGTCAGGTACTGACCCACGGCTTCACCGTTGATGGTCAGGGCCGTAAGATGTCGAAATCTATCGGTAACACCGTCAGTCCGCAGGATGTGATGAACAAACTGGGCGGCGATATTCTGCGCCTGTGGGTGGCATCAACCGATTATACCGGTGAAATGGCGGTATCGGACGAAATCCTGAAGCGCTCTGCCGACTCTTACCGTCGTATCCGTAACACCGCACGTTTCCTGCTGGCTAACCTCAATGGTTTTAATCCGGAAACCGATATGGTGAAACCGGAAGAGATGGTGGTGCTGGATCGCTGGGCCGTAGGGCGGGCGAAAGCGGCACAGGATGACATCCTTGCCTCTTACGCCAGCTACGATTTCCATGAAGTGGTACAGCGTCTGATGCAGTTCTGCTCGATTGAGATGGGCTCCTTCTATCTGGATATCATCAAGGACCGTCAGTACACCGCGAAAGCCGATGGCCTGGCGCGTCGTAGCTGCCAGACCGCGCTGTGGTATATCGCCGAAGCGCTGGTGCGCTGGATGGCGCCGATCATGTCGTTTACCGCTGATGAGATCTGGGGTTACCTGCCGGGCAAACGCGCACCGTATGTGTTTACTGAAGAGTGGTTCGACGGCCTGTTTGGCGTGGCGGAAAATGAGCCAATGAATGACGCCTTCTGGGACGACCTGCTGAAAGTGCGCGGCGAAGTTAACCGCGTGATTGAGCAGGCGCGTGCCGATAAACGTATCGGTGGTTCGCTGGAAGCGGCAGTCACGCTGTACGCCGATCCGGCGCTGGCGCAGAAGCTGACCAGCCTGGGCGACGAGCTGCGCTTTGTACTGCTGACCTCCGGTGCGCAGGTGGCGGATTATGCGCTGGCGAGCGCGGAAGCGCAGCAGAGCGAACTGCTGAAAGGTCTGAAAATCGCGCTGTACAAAGCCGAAGGCGATAAATGTCCGCGTTGCTGGCATTACACTACTGACGTGGGTCAGAATGCGGAGCACGCAGAGGTTTGCGGTCGCTGTGTCACTAACGTAGCCGGAGACGGTGAAGAGCGTAAGTTTGCCTGATGCGTAAGCCACTTTTATCGACCGGATTGCGCTGGCTGTGGCTGGTGCTGGTAGTCATCGCCATCGACTTTGGCAGCAAGCAATGGATTATGGATAATCTGATGCTGCACCAGTCGATGCCGATTATGCCGTACTTTAATTTCTTCTACGCCCATAACTACGGCGCGGCGTTCAGTTTCCTTGCGGATAAAGGTGGCTGGCAACGCTGGTTCTTTGCCGGTATTGCCGTGGCGATTGTGGTGGCGTTGCTGGTGATGATGTATCGCGCATCCGCCAGCCAGAAGCTTAATAATATTGCCTACGCGCTGATTATTGGCGGCGCGCTGGGCAACCTGTTTGATCGTTCGTATCACGGCTTTGTGGTCGATTTTATCGACTTCTATGTTGGTGACTGGCACTTTGCCACCTTTAACATCGCCGATTGCGGTATCTCTATTGGCGCCGCATTGATCGTCCTTGAAGGGTTTTTTACCCCTTCCGGAAAGCAGGCTAAACAGAAAGGGTAAGGCATGACTGATTCTGTACAGCGCAATAGCGCGCTGCTGGTGCATTTCACGTTGAAGCTGGAAGATGGTTCAACGGCGGAGTCGACGCGCGCCAATGGCAAGCCTGCGCTGTTTCGTCTTGGCGATGGCAGTTTGTCGGAAGGTCTGGAACAGGCGCTGCTCGGGCTGAAGTGTGGCGATAAGCACCAGTTCAGTCTGCCGCCGGAATCGGCGTTTGGCGCTGCCAGCCCGGACATGATCCAGTATTTCTCCCGTCGTGATTTTGCTCAGGCGGGGGAGCCGGAAATTGGTGCTATTATGCTATTTACCGGTATGGGTGGTAGCGAAATGCCAGGCGTGATCCGGGAGGTTTCCGGTGATTCAATCACCGTCGACTTCAATCATCCCCTGGCCGGACGCACCATTCAGTTTGATATTGAAGTGCTGGAGATCGATCCGCAGCTGGAGGGGACCAATGCAAATCCTGTTGGCTAACCCACGTGGTTTCTGTGCCGGTGTTGATCGCGCCATTAGCATCGTGGAACGCGCGCTGGAGATGTACGGCGCGCCAATCTATGTGCGTCATGAAGTGGTGCATAACCGCTATGTGGTGAACAGCCTGCGCGAGCGCGGGGCGATCTTTATTGAAGAGATTGCCGAAGTGCCGGATGGCTCGATCCTGATTTTCTCCGCCCATGGCGTTTCTCAGGCGGTGCGGGCAGAAGCGCGTACGCGCGAGCTGACCATGCTGTTTGATGCCACCTGTCCGCTGGTAACGAAAGTGCATATGGAAGTGGCGCGCGCCAGCCGTAAAGGCACCGAGGCGATCCTGATCGGTCATGCGGGTCACCCGGAAGTGGAAGGCACCATGGGGCAGTACAGCAATCCGCGCGGAGGCATGTACCTGGTGGAATCGCCGTCTGACGTCGACAAGTTGCAGGTGAAAGACGAAGAGAACCTGTGCTTTATGACCCAGACCACCCTGTCGGTGGATGATACTTCGGATGTTATCGACGCCCTGCGTCTGCGCTTCCCGAAAATCATCGGGCCGCGCAAGGATGATATCTGCTATGCCACCACTAACCGTCAGGAAGCGGTGCGCAGTCTGGCGCGGGATGCTGATGTGGTGCTGGTTGTCGGATCGAAAAACTCCTCCAACTCCAATCGCCTGGCCGAGCTGGCGCAGCGTGCCGGTAAACTGGCGTGGCTGATCGACTCCGCTGAGGATATTCAGGAGAGCTGGCTGCGCAATATTCAGTGTGTCGGCGTCACCGCCGGCGCTTCAGCACCGGATATTCTGGTACAGGATGTGATTAAACGGCTGCGCGAACTGGGCGGCGAACCGGCGATCGAGTTGAGTGGTCGTGAAGAGAATATCGTGTTTGAAGTGCCGAAAGAGCTGCGCGTGGAAGTTAAGCAGGTAGATTAAACCCTGCGGGCGGTGTTTTCGCCGCCCGTGGCGGCCAAATGACCTGTATTTAAGGATCTTATCCGCTTTACGCCGTTACCCTGGTGGAGAGACTGTTGACCGCTCTGTCTCTTTCCCGGTTTTCTCAAGGCTTGCCGATTTGCAACCTCACAGCCCTGTTTCAGGCGTTGAACCCCATACTTTAGCCAGTTTCAACGCCAGTCCCCGGCCTGGCCGGCGATAACGCCGCCTCTGCAATATTCCCCTCCGCGATTCAGTTTTACTGATAATCCAGGCCAGCTGGCGTAAAATTCTTATTATGTAGTGATTATTGTGGCGTCAATGTAGCCGCCTCGTTAACCTTATTGTCGCTTGCAGGCACAGATATGTCAGGGAATCCAATATGAGTCATTCAGAAATCCGTATTGCTATCGTCGGCGCCGATGGGCGCATGGGGCGCCAGCTAATTCAGGCGACGCAGCAGGCAGCCGGCGTGCGCCTCGGGGCGGCACTGACCCGCAGCGGTTCTTCGCTGGTGGGTAGTGATGCGGGTGAATTAGCCGGGATCGGCGTTATCGGGATTAAGGTGGGCGACAACCCCGATGCGGTGGTTAATGATTTCGATATTTTGATCGATTTCACCCGCCCGGAAGGCACGCTGGAGTATCTGGCGTTCTGCCGTCAACATCAGAAGGCGATGGTGATTGGTACTACCGGCTTTGATGATGCCGGTAAAGCGGCGATTAAGCAGGCCTCAGCGGATATTGGCATCGTGTTCGCCGCTAACTTTAGTGTCGGCGTTAACCTGGTGCTAAAGCTGCTGGAAAAAGCAGCAAAAGTCATGGGCGATTATGCCGATATAGAAATCATCGAAGCGCATCACCGCCATAAAGTGGATGCGCCATCAGGCACCGCACTGGCGATGGGGGAAGCGATTGCGGATGCGATGGACTGGGATCTGAAACAACATGCGGTCTACGCGCGTGAAGGTTATACCGGTGAGCGTGCCGCGCATAGCATCGGTTTTGCTACTGTGCGCGCCGGCGATATCGTCGGTGAGCATACGGCGATGTTTGCTGATATTGGCGAGCGTGTAGAGATTACCCACAAGGCTTCCAGCCGCATGACCTTCGCCAATGGCGCTGTTCGTGCTGCTCAGTGGTTAAATGACCGTAAAACCGGTCTTTATGATATGCGGGACGTGCTGAGTTTAGATAGTTTGTAATGTGTTGCGACCATCGTGATGTGGTTATTTCAATCATAAGGTTCTGATTGATAGGGCAATAATTTATTGCCCTTTTTATTTTTATTAAAAATAAGGCTTTGATGTGTTTTTGTAGATTAAGTGTGGTTAATCTGCATTTAATCGGTAAAAAAAGAGCGCAAAATGTCCGTTTTTGACCATTTGGTCTGGTTTTGCGGGCTGTCAGATTGGATTTTTATTTCATTTCACCAGTCAACCGGTTTTATCAGCCGGATATCACCCCTTTTCAGCATGAATCTTCCGAGTTTCCTTCCAGTTGGCTAAAAAAGCATGAAAAACTGGCTCTCAGGGTAGACAATGGCGAAGGCGATCATTAGAATGCGCGCAATTTGCCAAAAATCGACATCTCAGGCGGTTTTTGCATTGATTCAGGCTATGATTATGAATTAATATGCAGATATTGTGACTGTTTATTCCCTGGAGGACGTTTTGATTAAGTCAGCGCTATTGGTTCTGGAAGACGGAACCCAATTCCACGGTCGGGCCATTGGGGCAGAAGGATCGGCAGTGGGGGAAGTGGTTTTCAATACTTCAATGACCGGTTATCAAGAAATCCTCACAGATCCTTCCTATTCCCGCCAGATCGTCACTCTTACTTATCCTCATATTGGCAATGTCGGCACTAATGCTGCTGACGAAGAATCCTCCCAGGTACATGCGCAAGGCCTCGTCATCCGTGACCTGCCGCTGATCGCCAGCAACTTCCGTAATGAAGAAGGGCTGTCCGAGTACCTGAAGCGCCATAACATTGTGGCGATTGCTGATATCGATACCCGTAAGCTGACCCGTCTGCTGCGTGAAAAAGGCGCACAGAGCGGCTGCATCATCGCCGGTGACGTAGCGGATGCCTCACTGGCATTGCAGAAAGCACAAGCCTTCCCCGGCCTGAAAGGTATGGATCTGGCAAAAGAAGTCACCACCCAGGAGTCTTACAGCTGGCTGCAAGGCAGCTGGACGCTGGAAGGGGGGCTGCCATCGCAGAGTACCGACCTGCCATTCCATGTTGTTGCCTACGATTACGGCGCGAAACGCAATATCCTGCGTATGCTGGTGGATCGCGGCTGTCGCCTGACCGTTGTCCCGGCGCAGACTCCGGCGGAAGAGGTACTGAAACTCAACCCGGACGGCATCTTCCTGTCAAATGGCCCTGGCGACCCGGAGCCTTGCGACTACGCTATCAGCGCGATTAAATCATTCCTGGAAACCGATATTCCGGTGTTCGGTATTTGTCTCGGCCATCAGTTGCTGGCGCTGGCCAGCGGCGCGAAGACGGTCAAAATGAAACTTGGCCACCACGGCGGCAACCATCCGGTGAAAGACCTGGATAATAATCGCGTGATGATTACTGCTCAGAACCATGGTTTTGCGGTCGATGAAAATAATATGCCGGCAAACCTGCGTGTGACGCATAAATCGCTGTTTGACCATACGGTGCAAGGGATCCACCGCACCGATAAAGCGGCGTTCAGCTTCCAGGGACACCCTGAAGCCAGCCCGGGTCCGGCCGATGCCGCACCGCTGTTCGATCACTTTATCGAACTGATCGAAGCTTACCGTTCAACCGCAAAATAATCAGGAGCGACAAAATGCCAAAACGTACCGACATAAAAAGTATCCTGATTCTTGGCGCTGGCCCGATTGTTATCGGCCAGGCTTGTGAATTTGACTACTCTGGCGCGCAAGCCTGTAAAGCGCTGCGTGAAGAGGGTTACCGCGTTATCCTGGTGAACTCTAACCCGGCGACCATTATGACCGACCCGGAAATGGCCGATGCAACCTATATCGAGCCGATTCACTGGGAAGTGGTGCGCAAAATTATCGAGAAAGAGCGCCCGGATGCCGTACTGCCAACCATGGGCGGTCAGACCGCGCTGAACTGTGCGCTGGAACTGGAACGCCATGGCGTACTGGCTGAATTTAGCGTCACCATGATTGGCGCGACCGCCGATGCTATTGATAAAGCAGAAGACCGCCAGCGCTTTGATAAAGCGATGAAGAAAATTGGTCTCGATACTGCCCGCTCCGGCATCGCGCATACCATGGAAGAGGCGCTGGCGGTTGCTGAGCAGCTTGGCTTCCCGTGTATTATCCGTCCCTCTTTTACCATGGGCGGCACCGGTGGCGGTATCGCTTATAACCGTGAAGAGTTCGAAGAGATTTGTGAGCGTGGCCTCGACCTGTCTCCGACCAGTGAACTGCTGATTGATGAGTCGCTGATTGGCTGGAAAGAGTATGAGATGGAAGTGGTGCGCGATAAGAACGACAACTGCATCATTGTCTGTTCGATCGAAAACTTTGACGCCATGGGCATCCACACCGGCGACTCCATCACCGTAGCGCCAGCACAGACCCTGACCGACAAAGAGTATCAAATCATGCGTAACGCCTCGATGGCGGTACTGCGTGAGATTGGCGTCGAAACCGGCGGTTCCAACGTGCAGTTCTCGGTGAACCCGGAAAATGGTCGGATGATCATTATCGAAATGAACCCGCGTGTTTCCCGCTCTTCAGCCCTGGCATCGAAAGCAACCGGCTTCCCGATTGCTAAAGTGGCCGCCAAGCTGGCGGTTGGTTTTACGCTGGACGAACTGATGAACGATATCACCGGTGGTCGTACCCCGGCATCGTTTGAACCGTCCATCGACTATGTAGTGACTAAGATCCCGCGCTTTAACTTCGAAAAGTTTGCCGGTGCTAACGACCGTCTGACCACCCAGATGAAATCTGTCGGTGAAGTGATGGCTATCGGCCGCACCCTGCAGGAATCAATGCAGAAAGCGCTGCGCGGCCTTGAAGTCGGCGCCAATGGCTTTGATCCGAAAGTCAGCCTTGACGATCCGGAAGCGCTGACCCGCATTCGCCGCGAGCTGAAAGATGCCGGTGGCGACCGTATCTGGTATGTGGCGGATGCGTTCCGTGCCGGTATGTCGGTTGATGGCGTGTTTAACCTGACCAATATTGACCGCTGGTTCCTGGTGCAAATTGAAGAGCTGGTGCGTCTGGAAGAGCAGGTGGCTAAGCAGGGCATCAACGGTCTGACCAAAGATTTCCTGCGTACCCTGAAGCGTAAAGGCTTTGCCGATGCCCGTCTGTGTGACCTGGCGGGGGTCGCGGAATCGGAAGTGCGTAAACTGCGTGAGCAGTACAATCTGCACCCGGTCTACAAGCGCGTTGATACCTGTGCGGCTGAATTCGCTACCGATACTGCCTATATGTACTCCACCTATGAAGAAGAGTGTGAGGCCAACCCGAACAGCGACCGTGAAAAAATCATGGTTCTGGGCGGTGGCCCGAACCGTATCGGTCAGGGTATCGAATTCGATTACTGCTGTGTGCATGCCTCGCTGGCGCTGCGTGAAGACGGTTACGAAACCATTATGGTTAACTGTAACCCGGAAACTGTCTCTACCGATTATGACACGTCAGACCGTCTCTACTTTGAGCCGGTAACCCTCGAAGATGTGCTGGAAATTGTGCGCATCGAAAAACCAAAAGGGGTTATCGTGCAGTACGGTGGCCAGACGCCGCTGAAACTGGCGCGCGCGCTGGAAGCTGCCGGGGTACCGATTATCGGTACCAGCCCGGATGCGATTGACCGTGCGGAAGACCGTGAGCGTTTCCAACAGGCGGTTGACCGTCTGGGCCTGAAACAGCCGGCTAACGCCACGGTTACCGCGCTGGAGCAGGCGGTGGATAAGGCGGCGCTGATTGGCTATCCGCTGGTCGTGCGTCCTTCCTACGTGCTGGGCGGTCGGGCGATGGAGATTGTTTACGATGAAATCGACCTGAAGCGCTACTTCCAGACGGCGGTATCGGTTTCCAATGATGCGCCGGTTCTGCTGGATCGCTTCCTTGATGACGCGGTGGAAGTCGACGTTGACGCGATTTGCGACGGTGAACGTGTACTGATTGGCGGCATTATGGAACATATTGAGCAGGCGGGCGTGCACTCCGGTGACTCCGCATGTTCACTGCCGGCCTATACCCTGAGCCTCGAAATCCAGGATGTGATGCGTCAGCAGGTAGAAAAACTGGCATTCGAACTCTGCGTACGCGGACTGATGAATGTGCAGTTCGCGGTGAAAGATAACGAAGTCTACCTGATTGAAGTTAACCCACGTGCAGCGCGTACCGTACCTTTTGTCTCGAAAGCCACCGGGGTGCCACTGGCAAAAGTGGCGGCGCGGGTGATGGCCGGTAAATCCCTGACCGAACAGGGTGTCACTGAAGAGGTGATCCCACCTTATTACTCAGTGAAGGAAGTGGTGCTGCCATTTAACAAGTTCCCGGGTGTCGACCCGATTCTTGGTCCGGAAATGCGCTCTACCGGTGAAGTGATGGGTGTGGGGCGTACCTTTGCCGAGGCGTTTGCCAAAGCGATGCTGGGCGCGCAGTCCAATATGAAGAAATCAGGCCGTGCGCTGCTGTCGGTGCGTGAAGGCGATAAGAAACGTATCGTCGACCTGGCGGCGAAGCTACAGAAGTTTGGTTTCGAACTGGATGCCACCCACGGAACGGCGGTGGTGCTGGGTGAAGCGGGTATCAATCCACGTCTGGTGAACAAGGTGCACGAAGGCCGCCCACATATTCAGGACCGTCTGAAAAATGGTGAGTATGCCTATATCGTCAACACCACTGCCGGACGCCAGGCGATTGAAGATTCCAAGCTGATCCGCCGTAGCGCACTACAGTATAAAGTGCACTACGACACCACGCTGAACGGCGGCTTTGCCACCGCGATGGCGCTGAATGCGGACCCGACCGAGAAAGTGATTTCCGTGCAGGAGATGCACGCGCAGATCAAGGCCCATCGGGCCAGATAAGAAAAACCCCGCTGCGGCGGGTTTTTTTTTGGCTATAAGTTACGGCTCCGCTGTCTCCCGGCGGATTTTTTTTTGGGGGCAATATTGTACTTGATGGGTTTTGTGTATAAAATTATATACATTCCAGGGAGGGATATCTGATAATGAATTCAGGAGAAGAACCACTCAAAGCTAAAACCATCGACTGGCGCGGCAGCTCGCTGGAGGATTTGAAAGCATTTCCGGAAGAGACGCGCGCGATAGCGGGTAAAGAACTGCGTAAAGTCCAGTTCGGCGAGGATCCGTCAGATTTCAAACCGGTTAATGATTGGGGGCCGGGTGTTATTGAGATACGGATTGACGGCGAGGGGAACACTTATCGTGTTGTTTATGTAGCAAAATTTTCGGAATGCATCTACATACTCCATAGTTTTGTCAAGAAGACCCGGAGCACCAGCAGGAAAGAGGTAAACATTATCAAAGATCGCTACCGTGAAGTGGTTAATGAGCGGAGAACCAATAAATGACAGATAAAACTGATGTATCATCACGCCATATCACCCGGCCTGGTGACAATATCTTTGCGGATTTGGGCTTTAGCGAAGCGCGCGCTGAGGCGCTGCTGCAAGAGTCAGATGAGGAAATTCGCCAGCTGACGGCGATGAAAAAATTAGTTATGACGGAAATTGCCGACTGGATGAAACAGTCTGGCACTAAGCAGTTGCAGGCAGCACAGATAATGCATGTTACCCGACCACGGGTATCCGATGTGGTTAATCAGAAAACAGAAAAATTCACCCTTGATGCCCTTGTTTCAATGGCCGGCTGCATCGGTAAAAAATTTCAACTGGTGATTAAATAAAAACCCTTTACCGTCATGATCGCGGCGCCAGCCAGCGATCCAGCCAGCTAAACACCTCGGTTTGCTGTTCCAGATAGAACACATGTCCCAGTTGCGGCCAGATTTTAGTTTCCAGCTTGTCATCCGCTTGTTGCGACTGCCATACCCGGTGCATTTTGTCATAGGCGCCTTGCACCGCATTTACCGGAAACAGTTGATCCTTACCGCCGTTGAACACTAGCATTGGGTGCGGCGCCGCGACGCTGGCAACATCAGGAAAATCGAAGTGCGCCGGCAGCCCGGGGTGCAGCATATAGAAGGCGGACTGGCCGCGCAGCACGTTGTTGCCCGGCGTCATCAATCCGTCATAGGTACCCATCCACGAGATCGCTACTGTGGCTGCCACCTTGTCGGAAAGCGACGCCAGTTGCCAGGCGCGCATGGCGCCCATGGAGAACCCCACCACGCCAATGCGTCTGGCATCCACCTGTTGCAATGACGCGAGAAAGTCAGTGGCGCGCAGATCTTCATATGCCATTTCACCCGCCAGCGAACGCCCCAGGTTGAAGAAGTTGCTCGCCAGCGCCTGCTGTTGTTCATATTTCAACGGGCCACGATCCCCCCAGCCAATGGCATCTGTCGCCAGCACCACATAGCCGCGGCTGGCGAGTTCGTCACCGACAAAGCGGCCGCTAAAGAATTTATCCGCCCATGCCTGTGCGGAAGCCAGCTTCCCGGCATCGCCCCACGGCTTAATCACCTTCTCTTTGCCAATATCAAACTTCGCGCCGTGATCGTGCAGCAGGATGATTGCCGGGTGCGGTCCTGGCGTTTTCGGCGTCAGCAGCAGAGCCGCCACCCGGCTTTGATCGGTGATGTTAAACGCGACTTTTTCCGCCAGATAGCTACCGCGATCTTCGCTGTCGATGGTGGCCGGCGCAAAAGCGCGCTGCGAGTCTGGCGTTAATAGCATGGCGCGTAGCTTCTGGCGCGCCGCTATTTTCCAGGCCGCGAAGTTGTTAAAATTGCCTGACAGCCAGGAGTCCGGATAGGTGAGTTGCTGTTTCAGTTCGGGGTAAAACACCGGCAGGCCATCTGCGGTTACCGCCGACGTTTGGTACGTCATATCATGCGCGATGACTGAGGCGCTAAACAGGCATACTGCCAGCAGAGAGGTACAGGAACGTAACAGAATGCGCATAATGACCGCCCTCATAAAAATAAAACAGCGTTTCTTTTTTAGAGGGCGATGGTAAAACGTAGGGCGGGAAATAAACGTGCGCAGGTCACATTCTAAGCAATGGATTTGATTTGGTTCAACTTTTCATGGGGCTGATGGCCGATCACGACAGTGCGACTTTAATGCCTAAACCGATTAACACACCGCCGAGCAGTTTATCGATCAGCTTCTGTGCTTTTGCCAGCCCGCGACGTACCGGCGCGCTCTGGATAAGAAACACCAGCGCTGGCCACCAGATCACTGACAGGCCAAAAATAATCCCGGCATACCATAACTTCTCGCCAAAGCCAGAGTCGATACTCAGCACCTGAGTAAATACCGAGAGGAAAAACAGCGTCGCTTTCGGGTTCAGCAGGTTGCAGAGATAGCCCTGGATAAAGGCTTTCTTCAGCGACGTCTGTTCGCGCTGCAGATTATCGAGATTCATCTTACTGTTACCGCGTGCCAGCAATGCCTGCACGCCAACATAGATCAAATAGGCCGCGCCGGCATATTTCAGCAGCGTAAACAGCCATGGCGTGGTGGTGATCACCACCGCTAAGCCGGCGACGCAGTAGGTCATATGGGTTGCCACGCCGCAAATTACCCCAAGCGACGTAACCAGAGCAGTGCCGCGCGCATAACGCGCCGCATTTTTAATAATCAGGAAAAAGTCCGGGCCGGGAGAGAGCATTCCCAGAGTGGCAATGGTTGCAACAAACAAGCTGGTTTCTAACATAGTGGTAATCTGGTTTAAAATGGAAAGCGCAAGTTTAGCACGGTCGCGGGCAAAAGTTGTGACGGCGATGTTGTCAGAGTGATGCATGGCGCAAGACGGGAAATCCTTTACAACCTTTACGCAAATCCCGCCATCTCACTATCGACGAAACTTTCACCTTTACGTATGATGGCGCCAATTTAACCCTGTTGAGTTTCATATGATGATTAGCCTTATCGCGGCACTGGCAGCCGATCGCGTTATTGGTATGGAAAATGCGATGCCGTGGAATTTGCCTGCGGACCTCGCCTGGTTCAAACGCACCACCCTGAATAAACCGGTGATTATGGGTCGTCTGACCTGGGAATCGCTTGGCCGTCCACTGCCAAATCGCCTGAATATTGTTATCAGCAGCAAACCCGGTAGCGCAGAAGGCGTCACCTGGGTTTCGTCGATTGAAGAAGCCATTAACGCAGCCGGTGATGCCGAAGAAATTATGGTCATTGGTGGCGGTCGTATCTACGAACAGCTGCTGAGCCGTGCCGACCGTCTGTATCTGACCCATATTGATGCCGAAGTTGAAGGCGATACGCACTTCCCGGACTATGAGCCGGATGAGTGGGAATCCATCTTCAGTGAGTTCCACGACGCTGACGAGAGCAACTCACACAGTTACTGCTTCGAAATCCTCGATCGCCGCTAGTTCCTGTCTGGCCACGGCGTTCTGGCGCGGTGGCTTACCGCGCCAGCGGGTGGATTATGCTGTATGGCAGCATCGATGCTATTTCACCGCGTTACCGCCGGGCAAGGTGTCAGTGGCTGCATGGCGCTGCTGAGTGCTTTGTTCCAGTGAGATGCCGCCAGCACCTCATCCGGCTTAAGCTTGCCAGGGTCAGCGCTTTTGCACCGATAATTTACCGCTGTCGGGCAGGGGTGAAGATCGCAAAAACAGACAGTTACACTCTTGTCGTCACCCGCTGCCGCTATCATAAATGTTGCCTTTATTAGTTGCCCCCTGAGTTATCTTCTCCTTCCTGAAACGTTCTGTCAGTCATTGCCACAGTAGTCGCCGGTATATTTCCTCTACCGCTAGCACTGAATAGATCGGCAGAGATCACTGTCTCAAAAATAATAATGATCCACGCTATAACATGCCCCGGGGA
Organism: Pantoea sp. B65; assembly: GCF_047308185.1. Lineage (NCBI taxonomy): Bacteria > Pseudomonadati > Pseudomonadota > Gammaproteobacteria > Enterobacterales > Erwiniaceae > Pantoea > Pantoea sp. B65. The sequence goes on from NZ_JAHXPU010000023.1 coordinate 159,833, forward strand.
TCATGGAGTCGCCTTGCTGTGAAAACCAGAATGATGCTTAGCGGCTGGCTGGCATTTATCTGCTGCGACTTCGCATTGGCGATGCTGAGTTTGCAGGTAAGAGATGTCTGGAGTTTATCTTCCTTAGTCTGGTTTCCGGCCGGGCTGCTGCTGGGCATCTTATGCGCGCTGGCGCCGCGTTACTGGCTGCTGTGGTTGCTGAGTGGCGCGCTGTTGCATCTGGTCGCCAGTCAGCTCTACGGGCGTCCGGTGAACGTCTCACTGATCTTCTGCGGTTTTGATGTGTTGCTGATGATGGTGACCGCCCTGATCTGGCAGTTTTTTTATGGGGTAATGTACCGGCCAAATCGCCCGCGTGACATTCTGGCACTGGCGGTGTTGTGCAGTATTGCCGGCATTGTCGAGCGGCTGGTGACCACCTGGGCGCTGTTTCTGCTGGATTATCCCATCGACCACTCGCTTTCCCTGCTGTATATGGCCGGTTATGTGCTGAGTTATCTGCCTTTGACCTTTTTTGTGCTGTGGCTGCTGACCAGCGGCAGTCAGCAGCAGGCCGATATGCGTCTGTGGCTGTTGGCGCTCGGGATGCTGCTGGCATTGTTACTACTGTTTTTTGCCCCGGCGGATGCTGGCGGCGGCGAAGTGCGCTGGCAGGATCTGGCGCTGATGGTCTCATTTGCGCTGCCGCTGCTACTGGCGTTGCGTGGCGATCTGCTGCTGCTGAGCAGCTTCCTGTCGTGCTCGGCGGTGGCATCGCTGGGGGCGACTTTGTTTGGGCTGGGGCCTTTTCACAGCCCGGCGCGCAATCTGCAACAGGATGTATTGCTGGCAACCTGGTATTGTGCCGCCTTCAGCCTGCCGGCGCTGCTGGGCGCCAGCTGGATTGGTCAGCGCTATGCCCAGCTGGCGCGCCAGCGCTGGCGTGAGCAGTTAGTGGATTGCGTCTTACAGCAGGCAGGATTCCAGCGTTTTCACCTCGACAGCGCGGGCGGCTTAAGCTGGCGCTATCAAAGCCGCTGGCAGAATGTCAGCTATGCGCCCGCTAACTGGCCGCAGTTTGTCGCCTGGCTGCATCCGCAGGATCGACAGATGGTTGAGCAGTTGAAAGCGATGACCGAACAGTCTCCGCAGCTGCTGGTAGTCAGGCTTGCCGATATCAGCGGCGAGTTTCATCAGACCAGCATGGCGCTGATTGCCTGTCGCAGGGAGCAAGGATTCTCTTTTGAAGGCGTGCTATTTCCTGAACCGCGGACGGCGCCCGCAGAGAGGCAGCAATGAGTATTCGCGTCATTATTGCCGACGACCATCCGGTATTCCTGTTGGGGTTACGCGGCGTACTGGCCTCGTTGCCAGAGGATTACCAGATTGTCGCCGAGGCGCACGATGTCGGCGGGCTGTTTGTGCAGCTGGCGACGCATCCGGTTGAGATGTTGATTACCGATCTCAATATGCCGGGTGACCAGCAGGTGGACGGAGTGCGGATGATTGGCCGGGTGCGCCAGCTGTATCCCGATCTGACCATCGTCGTGATCACCATGCTCAGCGACCCGCGTATTCTTGAACTGCTGGCGCGGTATCGGGTGAAGGCGATTCTGAATAAAAATAGCCTGTCGCATGAACTGGCCGCCAGTTTACGCAGCAGCGAACCGGCGGGGCAGCCATGGCTGAGCGATGTGTTTCGCAGCGATCCGCTGCTGCAGATCGAAAAAGCGCTTACCAGTAAAGAGCTGGAGGTGATTCGCCTGCTGGGGCAGGGGTTAAGTGTTAACGATATTGCCGCGCGTCTGTATCGCACCAAGCAAACCATCAGCGCGCAGAAACTGAGCGCGATGCGCAAGCTGGGGCTGGAAAATGATGCCGCGCTCTGGCGCTGGCTCAGCCAGAGTGGGCTGGGGTAGTAAGTATGTGCCGCGGGTGGCTGTTATTACTGCTGTTGCTGTTGCTGTTGCTGCCGCTGATGCCGGGCAGGGCAACGCCGCAGTTTTTGCCGGACAGCGCGCTGGCCGGGCAGGCGGATGGCCGACAGGTCGGGATCTGGTCGAATATCAGCGCGGAGGCGCCGGCAGCCAGCTCTGCCACGCTGCTGGCGCCTTATCCGCGGCTGACGGTGGGGCTGTTTTGTTGTTCCAGCGCACCGCTACAGATGATGCGCTGGGACGGTAAACTGGAAGGGCTGTATCCCGATTATCTGCGCCTGCTGTCCGGGGTACTTAAACGTCCGGTAGAAGCACGGCTGTATAATAGCTGGCCACAGGCGTATCAGGCTTTGCAGCGCGGCGATATCCAGTTGCTGGCGCAGTCAGATTTCTCAATAACTGAAAGTCGCAATAATGAAACCGACCCGATTCTGGTGCAACCGCTGATGCTGATGGTGCGCAAAAGCGATCAGAATACCCCTCTTGCCGAATTACGCCTGCTGGCCGCCCCCGATATCAACCCGACGCTGCTGAACCGCCTGCGCAGTCGTTATCCGCGGCTTGAGGTGGCCAGCAGTCAGCAGCAAGCTATCCAGGCGGTGATCAATCACCAGGCCGATGGCTGGCTGGATGGTCAGAGTCAGATTGCCTGGTATGGCGCTTTACGTCCGCTGTCCGGGCTGGTTTATCGGCGCGACGCTGCGGTGGAAGAGCTGCTGTATCGTTTTGTCGGCCGCCAGGGGGACGAGGTCGCGGCGGTGGTTAACCATATTCTTACCGCTATTCCACACGCGACGAAAAATGCGATCTATCAGCGCTGGATATCCGGTCTGGCGCCGGGGTATCACAGCGACGGGCCGCAGTTCAGTCAGCAGGAAATTGACTGGATTAAGCAGCATCCGCTGATCAATGTGGCCGTTGATATTGATATCGCGCCTTACTCTTTTCTGGATAAAGATGATGAAATCACCGGGCTGGATGTCGATATTCTGCAACTGGTGGCGCAAAACAGTGGGCTGAATTTCAACTTTATTCCGCTCTCCGGGTCGTCGCAGGTGGAGAAGGCGCTGCGCGCAGAGCAAGCACAGATGACCCCATCGCTGATGGATTCACCGGCGCGGCGCAACTGGCTGTCGTTTAGCGATCCCTATGGCACGCTGGAGTGGGTAATGATCACCCGTAATGAACGCAGCGCCCCTTTCTCTCTGCAACAGCTAACCCACCGGCGGGTGGCGATCCAGAGCGGCAATGCGCTGCTGGCCGCGATGCAACTTTACCCGCAGCTGGCGGTTGTTGAGGTCGCCAGCGTAGCGCAGGGGGTGGATATGCTGCTGGCAGGTGCGGCAGATGCCACTTTCGCCACCATTGGCAGCGCCAGCTATCTGCAGTCCAGCCGCTATGGCAACCGGATCATCGTGCAGGCGCTGGATAATGCGCTACAGCCGGAGCGGTTTGCGATCCTCTCTTCCTATCCGCAGTTAACCAGCATTCTGAATAAAAGTATTGCCAGTCTGCCGCCGGACGAGTTGCGGGCGCTGAAAATCCACTGGTTTTCCGTCGCCAACCTCGCCGTCTATAACAGCACGCTGCCGCCGTGGGTGATGCTGTGGGGCGTGGCGCTGCTGGTGATTGCCCTTAGCTCGGTATTCTGGGTCAGCTACCTGGCGCGGCAGGTGGCGCGGCGGAAAAAGGCGGAAGATCGCCTGCAGGAGCTGCTGGCTTATTGGGAAACGCTGTTTAATACCGTGCCGACGCCGATGTTTGTCTGCGCTCCCGATATGACCATCACCGCGGTTAATCAGCATTTTTGTCAGCAACTGGGGCTGGCGGCGCGCGCAATGGTCGGCAGCAACCTGTTTTCCCTGCACTTTTTGTCGCAGCAGGATCAGCGGGAAGTGCGCGGGATCTTCCTGCGCTGCCTGTCCGGCGATCAGCCGCAGTTTTCCGATCGCCGCATGGAGCTGCAGGGTAAGGTACGCGAAGGCTATCTGTGGTTTGAGGGCTATCGCAATACCGCCGGGGTGATGCTGGGAGTGATTGGCGGCTGGTTTGATGTGACGGAACGTAAATCACTGGCCGCAGAACTGCTACTGGCGCGCGACAAGGCGGAACTGGCCAGCCAGGAAAAGTCGGCGTTTCTGGCGCGGATGAGTCATGAAATTCGTACACCGCTGCATGCGATTATCGGCATTCTGGAGCTGGCGGTGCCGCAGCAGCCCGATGGCGATAATCCGTTGCGGCTTGCCTGGCAGGCGGCTGATTCGCTGCAGGGCATCATCGGTGATGTGCTGGATTTCTCCAAAATAGAGGCGGGCAACATTGATATCCGTTTGCAGCCCACGCGCCTCGAAACGCTGCTGGAAAGCTGCGCCGCGACTTTTCGTCTGCGCGCGCAGGAGAAGGGACTGGCGTTGCAGTGCCAGCTGACGCTGCCGGCAGAGGTGCTGCACTGGCTGGATGGCGCCCGACTGACGCAGGTGATCAATAACCTGCTGCTGAACGCGATTAAGTTTACCGCACAGGGTGAAATTCAGCTGCGCGCGGTCAGCCATTATCTGCCGGCAGAGGATCGCGATGAGGTGACCATTGAGGTGGAAGACAGCGGCTGCGGTATTCCGCCGGAGATGTATCAGGCAGTACTGCAACCCTGGGTCAGAGCGGAAACGGCGGATACGGTGCCCGGCAGCGGTCTGGGTTTGCCGATTTCCGCCCGGCTGGTCACATTGATGGCGGGGACGCTAACGCTTGGCGCCAGTGCTTCCGGCGGCGTGCGGGTTAGCGTGCAGCTGTCGGCGCAACGGGCCGCGCCGGATCTGATTGCCGCACCGGCGTTGCAGATTAGCGAGCAGAGGCCGCCGGCGGAATCGCTGAATATTCTGGTGGTGGATGATTTACCGGTCAATTTGCAGGTGCTGGCGTTGCAGTTTGCCAGTTCCGGCCATGATATCCAGCTGGTGGGCAGCGGTGCGGAAGCGCTACAGGAGGTTGAGCAGCACTATTATGATCTGGTACTGACCGACTGTCAGATGCAGGCCATGGATGGCTATACCCTGACGCGTTATTTGCGTGAGCATCAACGGCGACGCCAGTTGCCGCCCTATGTGATCCTCGGTTGTACCGCCAATGCTTTTGCCAGCGAGCGCGAGCGTTGTCTGGCCGCCGGGATGGACGATGTATTAATTAAACCCCTGACGCAACAGGCGCTACTCTCCGGGGTGGCGCAGGCATGGAAGCAGGTCACGGAACAGGTGGCGGTGGAGCGGGATGACGCGTTACGTGCTCTGGCGCAGGGTGATGCGCAGCAGGAGCGGCAGTTGCTGATGGCGTTGCAACAGGGGCTGGAGCAGGACAGCGCCGCCATTAGTCAGATGCGCGACGGCAGTGACAGTGAGCAAATCGCGCAGCTTGCGCACCGTATGCTATCGTCATTTGCCCTGCTGAATGACTATCCGGGTATGCGGGTGTGTCTGCGTATTGAGAGAAACGGGCGGGTTGATAACCCGACGCTGGACAGTTTACTGCAGCGGGCGGCAGAGCTGATCGCAAAGGTAGCGCAACGGCTGGCGGCGACATAAAAAAACAGCCCGCCTGATGGCGGGCTGCTGCAGATAGGGGAAATCCATGCCCTGAGGGTTTATTTCATCCCTTTGCATGATGCGTGCATTTTACTGTCGCCAGTTTTACGCCACACGCCCCACTCGCCGTCGGCGCCCGGTACGTTACTCACCGTCCACCAGCCGTTAAACCATTCGCTACCGTTGTAAGTGACTTTCTGACACGGTGTGGCATAGGTTTTGTTTTTATCCCAGCTATCGCCAGTGACGGGCGGCGTGACCGCAACCGGTTTGGCATTCAGCACCAGCGTGGTTTCACCGACATTGTTGTCCGGGTCAGTGGCTTTCAGACTGACGACCACATCAAACTCGGAGGTTGCTGCCGCTTTCAGACGCACCTGGGTGGAGATCCCGCTGGTGTTGGCCAGTTCCACTTTGTCCGCATTGCGCGTCACAGACCACTCGTAGTTCAGCTGCTCTGCCGGGGTACCGTCAGGATCGTTTGACTGGCCGGCATCCAGCGTGGTCCAGCCGCTATGGCTGATCGTGGTGGCTGACGGAGTGATCACCGCCACCGGAGGATTATTTTCCGATGGATTTTCCTCTGGCACTTCACCCTTGTGAACATCAATTTCATAGCTATAGGCTTTGCTGTTATCAACCGCATAGACGTTGTAGTTGTCTTTCACCGCGGTAAGGCTGACCACGCCATTGCTCAGGGTGTCGCCGACCTTCACGGCAATCCCCTGATTGTTGACTTTCTTCGCCAGGTCATACAGCCAGTTTGCCGCCGTTCCCAGTTCCGCTTCGCTGATCACATGCTGCACCGTAGCCGCCACCGCGCCATCGGCGAACAGACGGAACACCACGCTATCGCCGGTTTTCAGATCCTGACCGGCCCGTACGCCGTTACCGATAACCGCCCAACCCTCTTCAGGCGTGGTGGTGCTGCCCTGAATATCGACGTCGCTGCAGCTGACAAAGTTTTCCTGCGAGCCATGTCCTCTGGCCACCGGCCACATGGAGACAATGGTATGTTTACCGCTGGTGCCTGCCGGCAGACGGACCTTCTCAATCCACGGTCCTGAACCGCCAGGCTTGCCGGTTGGGCTGGGAACCGCCGGATAGTGGCCAATTTCCGTCAGATCGCTCCATTTGATCGCTTTAGTGTTATCGGTACCCTGTTTCGTAATGTAGTAACGAATGTGATCGGTAGTATGGTGTGTGGTGAAGAAATATTTAAGTGTGATTTCACCACTGGTATTTGGCGTCACTGCGGTGCTGGTCCAGCTGGTATTCGGCAGATCCAGCCGGTCATTCGAGCGGTTAGCGCGGCAAATATGACCATCTGGCAATGAGCGGGTATAATCCAGATAGTCGCTACCAACATAGACGTTCTGCTGCGGCGTGTTGATGGCCTCCATCTGGTTGCTTGAACGCAACGCCTGGCAGCCCGCCGAGTTATCGGTTTTACATAAATAACCGCGCGAAGGCGGATCCAGAAGATAAGCATGAGCGGAAGCAAGATTGACCTGGCTGGCGCTACCGGCCAGGGTCATTAATACCACCAGACTCTTTTTCTTAAAAGAACGCATAATTTATCCAGTTAACTATAAATTCACAAAAATAAAAGATATTTCACTGGCGCTGATCGCGCTGAGTTAAAATAAAAATCCGCGAAAAGGATAAATACCGTCTGGTAAAGTGCATTTCGCGAAGTGACGATATAATAGTTTTTAGCCAGTTTAATTGAAGCGGAATCTTCCTGGCTGGAATCAGAGGCTTCTTGATGGGCGATATTATTCTTAACCAACAGCAGAATTATCCGCTGGTGCGTTATTATCCGTGGCTTAATAATTAATCCGCTATTGAGGTTATTATTTACAGGAGAGAATGGATGAAACATAAACTGATCGTATTGCTGGTGGCATCACTGCTTTCGTCACTGGCCCTGGCTCATGACGATCATGAAATCACGGCAGTAGCAGAATCTGTTGTTACTGACGGGCAGCATCAGGCTAATGAGACCAGTGGCGACAGCGAGGCGCATGCCTGTGGTGGCGCAGAGAGCGCTGAACCACAGCAAACTGCGGATTAAGCGACGAACATCCGCTGCTGCCGACGATAACCGTCGGATAAAAATCAGACGGTTATCTATTGGTTGTCGGCGCACCGCTGGAGGTGATCATTACAGCTTGATATCAAACAGGCCGGAACGGCTCAGCAGAAAATAGAGCTGGCAGTCGCTCTCTACCGCCAGCTTATCCATTGCCCGTAGCTTATGGGCGCTGACCGTTTTGATACTCAGATTCATGCGGCTGGCAATCCGGGTTAAGCTCAGTCCCTGGCATAACAGCCGCAACACTTCCGACTCCTTGGGCGAGATCTCGTTAGGATTATTGTGCGTATTGAGCAGGCTGCGCATTAAGTCATTTTCGACATACACTTCGTTATTCAGTACGCTATTCATCACGCGCTCCAGCGTCTTTTCACAGATATCCATACTGATATAGCCGGAAATACCGGAACCCAGCATCATCCGTACCAGACTGGCATGGCGGTGCGGCGACATCACCACAATCTTAATCTGCGGATATTTATTACGCAGCCACTTGACCAGGTTATAACCATCCATGGAAGCCAGCGGGCTGCTTTTTTTCTCATTGGTATTGAGTGAGTATCCCAGTAATAACAGGTCAATATGGTTTTTATTTAAAGTATTAACCAGCTCGGCCGGGGTAGAGACGTCATTAATAATACTGTAACTGGCATCATCATTTCCGGCGGAAAGTTTCTTTCCGGTCATATTGTTAATCAGCGATTTAATACCGCAGCGAATCAGTTTGTGTTCATGGGCAATGGCAATGTTAACGGTCATCAGATAGTTCCCCGGTGAAGTTAGGTAATCAGTAAGTGGGGCAGATATTAACCATTAATCTGGTATGGCGGCGAGAAGATTCTTACGACATAAAAAAAACTCATTTTGCGCTATTTTCTGACTGGTCAGATTTAATTATCGCGGCCGGTAGGTTTAAAATTCGCCACGTTGCGCAGCGACATTTCACGGTAAACTTTTTCGGGGACAGAAATGAGAGCGGGATTTAAAAAAATTAATGCTTTTCTTACCGTTGTCGATACCGGCAGTTTTGAAGAAGCGGCACGGCAGCTGTTTATCACACCTTCGGCGGTCTCGTTGCGTTTAAGTTCGCTGGAAGATGAAGTGGGAGAAAAGCTGGTTGAGCGTCGTCGTCCCTGCATTCCGACGGCCAAAGGCGAAATCTTTTATCAGCATGCGCTGGCGCTGCGCAGTGTTAAAGCGCAGATAGACCGCATCTTTGCCTGATCGCTACCCGGCGCACAGCTGCGGCAGGGGGGCGCCTGGATCCACTTCCACTTTAAACTGCCATTCGGCGTAGCTGCTCGCCTGATTAAAACTCTTATTATGATCAGCAAAACCCTGTTGTTTCAGCGGTCTGCCGCTTCCCTGACTGTACACCCCGATCCAGCGCTGCTGCTCATCATAGATCATTCCCCATTCTCTCTGCTGCGTGAAGGGATCCGCATAGATCTGGCGCAGCAGATGCCGGGCCGGCAGGCTGCGCGTATCGCTGAGTAACTGCTGGAAGCGGGTCGGAAAACATTTATTGCCGGCCGGATTATTGCGATACAGACGGATCGCCTGCCGGATCTGCTCACCGGCAAACAGTAGCTGGGCCTCGCGCTCCTGTCGCCACTGCGCCTGGCGATGATCGTAACTGCGCAGCAACAGCAGGGCCATGATGCTGAGCCACGCCAGCAACAGCAGATAGCTGAATCCCGCCTGGGGATTACCAGTGGGCATAGGGCACTCCGTCCAGCGATTTTTGCTGCGACCCGCTATGAATATCAATAATCTGCCCGTTTTCATCCTGCCTGCTCTGCCAGCTGCTGTGTTTATCGGTCATCGGATCGAGCGGCAACTGACGCAGATAGCCTTTATCCACCAGATCCTGCAGTTGCGACGGCCCCTCAATATGATCCTGACGATAGTGATCGAGCGACACGCGCAGCGTATTCAGGTTGTGCTTTAGCACCACCTCCTTCGCCCGTTCGGTCTGCTGGAAATAACGCGGCGCCACCATGGTCATCAGGGTGGCGATAATCGCCATCACCACCAGCAGTTCAATCAGGGTAAAGCCTTGTTCACCATTGCGCATAGGGCACTCCATTCAGTCCGCTGACGCGGCTGGTTGAGGCGACATCGTAGATATCCGCGCCGCGATTAAAATTGCCCGGTTCGCTTTGACTGCTGCGGGTTTGCCAGCTTTCATGGTCGGCTTTCCCGGCGCAGTCACACATTGGATCGCGCGGAATGCGGCGCAGAAAATAAATTTTCTGCTGGTTAGGCGAAGTCTTGTCGACCACCCCTTCGCTCAGCACCTGCAGGTTTGGCGGATAGCCCGATTCATCGGCTTTCTTTTCGATCCGCCCTTCGAGGCTGGCGCGCTGGTAGCTGTCCAGCGCCAGACGGATCTGGCGCAGCGCCTGCTGCAACTGCTGCTCTTTCTGCCGCTGACCCTGTTTTTCGATCAGCGGCAGCGAGGCTGCCGCCAGTGAAGCCAGCAGACTGAGCGTCACCATCATCTCAATCAGGGTAAACCCCTGTTGCCGGCTGCGGCTCATGGCGCGCTGCTCGCCGGGCCGTCATGGGCCGGGTTCGGTGACGGCAGCGCGCCGCGCTGCTCCGGGAAATTGGCTGGCGGTGCCAGTGGCGGCGCGGTCATCGCCTCCTTACCCACCTGGATGCGGCCCGCTGCGCGCAGGCGCATATCCTGGTCTCCTGGCAGATCTTCGGTACCCACCGGAATCGCGCTGATATGGGATCCCGGCAGATCGATGCTGCGCGCAATGCGCGGGGTGATCAGCAGCACCACTTCCGTACGTTTCTTCTCCTTATCCGAGGTGCTGAACAGTGATCCCAGCAGCGGCACACTGCTTAAGCCGGGAATACCGCTCTTTTCATCTTTCTGGTTCTGGCTGATCAGGCCGGCCAGCATCTGCGTTTCGCCATCAAGACTGCTGAGGATGGTTTTCGCCATACGATTATTGGTACTGTAATATTTCAGGCCGTCCTTGCTCTCCTGTGCCAGGCCGAGACTACTCAGGCTGAACTCAACGTCCATACTGATCTCGCCATCGAGGCTGATTTCCGGCGTCACCTGCAACTTAAGGCCGACATCCTGATACTCCACGCGCTGATTCGTCACGCCATCATTGGTGGTATTGGTTAATACCGGCATTTTTTCGCCGATTTCAATCAGCGCCTGTTTATTGTTTTTCACATGGATGCGCGGATTCGCCAGCACTTTGGCATTGTTGCGGATCTTGCTGATATCCAGCTTGATGCCGCGGTTGCCACCGAGATTGATAAACATATTGTTGCCGTTAAAACCATTGAGCGGAATATTGCCGGAGCCGTCGCTGCCGCCGTTAAAGCCAATGCCGATTTCACCCGGATGGCGGATCCCCAGCCGGCTGGCATCGCTGCTGCTGATCTCCAGCACTTCCACTTCCAGCGTCACTTCAGCTTCCGGCCGATCCAGCGTCATCAGCAGACGCTCCACCATTTCGATGCTTTCGCGCGGGCTGCGTATTGTCAGCGAGTTGGTGCGTTCGTCGACGTGAATATCTTTCAGCTTCATAATATTGCGCAGCGCCACATTGACATCTTTGGCTTTGGCATAGCCGAGGAAGAAAGTTTTAACCATGATGTCGCGGTAGATCTTCTCTTTGTTCTGGCTGGCCGGATAGATCAGCAGCGTATTGCTATTCAGCACTTTTTTCCGCAGCTGATTAGAGATCAACAGTAAATTGATCGCGTCTTCCGCCGTGGTGTTATTGGCAATAATGCTGGTAGTGATATTGCGTGACACATCGTTATCAAAGATAAAGTTCACGTTGGTGATCTTCGAGATGGTGTTGAAGATCTCCAGCAGATTATGCGAGCGAAAATTGAGTGACACCGGTTTTTGTAGCTGGGCACTCATCCGCTGCGACGGCTGGCTACTGGATGAAAGCTTACGCAGCAGGTGATCGCGCAGTGCGGTGGCCTGCGGCCAGGCCGGCTCTTCTTCCAGCACTTTATTGATTTTTTCCAGCGCCGCTTCCGGGTTATCCGCCGCCAGCTTGCTGGCCTGCTGATACAGCACATCAAGCGATCGCCAGGCATTAATACGGCGCAGTCCTTGCTGGGCGCGCATATTGCCCGGCTGATATTGCAGCGCGGTGCGCCACAGGCGTGCGGCATCCTGGTAGTTGTTTTCAGCCACTGCGCGATCGGCCTGCTTCAGGTAAAGGTTAACCAGCTGATTGGTTTCCAGCTGCTCGCGGCTTTTTAGCGCCAGATCCTCAGGATCGTTTTGACGCTGTTGTTTCAGCTTATCCAGCGACTGGACCAGCTGTTGTTGTTCATTAAGTGGCTGTTCGCCATGGTTCTCTGTCTGCTGGTTAGCACAGCCCGCCAGCAACAGAACACCGATAATCAGAGACAGTTTTTTTTGCGTAAACATAATCAGAATTCAGGTTTGGATTTCATATCACCCAGCGATAAACGCTGGTCGTTTTCTAGCGGCAGCCAGCGGAACACCAGATAGTCAGGTTCGATCGCCCTTAGCTGCCAGTTATCGTTCAGTTTTTCGCCGCTGCGAATGCTGTCGGCAAACTTGCACTGGCGGCAGACGATCCAGCTTTGTCGGCCATCGGTCAGCAGCAGATAGCGCTGCTGCTGGCTCCACCAGGCTCCCGCCACCCGGAACGGCAGGGTGGGGGCTCGTGGCGCTTCGGCCACCGGCGGTGTTGGCGGCGGCGGCGGCGGCGGTGGCGCCGCCCTGACCTGTGGTCCCTGGAAGGGGAACAGATCGTGATGGTTATCGCTGAGTGCGGGCGCCGCTGCGGCACGGCTGGCGCTGGCAGCGGCCAGTGCCGCAGGCTGTCCCTGCGGCAGTAAATCTTCCGCCACTGGCGCATCATCGGCAGGGCTGAACAGGCTCCACAGTGTGACCGCAGCGGTGACAGCCAGCGCGGCCTGTAAGTAACGTGGCAGTGTCATTGGCTCTCTCCGCTCAGCGTGACGCGCAGCGACATGTTCAGCTGGGTGGTCGCCGGTGTGCTGCGCGCCATGGCTAACGATTCAAACTGCAGCGGCAGGCTGGCCGACATCTCCCGTAATGCGCTTTGCAAATGCAGGTAGTCGCCGATCAGCGGAATATCGAGGGTCAGCCGCTCCGGCGCCGCATCGCTGTCAGCAGTCAGCAACTGATAACGACTCTCTCTGGCTTGCAGGCCGTGCTTTTGCAGAATGGCAAACAGCGCTTTAACCTGTTCATACTCAGTGGCGCTCAGCGGATTCTCCCCCTCTTCCTGCGGCGAGGTAATCGGCAGCGGAACCGCCAGCTGCTGGTGAATCGCCTGCTGGCGCAGGGTATCGGCCGCCAGCGCCGGGCGCAGTTGCGCGCACAGGTAAAACAGCAACACCAGCCACAGTGCGGCGATCGCCAACGGCAGCGGGCCGGACAGTTCATAACACTGGCTGGCGTACCAGCGCAGACGCGGCAGTAGCGTATTTATTGACCGCAGCAGGCCGGAATTAAGACGCATCGGGATACTCCAGATTTAATGTGGCGCGGATCTTCCATGGTTCGGGCATATTGCTCTCCGTCTGGTGGCTGTCCAGCGCCACTTTGACCGGCAGCCGTTGCAGGCGGGCGACAAAGTCCAGCAGCGCATCCAGCGAGTGACTCAGAACTTCGACGCGCAGGCGTTGCTGACGGGTATCCATCTCCAGCGATAGCAGGGCGATATCGTCGCGCAGGGCAGCGGCCATCAGCGTCAGACCGTTCAGCTGCGCAGGGTCCTGTTGCGGTTGCGGCGTGCGGGCGAAGGCGCGTTGTCTGGCGCTAATCGCCTCCGCAGCCTGACGGTGCGCCTGTAACTGCTGCATATCTTCCGCCAGCAGCCGGGTCAGTTGCTGCTGCTGTTGCTGAGTCACGCCGATCGCCGTCAGCGTCGGCGCAATCAGCAGCAGCAGCAGGCTGAGACCGATCGGCAGCCGCCAGCGCGGTGTAAATTGATGATGACTTTTCATGGTGTTGCTTCTCTCACCGCCGGCATCCCCGGTGGCGTCTGCGGCTGGTTGTGCATCACAAAGCGCGCCAGCGGCGGCAGCCCCGCGAGACGGTTAGCGGTATCCAGTTGCTGCGCCAGCTCGCTGTGCGGCAGATGCAGGGTAAACACGCTGTGCCACTGCCGCTGGTAGCGGCAGGCAAAGCTGCTTTGCGGCGTGCCGGCACAGGCAAACAGCGCATTTTCCGGCAGCTGACGGCCAAAACCGGCCAGCATGCCGCTGAACGGGGTGCAGCAGCCGACCAGACGCAGGCGTTGCGCCGCCGCCGTCTGTTTCAGTTCCGCCAGCAGCGCCTGCGGCAGCAGGGCGGCAAAGGCGTTGTCGCCATAGCCGCTGCGCATAAAGCTCACTGCCATCGGCTGGGCTTCATCCTGCTGCTGCGCCAGCAACAGGGCGGCATACTGACGCAGTTCCGCCGGCCGGGTAATACCTGCGCTCCACGGCACCAGCAGATAATTAACGTGTGGCGTATCGACGACAAACTCCAGGCTATCGCGCCAGGCAGGCGCGGGCGGCAGACTGGCGAATAACGGCGTCAGCTGTGCGGCCAGTGGCTGCTGCGGCTGCCAGCGGCACTGATCATGCAGCTCGCCATTACGCCACAGCTGCAGGTGTTGCGGTTGCAGGCGGCAGCACCAGCGCTTAATGGCGGGAAATAACACGTTTCACCTCCTGTAAGCTGGTCAGCCCGTTGCTGGCGGCAGTGATGGCGATCTGCTGCAGCGGCAGAAAACCTTCAGCGATCGCTACCTCGCGCAACTGGCGTAACGGCGCCCGCGCCAGCAGCGCCTCTTTCATCGCATCGCTGAAATGCAGTACTTCCGCCAGCGCCAGTCGTCCGTGATAACCGCTATGGCGGCAGTGTGGGCAACCTGCGCCGCGGCTCCAGCTGGCATCGCTCAGCATCTGCTGGCTGATCTGCCAGTGCGCAATCTCCTCCGCCGTTGGCTGATGGGGTTGCTGACATTGTGGGCAGATCTGGCGCACCAGGCGCTGCGCCACCACGCCGTTCAGCGCGGTGATCAGACTGGCGGGTTCCACCTGCATATAGAGGAAACGTTCCAGCACGCTGAATACGCTGTTGGCATGCACTGACGACAGCACCACATGCCCGGTCAGCGCCGCCTGCACCGCAATACCGGCCGTCTCGCCGTCACGGATTTCCCCCACCAGGATAATATCGGGGTCATGACGCAGGATGGCGCGCAGGCCGCGCGCAAAGGTCAGCCCTTTCTTATCGTTGACCGGGATCTGCAGGACTCCTTCCAGCTGATATTCCACCGGATCTTCAATGGTGATGATCTTGCTCTCACCGCTGTTCAGCTCGCTTAACGCTGAATAGAGGGTGGTGGACTTGCCGCTACCGGTTGGCCCGGTAACCAGCACCATGCCATGGGGGATCTGCGTCAGTTTGCGGATCGCCTGCAGCGTCGGCGTATCAAAGCCGAGGGTTTCCAGCCGCAGTTTTTTATCGTGCGATTTATCCAGCACGCGCAATACCGCGTCCTCGCCATGAATGCTGGGCATAATCGAGACGCGAAAATCGACGTTGCGCTGCTGAATATGCGCCTTAAAGCGCCCATCCTGCGGGATACGACGCTCGGAGATATCCATGCTGCCCAGTACCTTGAGCCGCGAAATTATCTGTTCCGCATTCTGGCCGCCATTACAGCGCGTAATGCTGTGCAGTACGCCATCAATGCGGTACTTCACCACCAGCCCGTCGGCAACGCTCTCCAGATGGATATCGCTGGCGCGGCTTTGCAGCGCGTCGTACAGCGTCGAGTTGACCAGTTTGATTACCGGGCTCTGCTCCTGGTCGAGGGTAACCAGCGAGATCTCCAGCGCCATCTCTTCTGCCTGACTGGTAAAATGCTGCTGATCCAGCTGTTCCATGGTGCGTTGCTGGCGCGACAGGCTCTCCAGCTGCTCATTGACCCAGCCCGGACGGCACAGCGCCAGACGTTCGGTCTGCCGCTGCGCCCACTGGCGCAACGTCAGGCTGAACGGATCGGCCAGTAGCAGCCAGCCGGTGCCGTCCAGCTGGATCGGCAGCAGGCGGCGCGCCAGCGCCTGCGGCAACGAAATGCGGCTAAAATCCAGCGTTGCGGCTGCCAGTTGCTGCTCCTGCAATGGCCAGAGACCCAGCTCGGCCGCCAGCGCGTCGAGCTGCTGCGGTTGTTCGCTTAGCAGCTGCTCCAGCCAGGCGGCGCGCTGCTCCTCTGCAAGATTAAGCCATGCAGAGCCTGGCATCGGTTGATGATCCTGAATCATCCGGCTAATCCTCCCGCCATTTCAAAAATCGGCATATACAACAGAAACACCACCAGGCCGACCAGTCCGCCGACGATCAACATCAGCAGCGGTTCAAATACCTTGCTAAAGGTTTCAATCGCGCGTTCAAGGTTCTCGTCATAAAACGCGGCGATACGTTCACACATCGCTGGCAGTTCACCGCCACGCTCTCCTACCACCAGCAGCCGGCTGGCGACCGGCGTGGTCAGGCCCTGGGCGGTCAGGCAGTGTGATAACGCTTTGCCTGCCTGGATCTCCGCCAGAATTTGCTGTAGCCGTGGCTGATAAGCCGCTGGCAACAGACAACCGGTCAGCCGCAGGGCATCGACCGCGGCCATCCCGCCCTGCAATAGCAGGCCAAGGGTGCGGTAGAAGCGCACCAGAATCGCCAGCTGGTACTGCTGTTTCAGCTGCGGTATGCGCAGTAACTGATTGAATGCCGCCTGACGCAGCGTCTTATTGCGTAACGCCGCGATAAACAGCGTGACGGCGCCGGCGGTCAGCATCAGCAACTGCGGACCGGCGCTGTTTGTCAGCGCGCCCCACCAGACAATAAATTGCGCGCTGCCGTTGAGGTTCTGCATGCCGGTAAACACCACGGCAAAGCGCGGGATAATAAAGCCCAGCAGGAAGAACAGAATCAGGCAGCCGACGCTGATAACCACGCAGGGGTAGAGCAGGGTGCTGCGAATGCGTTTGCGCAGCGTTTCCATGCGCTTTTCATAATGCAGAAAGCGCCCCAGCGCCACCGGCAGCTGGCCGGTCTGCTCCGACGAGGCCACGGTGCTGACCAGCAGCGGCGGAAACAGCGACGGCTGGGCGGCGAGCGCCTGCGACAACTGCTGTCCGCGATACAGTTCGCGCAGAATGTCGGCCAGAACCCGGCGCTGCTGCGCCTCACTGCAGCTTTCACTCAGTGCTTCAATCGCTTCGACAATCACCAGTCCCGCATCCAGCAACGCAATCAGTTCCTGAATAAACAGCGTCAGCGGAAACGGACGCGCGCGCCTGGCCAGCGGTTTCGCTTTGATCTGCAACACCAGCGCCTCCGCGGCGATCTGCGCGCGGGCTTCTTCGACGCTGCTGGCCGGGACCTGGCGGACACTGCGGACGCCGTTGTGCAATAACGTAATTTGATAATTTTTCATGGTTATTTATTGCTCAGCAGACTGGCTTTGTTGTTTTAGCCGCGCATAGTGGGGATGCACGCGCTGGACATAGCGCTGACGCAGATGGCCGCGATCGGGCGCATTACCGGCGTTATAGGCTCCCACCGCTTCCCAGCTATAGCCGTAGTGGCGGATAAAACCCGCCAGCACCCAGGCGCCGGTCATCACACTCAGGCATGGGTCGTCGAGTAGTGCGCGTTCAGAAATCTGAAAGTTGCGCAGCAACGGCAGATGACGGCTGTTAATCTGCATCAGTCCGATATCGTAGCTACCGTCGCGGTTCTGATTGCGTGCCGACGCCTGCAGGTTAGATTCGACGATGGCGATGGCCTGCAATAACTCCGGCTCAATGCCATAGCGTTGCCCGGCCTGCTCCCAGCAGGTGGCGCGCACCGGCAGCTGAATCAGATACAACAGCAGAAAAAACAGAGTTGCACGCACCATCAGAACCCGTAACTAACCTGTTTGCCGTCGTTACCGGTCGCCAGCAGCTCGACTTCATAGACCACATTTTTATTGCGCGTCGGGTTATGCCACTGATACGGGTTGCCCCAGGGATCGGCAGGCACTTCTTTGCTCAGGTAAGGACCACGCCAGTTTTTGACGCCGCCTGGCCGTTCAGTCAGCGCTTTCAGCCCCTGGGCTTCGCTGGGGTACTGACCGACATCGAGGCGATACTGGCTCAGCGCCTGCGACAGGCTTTTCATCTGGCTGACGGCGGTTTTATCTTTCGCCTGGTCAACCTGGGAAAACAGGCGGGGACCGACAAAGCCTGCCAGCAGAGCGATAATCATTAATACCACCAGCAATTCGAGCAGTGTAAAACCCTGCTGGTGGCGGACAGGTGATAACAGATATTTTTTCATGACATTCTCACGGTTATTTCATGGCAGAGATTTAACAAACGATGTGAATATTCTTAAGTAATCGCTGTGCAATAAACAGGCTATTGCTCTGTGCTTCGCTAAGAATTAACACCCGGTGATAGAGAATTTTCTTTATTTAACCGGCGGGGATATTTCTCTGAGCAGGTCAGGCTATTATCCGGCGTTTTACTGATAACCACCTGAACAGAAGAGAGATGAGAGATTAAATGCAGATACTCCTGGCCGCGCTGTCCGGCGCAGTAGTGGGTAGTTTCCTGAATGTGGTGATTTACCGGCTGCCGCTAATGATGGCGGGGGCGGCGTGCTCACTGAGTTTCCCGGCTTCCCATTGCCCCTGTTGCGCCGCACCTATTCGCTGGCGTCATAATCTGCCGGTAGTTGGCTGGCTGTGGCTGCGCGGGCGCTGTGCGGATTGTCGTCAGCCGGTTAGCTGGCGTTATCCGCTGGTAGAGGCGCTAACGGCACTGCTGTTTGTGCTGGTGGTCTGGCGCCACGGGGTGACGCTGCAGAGTGGTTTTATTCTTGGCGCGGTTTGTCTGCTGATTGCGCTGGCGGTCATTGACTGGCGCACCATGTTGTTGCCGGACCGTCTGGTGCTGCCGCTGTGGGCGCTGGGGATGGCGGCGGCGCTGCTGGAACTGGGTTCCGTCAGCTGGCATGATGCGTTGCTCGGCTCAGTAACCGGCTTTGCGTTGCCCTGGCTGCTGGATCGTCTGCATTACCTGCTGCGCGGTACCGCCGGCATGGGAATGGGGGATATGAAGTTGTTTGCCGCGCTGGGCGCCTGGTTCGGTGTGGCGACGCTGTGTCATATTATGCTGTTTGCGCCGCTGCTGGCACTGGCGGCGGCACTGTTATGGTTACGGGTGAAACCGGGTGAAGCTTTTCCTTTTGGCCCCTATCCGGCAATAGTGGCGCTGGTGTTTTTGCTATTTTCGCCGGCGGATTTTTATTTCTGATGCCGGGTATTGGCACGGGCGGCATTAATGCCGATAGTCGGATATGACTGGAATATTCTCAATAATTGCGGGAAATTGCTGCTGTTGTTTATCAGGTAAAAATCCTATTTTCCTCAGGTAATCCTGTTTTTTGATTAATAGCGAAATATTGCCTGTGAACAGACCCGCTCAATTAAACCTGATAACCGCGCTATTATTGCTGAGCAGCGCGGCGCTGCATGCTGAGATGCCCGATACCGCCGACGCTTTCCCGGATATCAGTGATAAAAAGATTATGGTGGGGTTCTGGCATAACCAGCAGACCCCGTCCGTTGGTTATCAGCACGGAACTTCCGCCAGTATCGAACTTTCGCAGATCCCGGCGGAATATAATGTGGTTACCGTGGCCTTTATGACCGGCAGCGGTATTCCGACCTTTACGCCAGATAATCTCAGTGACGAACAGTTCCGCCAGCAGGTTGCCATCGTTAACCAGCAGGGGCGCCCGGTATTGATCTCACTCGGTGGGGCGGATGCGCATATCGAACTGGCAACCGGTGAGGCGCAGAAACTTGCCGATGAAATTATCCGTCTGGTGGAAGTGTATGGCTTTGACGGACTGGATATCAATCTGGCCGACAGTGTGATTAGCGCCGGCGCCAATCAGAGCGAGATCCCCGCGGCGCTGAAACGAGTAAAAGCCACATATCCGCAATTTATCATCAGTATGTCGCCGCCATTTCCTGCCCTGCGCCGGGGCGGCGGCTGGGAAGTGCTGATAGATAATCTTGCCGGCTATTACGACTTTATCGCGCCGCAGTATTACAACCACGGCGATGAAGGGGTTTCCGGCGATAATGACTGGTATGCGCAAAAGGATGACAGTAAAAAAGCCGAGTTTTTATATACCCTTACCGATGCGCTGGTACAGGGAACGCGCGGGTATATTCAGATCCCGGCGGATAAATTTGTTATCGGTTTACCCAGTAATGCGGATGCCGCCGCCTCCGGCTATGTGCAGAATGAGGCTGATGTGCGCAGTGCATATCAGCGCTTAGCTGCTCAGGGCACGCCGGTCAGGGGACTGATGAGCTGGTCGGTTAACTGGGATGCCGGACACCGTCAAAGCGGCAATGCCTATGCGCACCAGTTCGTTGAGCGCTTTAGTCAGCTGGTCAGTGAAGAACTGGCCACGGAACCTGACAGTGAACCGCCGGGGCAACCAGGCAAACCGGATATCGAACTGGCGGAGGGTCAGGCCGTGCTGTCATGGGCCGCTGCCAGCGATAATCTCGCGGTGGCGCGCTATCACATCTGGCGTAATGGCGTCGAGATTGCACAGTCATTACTGCCGGAGTGGACGGATACCCAGCTGAGCGCAGGCAATAGCTATGAATACCAGATTGTCGCCGCAGATAAGGCGGGCAATCTCTCGCCGCCTGGCGAGTCATCGGTTATCACCGTGGAGAACGAGATGCCGGAGGAGGATAGCGAAAAGCCCGCCACGCCGCAGGGGCTGGTGGCGGCGGATATGGCTCAAGAGCGGCTGACGCTAAGCTGGCAGGCGGCAAGCGATAATCTGGCGATCAAACACTATCGGGTATACCGCAATGGGGTGCTTATCAGCGAGTCGCCGACGACGCATTTCACCGATAGCCTGCCCGACGCCGCGGCCATCTATGAATATCAGGTGGCTGCGGTGGATAACGCGGATAATGTCTCTGACAAGAGCCCGCCGCTGACGGTGAACACCGGCAGTGATAATGCTGTGCCGCCGTCAGCGGCAGCGGTTACTCTTCAATAGTGCGTTCGCGGTTTGACGGCTGAACAAATAGCGAGCGATCTTCCCAGCGCAGCAGCGTCAGAGAGCCGCCCCAGCAACAGCCGGTATCGAGGGCGATAATGCCTTCCGGCGTACCGCGCCCTTCCAGCGACGCCCAGTGGCCAAAGACAATGGTGTAATCACGGGCAATCGGCCCCGGAATGGTAAACCAGGGTTTCAGCGGCGGCGGCGCCGATTCCGGCGCCTCTTTGGCAATCATATCCAGCTGACCGTTGGGGAAGCAGAAGCGCATGCGCGTCAGCGCATTGGTGCTGAAACGCAGACGCGATAACCCGGTCAGTTCTGGCGTCCAGTTATTCGGCATATCGCCATACATGGCGTTGAGAAACAGGGGGTAACTGTCGCTGGAGAGCACCGCTTCCACTTCGCGCGCGCACATTTTTGCCGTTTCAATATCCCATTGCGGCGTAATGCCGGCATGCGCCATCACCAGCTTCTTCTCTTCGTCAATCTGCAGCAGCGGCTGACGACGCAGCCAGTTAATCAGCTCGTCGGCATCATGGGCTTCCAGCAGCGGCGTAATACGATCTTTGGGTTTATTACGACTGATGCCGGCATACACTGCCAGCAGATGCAGATCGTGGTTACCCAGCACCATGCGTACGCAGTCGCCGAGTGAACGGACAAAACGCAGCACTTCTAACGATGCCGGGCCGCGGGCGACCAGGTCGCCGGTCAGCCACAGGATATCTTTTTCGGGATCAAAAGCGACCTGCGCCAGTAGCGATTGCAATTCGTCGTAGCAACCGTGAATGTCGCCAATCAGGTAAGTACTCATTAATAGGGTATCCGCTAAAGCAAGCCAGGAGTAAACCCGGGTATCACGTCGAGTTTATGTCTTAGTGAATATGGGTCGGGATGGCAAGACGGAAGACCGGAATATCAACGTTGAAGGTTTCACCCTGCTGATCGATCATCACGTAGTGGCCTTGCATGGTACCCATTGGCGTTTCAAGGATCGCGCCACTGGTATACTGGAATTCACTGCCGGGCTCAATCAGTGGCTGTTCGCCAACCACCCCTTCGCCCTGCACTTCAGTTTCCCGACCATTACCGTTGGTAATCAACCAGTAACGGCCAATAAGCTGCACAGGATTGCGCCCCAGGTTGCGGATCGTAATGGTGTAGGCGAACACATAACGCTCTTCATTCGGTGCCGATTGCGACTCAATATACGCACTCTGCACCTGTACACAAACACGGGGCGATTCAATCATGCTGTTAGTTCTCCTGCGGCTCGGGGGGATGCGCAGTTAACCAGTTAGCTAACTGACAATATTGTGCGACAGAGATGTTTTCCGCCCGCAGCGTATTGTCGATGCCTAATTCGGTCAGCGTCTCCAGCGAGAACAGATGACCTAAGCTATTACGCAGCGTCTTTCTGCGCTTACCAAAGGCCTCCGTGGTGATACGGCTCAGGGTGCGAATATCATTGACCGGGTTAGGGACTTTGACATGCGGCACCAGACGCACCACGGCGGAGTCAACTTTGGGCGCAGGCGTAAATGATTCTGGCGGCACTTCCAGCACCGGAATGATATTGCAGTAATACTGCGCCATCACGCTCAAACGGCCATAGGCTTTGCTGCCCGGACCGGCAACCAGACGGTTTACCACCTCTTTCTGCAACATAAAGTGCATATCTTTGATTGCACTAGTATAGCTGAAAAGATGGAACATCAATGGCGTCGAGATATTGTAAGGCAGGTTGCCAAACACGCGTAATGACTGACCCTTTTCGGCTGCCAGTTCGGCAAAGTTAAAGGTCATCGCGTCCTGCTGAAAAATAGTCAGTTTCGGACCGAGGAACGGATGCGTTTGCAAACGGGCCGCCAGATCGCGGTCAAGCTCAATGACGGTCATGGCATCAATGCGATCGCCTACGGGTTCGGTCAGGGCGCCAAGGCCGGGACCGATTTCCACTATCGCCTCACCGGGTTGCGGATGGATGGCGGAGACAATGCTGTCGATGATGTACTGGTCGTTGAGGAAGTTCTGGCCAAAACGTTTGCGGGCAAAATGGCCCTGGTGGACGCGATTATTCATTACTGCTCTTGATCATGGTAATGGCGAGATTAAGCGCCGTGATAAAGCTGCCCGCATCGGCTGTTCCCTGTCCCGCCAGTTCAAGCGCGGTGCCATGGTCAACAGACGTACGGATAAATGGCAGGCCAAGGGTGATATTCACCGCGCGGCCAAATCCCTGATATTTTAACACCGGAAGCCCCTGATCGTGATACATCGCCAGCACCGCATCGGCATGTTGCAGATATTTGGGCTGGAACAGCGTATCGGCGGGCAGTGGGCCGGTGAGCTGAATCCCTTGCAGGCGCAACTCGTTGAGAGCCGGGATAATGGTATCAATTTCTTCACGGCCCATATGACCGCTTTCGCCAGCGTGCGGATTAAGGCCGCAGACGAAAATATGTGGTGTGGCAATGCCAAACTTGCTTTGCAGATCATGATGCAGGATGCCAATCACTTCATGCAAACTGTCGCGCGTGATGGCGGCAGAGACATCTTTCAGCGGCAGGTGCGTAGTGGCCAGCGCCACCCGCAGCTCTTCCGTCGCCAGCATCATCACCACGCGCTGGCAGGCTGAACGTTCGGCAAAGAACTCGGTATGCCCGGTAAACGGGATACCGGCATCGTTAATTACCCCTTTATGCACCGGGCCGGTGATCAGCGCGGCAAACTCGCCGTGCAGACAGCCGTCACAGGCGCGTGCGAGGGTTTCCAGCACGTAATGGCCGTTAGCGACACAGAGCTCACCGGGGATAACCGGTTGGGCGCAGGCCAGCGGCAACAGGGTCAGTGTCCCCGCCTGTTGCGGTTGCGCGGCAACCCCAGGCTGATAGTCACGCAGGGTGAGCGGCAGGCCGAGTATTGCTGCGCGTGCGCGCAGCAATTCAGGGGAGGCACAGACCACCAGTTCAACCGGCCAGTCGCGCTGGGCCAGCTGGATGGTCAGATCGGGACCAATCCCGGCGGGTTCGCCGGGAGTGATCACCACACGCTGATTACTTAGCATTGGCATCCAGAATTTTCACGTAAGCGCTGGCACGTTGTTCCTGCATCCAGGTTTGTGCTTCTTCAGCAAACTTACGATTAAACAGCAGACGGTAAGCACGCTCTTTCTGCGCCGCATCGGTTTTATCAACCTGGCGGGTGTCGAGCAGCTGAATCAGATGCCAGCCGAAAGAGGAGTGGATCGGCTGGCTGATCTGGCCTTTATTCAGTTTCAGCAACGCATCACGGAAAGCCGGATCGAAGACGTCGGCTGAGGTCCAGCCAAGATCGCCGCCCTGATTCGCTGAACCAGGATCTTCCGAAAGTTGTTTGGCCGCAGTGGCGAAATTCGTTTTACCACTCTTAATATCGGCGGCAATTTCTTCCAGTTTCTGGCGTGCCTGGGCATCGGTCATTACCGGTGACGGTTTCAGCAGAATATGGCGCGAATGCACTTCGGTAACCGAAATGTTCTGGCTCTCGCCGCGCAGATCGTTCACTTTCAGAATATGGAAACCGACGCCGGAGCGAATCGGGCCGACAATGTCGCCTTTTTTCGCACTGCTCAGCGCCTGTGAGAACAGGGTTGGCAGTTCTTCAATTTTACCCCAGCCCATAGTGCCGCCTTTCAGCGCCTGGGAGTCAGCAGAGTAAGTGACCGCCAGTTTACCGAAGTCGGCGCCGCCTTTCAGCTGCGAGACCAGCTGCTTCGCCAGGTTTTCCTGCTCATCAACCTGTTGCTGCGTCGGGTTTTCCGCCAGTGGCAGCAGGATGTGGCTGAGGTTCAGTTCGGTGCCGCGACTGTTCTGCGCGCCGACCTGCGCCGCCAGCGTATCCACTTCCTGTGGCAGGATAGTGACGCGACGACGAACTTCGTTATTACGCACTTCGGCAATTTGCATCTCTTTACGGATCTGCTCGCGGTAGGTGCTGTAGTTAACGCCATCATAGGCCAGACGACTACGCATCTGATCCATGGTCATCTTGTTCTGTGCGGCAATGTTGGCTATCGCCTGATCGAGCTGCTGATCGGTGACCTGCACCCCCATCTGTTTGCCCATCTGCAGCAGGATATTATCCATAATCAGACGTTCAACAATCTGATGACGCAGAGTGTTATCATCAGGCAGCTGTTGTCCGGCCTGCTGCGCCTGGGCTTTCACCGACTGCATCATGCCATCCACATCACTTTCTAATACCACGCCGTTATTTACCACGGCGGCAACTTTATCAACAACTTGTGGTGCTGCAAACGCGGTATTGGCTGCCAGGGCCACACCAAGGATCAGCGTTCTCCAGTTCTTCATACTTTTTCCATTCTTCTTTCCGCACTGCGGGTTTGCATGCCAAACATTACAACATCAGAAAGCGCGCTGGTAAGGCAGAATACCCTGACGCAGCATTTGACCGGTTCCTAAGCCGTAGTTAGAGCTCAGGCCACGCAGTTCAATGTTGAACGAGATTTGGTTATCATATTTACTGTTTTCGTTTTCCCAACCGTTGATTTTGCGTTCGTAACCCAGGCGAATGGCATAACAGCAAGAGCTGTATTGCAGGCCCACCAGCTGATCGGCAGGCTGTCGCGATTTGGTGTCGTAGTAGTAGGCGCCGACAACAGACCACGCATCAGCAATCGGCCAGCTTGCTGTGGTGCCAACCTGCGAAATGCCATCTTTATAGATCGGGTTGGTTGAAATATCACTCTGCAAGGCAGACGCAACATAATCCGGACTGCTGTAGCGATAGCTCAGCTGAATCATACGATCCGCGTCACGACGATACTCCAGCACCGCATTCCCCTGCGAAACATTATCCAGTCGCGTATCGTACTGAATACCGCCGCGCGTGCTCCAGCGATCGCTAATTTTCCAGTATGTATCACCGGCCCACACCAGGCTGCCAGTGTCATCTTCTTCGCTGACGGTGTTCAGGCCGGTGCGAGAAGGGGTAAACGAGTAGATTTGACCCACAGAAACGTTAAAACGTTCAACCAGATCGGTATCATAAATACGAGAAGTGACGCCGGTGGTCACCTGGTTGGCCGATGCGATGCGATCCAGACCACTATAAGTACGATCGCGGAACAGGCCGGTGTAGTCAGTTTGCAGCAGCGTCGAGTCATAGGCGTTGATATGGCTCTGGTCGCGATACGGGATATACAGGTACTGCGCGCGTGGTTCCAGCGTCTGCGTGTAACCCTCCGCCCAGTTCATCTCGCGGTCATAGACCATTTTACCGTCAACTTTAAATTGCGGCATTACGCGGTTGACTGACTCTTTCAGCTGATTGGTTTTGCTGGTATCGACGCTGTTATTGTAATAATCAACGTTTTCCTGCTGGTAATGGGTGGCCAGCAGTTTGGCTTCGGTATTCAGACTGCCCCAGCTATTGGCCATCGGCAGATTGATGGTCGGCTCAAGGTGCAGACGTGTCGCCTCAGGATAGCGTGGGTCGACGTTGGTAAATTTCACCGCCTGGCCATACAGGTGGGTATCAAACGGACCGACATCGTTTTGATAGGCGTTAAAATCAAACTGTGGCTGCGCGCGGTACACATTGCGTACCGAGAACACCTGGAAGTCTTTACTCGACAGCGTGGCGTTCCAGTTCTCTTCGGCATAGCCAACGCTGAATTTTTGCGTCAGATAGCCGTCGGTGGATGAGTAGAACGGCGAATCCAGATCGTTAAAGTAGTAAGAGTCGCTGACTTTTGAGTAGTCAGCGTTGAAGCGCCAGTTTTTCTCGTAGACGCCCGCATGGCGCCAGTAGAAGAACCAGCGATTCGAATCTTTTTCATCCGGATGATCACGGTTGAACTGATCGTCCGATGGCAGATAATCCAGCTCCACCAGGCCTGCGCCGGCGGTGGTCAGATATCGAAACTCATTCTGATACTGCACGCCACGCTTGCTCAAGTAGTGCGGCGTCAGGGTGGCATCAAAGTTCGGCGCGATATTCCAGTAGTACGGCAGAATAAATTCAAAGCCGTTATTACTGCCATATTTGGCATTCGGGATCAGGAAACCGGAACGGCGGCGATCGCCGATCGGCAGCTGCAGATACGGGCTGTAAAATACCGGCACGGCGCCAAGTTTAAAGCGGGCGTTCCAGATCTCCGCCACCTCTTCCTGGCGATCCTGAATCACTTCCGAACCGACCACGCTCCAGCTATTATCGCCGGGCAGACAGGTGGTAAAGGTGCCGTTTTCCAGAATGGTGTAACGGTTTTCACCGCGCAGTTTCATCTGATCGGCAACGCCGCGCCCCTGGCGACCGACCATCTGATAGTCGCCGTTCCAGACGTTAGTGTCTTTGGTATTCAGATTTGACCAGGCTTTCGGCCCTTTCAGGATCACCTGATTGTCGTCATAGTGCACATTGCCCAGCGCATCGACGGTACGTGTCGGCACCGTTTGCTGCGGCAGCATGCGCTGATGCACCTGAACTTCATCGGCTTTCAGGCTGCTATTGCCCTGCTGCACATCGACATTGCCGGTAAATACCGCATCATCGGGATAGTTGCCTTTTGCGTTATCAGCGTTAATCGTTACCGGCAGTTGATTGGTTTGCCCCTGCACCAGAGGTCGATTGTAGCTTGGCACGCCTAGCATGCACTGCGACATCAGATCGTCTGCAAGCACTTGCTGACTGTAAAGCGCTGAACCAATCAGTGTGGCCAGCAAACTAGGTATACGTTTTTTCATACGCGGTATCGAGAATTCCGTGATAACTGGCATCATGCCGACAAACGGTCAGAGACTAACTTACTCAACAGCGTTGCGCTAGTGTTATCCTGCTCGTTTACCCGCGTTGCCGTTAGGCTCTGAGATAAATGACAGGTATGATAATGCAATTTTTAGCCTTCAGCATGGCGAATTGAGGAGTATATGCGCTATTGGGGAAAAGTACTTGGCCTTGTGCTGGGTTTGTTGTCTGGAGCCGGCTTCTGGGGCCTGGCGATTGGCCTGCTTATTGGCCATATGTTTGATAAGATTCGCAGCGCGCAAGGACGGGGGTATTTCGCCAATCAACAAACGCGGCAAA
Organism: Pantoea sp. B65; assembly: GCF_047308185.1. Lineage (NCBI taxonomy): Bacteria > Pseudomonadati > Pseudomonadota > Gammaproteobacteria > Enterobacterales > Erwiniaceae > Pantoea > Pantoea sp. B65. The sequence goes on from NZ_JAHXPU010000023.1 coordinate 187,649, forward strand.
CGCTGTTCTTTCGCACCACCTTCCAGGTGATGGGGCATTTAACCAAATCGAAAGGGCGGGTGACCGATGCGGATATCCAGATGGCGTCGTTGCTGATGGATCGCATGCAGTTGCATGGCGCGGCGCGTACCGCTGCGCAGCAGGCGTTTCGTGAAGGTAAGCAGGGGGAATACCCGCTGCGTACTAAGTTACGCGAACTGCGCAGCGCCTGTTTTGGCCGTTTCGATCTGATTCGGATGTTTCTGGAAATCCAGATTCAGGCGGCCTTTGCCGATGGTTCGCTGCATCCCAACGAGCGCCAGGTATTGTATGTGATTGGCGAAGAGCTGGGGATCTCCCGCAGCCAGTTCGACCAGTTTCTGCGCATGATGCAGAGCGGCCAGCAGTTTGGCGGCGGCAATCAATCCTGGGGCGATTCGGCGCAGGGCGGTTTTCAGCAGGCTCAGCGTGGGCCGACGCTGGAAGATGCCTGTAGCGTGCTGGGGGTGAAAAGCAGCGACGATGCCGTCACCATCAAGCGTGCTTACCGCAAGCTGATGAGTGAACATCATCCTGATAAGCTGGTGGCGAAAGGCTTGCCGCCAGAAATGATGGAGATGGCGAAGCAGAAAGCGCAGGAGATTCAGGCGGCGTATGATTTAATTAAACGCGAGAAGAACTTCAAATAACGCCTGTAGGGGCGGCATTAATGCCGCCCGTATCAATGGTTTGCACTGACCGCAATGACGGCATTAATGCCGCCCGTATCAATGGCTTGCACTGACCGCTAAAAATCCGCCGGCTGGCGAAAGGTCATCGGCGTTTTATATTGCGGATGGGTAATCGTCAGCATCTCAGCATGCAGCTGCAACCTTGGCGCCATCGCCCGCGCTTCATCATGGGCATAAAAATTATCCCCCAGAATCGGATGGCCCAGCGCCAGCATATGCACACGTAACTGGTGCGAACGCCCGGTAATCGGCTTCAGGCGCACGCGCGCGCTGTTATCGGCGGCATACTCCAGTACCTGATACTCGGTCTGCGCCGGTTTGCCGCTGACAAAACAGACTTTCTGCTTTGGCCGGTTCGGCCAGTCACAGATCAGCGGTAAATCAACCAGTCCTTTCTCCGGCTGCGGATGTCCCCAGACGCGCGCAACATAGGTCTTCTGCGGTTCACGCTCGCGGAACTGCCGCTTCAGCTCACGCTCAGCGGCTTTCGTTAGCGCCACCACAATCACGCCGCTGGTCGCCATATCCAGTCGATGTACCGATTCGGCCTGCGGATAATCACGCTGAATGCGCGTCATCACGCTGTCTTTATGCTCCGCCAGACGGCCGGGCACCGACAGCAAACCACTGGGTTTATTGACCACCATAATATGCTCATCCTGGTAGAGGATATGCAGCCATGGCTCTGCCGGCGGATTGTAAGGTTCCATTATTGGTGCGTCACCACAATCAGGCGCAGCGCATCCAGACGCCAGCCGGCGTCGTTCAGGCTGGCCAGCACCTGGGCGCGATTACTCTCCAGCGCTTCAACCTCATCATCACGAATGTTCGGGTTAACCGCTTTCAGTGCTTCCAGGCGTGACAGTTCGGCGCTGAGTTTCTCGTCCGCTTCCTGGCGCGCGGCATCAATTACCTGTCGGGCTTCTGCCGCCGCCTGCTCTTCAGATAATTTCAGAATCGCGTGGACATCCTGTTGCAGCGCATTAACCAGCTTGCTGCCGGTATGACGATTGACCGCATTCAGCTGACGGTTAAAGCTTTCAAACTCCACCTTAGCGGCGAGGTTGGTTCCTTTACGGTCCACCAGCATGCGGATCGGCGTCGGCGGCAGGAAGCGAGTCAGCTGCAGATGCTTCGGCGCCTGCGCTTCGACCACGTAAATCATCTCCACCAGCAGGGTGCCAACCGGCAACGCTTTATTTTTCAGCAGCGACAGCGCGCAGCTGCCGGTATCGCCGGAGAGGATCAGATCCAGACCGTTACGGATGATCGGGTGTTCCCAGGTGATATACTGCGCATCTTCACGCGCCAGCGCCTGCGCGCGATCGAAGGTAATGGTGCAGCCATCTTCCGGCAGCCCCGGGAAGTCCGGTACCAGCATATGATCGCCCGGCGTCAGCACGATCAGGTTATCACTGCGATCTTCCTGATTGATGCCAATAATATCGAACAGATTAAGCGCAAAGTTCACCAGCTCAATATCATTATCCTGCTCGCCAATCCGGTCGGCCAGCGCCTGCGCCTGCTCGCCGCCATTGGAGTTCAGCTCCAGCAGACGGTCTCGGCCCTGTTCCAGCTGGGCTTTCAGCGCATCATGCTGGCTGCGGCACTGGTGAATAAATTCTTCCAGTCCCTGCGGGTTTTCCGGCGCCGCCAGATACTCAATCAGCTGCTGATAGACGCTGTCATAGATGGCGCGCCCGGTCGGGCAGGTATGTTCAAAGGCGTCGAGCCCGGCGTGATACCAGCTGACCAGCACCGCCTGCGCGGTTTTTTCCAGATACGGCACCATAATCTGAATATCGTGCGCCTGACCGATACGATCCAGACGACCAATACGCTGTTCCAGCAGATCCGGGTTAAACGGCAGATCAAACATTACCAGACGGCTGGCGAACTGGAAGTTACGACCTTCGGAGCCGATCTCTGAACACAGCAGCACCTGCGCGCCACCCTCTTCGGTGGCGAAGTAGGCGGCCGCACGGTCACGTTCGATAATCGATAAGCCTTCATGGAATACCGCCGCGCGAATCGCTTCGCGCTCGCGCAGTACCTGCTCAAGTTGCAGCGCGGTCGCCGCTTTGGCACAGATCACCAGCACTTTTTCGTCACGGTTGCTGGTCAGATAGCCCATCAGCCACTCAACGCGCGGATCAAAGTTCCACCAGGTGCCGGTATCGCCTTCAAATTCCTGATAAATCTGCTCCGGATAGAGCATGTCGCGCGCGCGTTCATCGGCTGACTTACGCGCCCCCATAATGCCGGAGACTTTAATGGCCGTCTGATACTGCAGCGGCAGCGGCAGACGAATCTGATGCAGTTCGCGTTTCGGGAAGCCTTTCACCCCGTTACGGGTGTTACGGAACAGCACGCGGCTGGTGCCATGGCGATCCATCAGCATGCTAATCAGTTCCTGACGCGCCTGCTGTTTGCCTTCGCGGTTACTGTTAGCCACCTGCAGCAGCGGTTCAATATCCTGCTCGCCCACCAGGTCGTTCAGCATATTCATCTCGTTAGCCGAGATGGTTTTGTCGGCCAGCAGCATTGCCACCGCATCGGCAATCGGACGGAAGTTCTGTTGCTCTTCGACAAACTGGGCGAAATCGTGGAAACGATCCGGATCCAGCAGGCGCAGACGGGCAAAGTGGCTCTCCATCCCCAGCTGTTCCGGCGTTGCGGTCAGCAGCAGCACGCCGGGGATCTGTTCGGCAAGTTGTTCAATAACCTGATATTCACGGCTTGGTTCGCCTTCGCTCCAGGCCAGATGGTGAGCTTCATCGACAATCAGCAGATCCCATGCGGCATCGGCCATTTTCTCCAGCCGCTGCTTATTGCGGCGGACAAAGTCCAGCGAACAGATCACCAGCTGTTCGGTATCAAACGGGTTGTCGCTGTCGTGCTGCGCTTCGGCATAGCGATCGTCATCAAACAGCGCAAAGCGCAGGTTGAAGCGGCGCAGCATCTCGACCAGCCACTGGTGTTGCAGGGTTTCCGGCACCACAATCAGTACGCGTTCGGCGCGGCCCGCCAGCAGTTGCTGATGGATGATCATGCCTGCTTCAATGGTTTTACCGAGGCCAACTTCATCGGCCAGCAATACGCGCGGCGCATGGCGACGGCCAACATCGTGCGCAATATGCAGCTGATGCGGGATCAGGTTGGTACGCATGCCACGCAGACCGCTGATCGGCAGGCGGTACTGTTCACTGTGGTATTTACGCGCGCGGAAACGCAGGGCAAAGCGATCCATACGATCGAGCTGACCGGCAAACAGGCGATCCTGCGGTTTACTGAACACTAATTTGCTGTCCAGCATCACTTCACGCAGCATCACGCCACTCTCTTCAGTATCGAGGCGTTTACCGACATACGCCATCAGACCGTTTTCGTCGATCGCGTCTTCCACTTCCAGCTGCCAGCCTTCATGGCTGGTAATGGTATCGCCCGGATTGAAGATCACTCGGGTAATCGGAGAATCATTTCTGGCATAGAGACGGTTTTCACCCGTAGCCGGGAATAACACTGTCACCATCCGTGCATCAAGTGCAACAACGGTTCCCAGTCCCAGTTCGCTTTCCGTATCGCTGATCCAGCGTTGACCAAGTGTAAAAGGCATAGATAGTTGGCTCGATTCTCTAAAAAAGTTTTTTTGAACGCGCTCCGGGCAATAGCACTGCGGCCGGACAAATAAGAGTCTGGCTGAAGGCGCGGAGCGTTGAAGTTCAGGAAGGGCGCTATGGTACTGGAAGGTAACGCATTCGTCACCTGTCAAAACAGCCCTAACTGTCCGGTAATTAATCTCGCAAAGTCATCCTGCATAAACGGCAGAATACCGTCCGCCACCGGCTGCAGCTGGCGCGTAAGATAGTGATCATAGTCGAGCGGCGTCATTCGCGCCTCCAGCGGTTCCGGCCCTGAGGTGGCCATCACATAGCGAATATAGCCGCCGTTTTGATACTGCAGCGGGCGTCCCAGCTTGCGGTTGGATTCATCCGCCAGCCGTGCGGCGCGCACGTGGGGCGGCACGTTACGTTGATACTCTTCGAGTGGCCGACGTAAACGTTTTTTAAATACCAGCCGATCATCAAGTTCACCGTCCAGTAGCTGACGCACGGTTTCGCGAATAAAATCCTGATAAGGCTGACGCTGAAAAATACGCTGATATAACTCCTGCTGGAACTGTTGCGCCAGCGGCGTCCAGTCGGTACGTACGGTTTCCAGCCCCTTAAACACCATGCGCGCCCGATCGCCGTCGGTAATTAACCCGGCATAACGTTTTTTGCTGCCCTGTTCGGCGCCGCGAATGGTCGGCATTAAAAAACGGCTGAAATGGGTTTCGAACTCCAGTTCCAGCGCGCTTTCCAGTGCAAACTGCTGGCGGAGATGCTCACGCCACCAGTGGTTAACTTTCGCCACCAGCCGCTGGCCTATTTCCGTCGCCTGCGCTTCATTATGCGGCGATTTCAGCCAGACAAAGGTGGAGTCGGTATCGCCATAGATCACATCATAGCCCTCTGCCTCAATCAGTTCGCGCGTCTGACGCATAATCTCATGGCCACGCAGGGTGATCGAGGAGGCGAGACGCGGGTCGAAGAAGCGGCAGGCGCTGGTGCCGAGGACGCCATAAAAGGCGTTCATAATAATTTTCAGCGCCTGCGACAGCGGCTTATTGCCGTGCTTTTTCGCCGCTTCGCGCCCCTGCCAAATCTGCTTTACGATCTCCGGCAGGCAGTGTTCGCTGCGCGAGAAACGCGCATGACGGAATCCGGGCACCGAGTGCGCGTCGTCCGGCGTCGCCAGTCCGGCCACCAGGCCGACCGGATCGATAAGAAAGGTACGGATAATTGACGGATAAAGGCTTTTATAATCCAGCACCAGCACCGAATCGTACAGGCCGGGGCGCGAATCCATTACATAGCCGCCCGGGCTGGCTTCCGGGGCGATCTCGCCGAGATTGGGGGCGACATAACCGGCGCGGTGCATACGCGGCAGATAGAGGTGGCTGAAGGCGGCTACAGAGCCGCCGTGACGATCTACCGCCAGACCATTGACCGAAGCGCGTTCCAGTAAGAATGGCATCAGTTCGGTATGCTGAAAGATGCGCGTAACCAGCTCACAATCTTTCAGGTTATAGCGCGCCAGCGCCGGTTTGTCGTTGGCGAAGCGCTGGTTAATCTCCTCCATGCGCTGCCACGGATTATCAATCGCTTTGCCTTCTCCCAACAGCTCGCGCGACACCGCTTCGAGGCTGAATGAGGAGAAGTTCCAGAAGGCCGATTTCAGCGCTTCAATGCCGTCAATAATCAGGCGCCCGGCGGCCTGGGCGAAAAATACCCCAGGTTTAAAACCGTGTTCGCGCCACTCCAGCGTTTGCCGATCGCGGCCAAGGCGCAGCGGAATAGCATAGCGGTCGGCATGTTTTTGCAGGACGCGCAGATCAAACTGTACCACGCTCCAGCCAATCACCACGTCGGGATCGTGCTGCTGAAACCAGGCGTTAAGTTTTTCCAGCAGTTGCGGGCGGCTGTTGACATATTCCAGATTAAAATCGAGCTGGCTGGCATCGCCATTTTCCGGCCCCAGCATATACACATCACGCTGGCCGCAGCCTTCCAGGCCAATGCAGTACAGTTCGCCGTGCTGGGTGGTTTCGATATCCAGCGACACCCATTTCAGCGGCGGCCGGTAGTCCGGATGGGGTTTCAGACGCGCATTCACCAGGCTGTTGCCGACCGGTTGACCACTAAACCACACCGGCGCGGTAATAAAGCGCTCCATTAAAAAGCGTTCCGGCGGCCGGATATCCGCTTCATACAGGGTGATCTGGTGTTCGCGCAGCAGCTTCTCCAGCCGCTGCAGCTGGCGATACTGGCGGCAGTAAAGGGCAAATACCGGGCGCTGGCGAAAATCTTTGAGCTCAAGCGCAGCAATGCGGTAATGACGTTCATTGACCAGCAGTTGCTGCACCTGCTGCTGGTAGATTTGCGGGATAAAAGCCACGGACTCCTGCTCCGGCAGCACCAGCCGCTGTGGCCCGGCATCAGTTGCCAGCCACAACACCACCTCGGTACCTGTCGCGGTATCCCGCCAGTGGCGAGTGAGTAAAAAGCCTGCGCGCGCGTTGTCCACCCGGACCCCTTATTCGTTAACTGTAAATAATAGTAGCATGTTTATTTATACAGTTCCTTAGTGGCGCTGCAGCGCAGAGCGGCGATTTTTGCTGCATTTGCTGGCGGCATTCTGATCCAGCTGCTAAACCTTGATGTCATCACAGTGAGTGATGATGACCTGCGCCAGGCTGGCACGGCATTAACTAAAAGGATGTTTTCCATGGAACGCGTAATCGTAGCCCACACGCCGCTGGCTGATGATCGGCTGCTGTTCAAATCATTGAGCGGTAGCGAGCAACTCTCCTCACTGTATGCCTTTGACGTCGAATTATTAAGCCTCGACCATCATATCGGGCTGACTGCGCTACTGGGTGGCGTATTAACGATTGAATTAAAAAATCACACCGCCACACCGCGTTATTTAACCGGCATTATGAGCCAGATTAGCTATAGCGGCGTTGAAGCGCACGATGAACGCTATGCGTTATATCGCGCTATTCTCCGTCCCGCCTTATGGTATTTAACGCAAAACCGCGATTTTCGTATCTGGCAGGAAAAAAGTGTGCCGCAGATCCTCACCGAGGTATTTAATGCGCATCATATTCCGTTCAGTAATCAGCTGAGCTGGCGTTATCGCCAGTGGAGTTATTGCGTGCAATATCAGGAGAGCGATTTCGATTTTATTAGTCGCCTGATGGAGCATGAAGGGATTTATTACTATTTTTCCCATCAGGCGGATCGGCAGATTTTAATTCTGGCCGACGGTCCGCTGGCGCATGGCACCCTGCCGGGCTATGAGGCTATTCCCTGGACGGCGTCAGAGCAGCAGCGCGAGGGGATTCACCGCTGGAGTACCACCGGCGCCATTACCCCGGCGCTGTATAGTCTGGATGATTATGACTTTCGCCAGCCGCGCGCGCGACTGCTGGAAGCACGCCAGAACCCATACTCCGGCGCCGGTGCCAAAGCCGAAGTGTTCGACTGGCCGGGGCGTTTTAACGATCGTGAACAGGGTGAGTTTTATGCGCGCGTGCGCCAGCAAGAGTTTGCGGCGCAGCATCAACAGATGAGCGGCAGTGCCACGGCTGGCGGTATCGCGACCGGCTATCTGTTTAATTTAACCGGAGCGCCGCGTCAGCAGGACGATCAGCAATATCTCACCGTCAGCACCCACTGGTCGCTGCGCGCTGCCCCCTATGCCAGCGGCAGCGCGCGCGCGGGCGAGCAGCAGGTCAGTTTTACCGTAGTGCCTGCCGATATCAACTGGCGTGCGCCGCGCCAGACGCGCTGGCCAAAGACTCACGGACCGCAAACTGCGGAGGTGGTGGGGCCGGAGGGTAAAACCATCTGGACCGACCAATATGGCCGGGTAAAGCTGAAGTTTCGCTGGGATCGTCACGGTGGCAGCGATGGCAGTAGCTCGTGCTGGGTGCGGGTTGCCAGCAGCTGGGCCGGCTGGAAATATGGCGCGCAGCAGGTGCCGCGTGTCGGTGAGGAAGTGGTGGTGGATTTTATCAATGGCGATCCCGATCGGCCGATTATTACCGGCCGCGTCTACAACCAGCAGAACATGCCGCCGTGGGAGTTGCCCAGCGCCGCCACGCGGATGGGGTTTATGTCGCGCAGTAGCGGTGGCAGTAGCGACAACGCCAGCTTTTTATTCCTCGACGATGCGCCGGGGCGGGAATCTTTCACCATGCACGCCGAACGCGATATGAATATTTCGGCAGAAAACCATCTGCAGTTGCGTACCGGCGGCAATAAGCAGGAGGTGATTGACGGCGATCTGCTGGTCACCATTGGCGGAGGCTGGCGGCAGGAGGTGAACGGCAGTGAGATAGTTATCTCCTCGCCGCATAAAATTACCCTGAAAAGTGATACCACCATTGAAATGGATGCCCCTGCCAGTTCACTGAATGCCAGGGAGTACGCCTATACCACCACCGGATTTAATGTCGGTATTAATGGGCTGGATATTAAGATGAATGGTATGTCCATCGGCAGCAGTATCTCGAGTAACGATATTAAAGGCGTCGCCTGCAGTGTTACCGGTTTTAGCCTGGCGAAAACCGGCGTCACCATGCAAACCAATACCATTAAATACAGCGGGTCGGAATTAGGTGTCGATCTTTCCGCGGTGCGCACCTTAATGAGCGGCGTATTTTTATATATGTAAGGCGCCGAAGGCAGGGAAAGGAATCCGGGATACTGTCATGAAGATAATTAAGCCGTTGCGCCTGAGCGTATTAAATCGTCCGTTTCGCTGGCAGGGGAAAAATCAGCTCGGTATTTCACTATTAGCGTTAACCGATATGAGCAGTACGCCGCAATTACGTCCGGAAAGCGAGTTATGGCAACTTGCCGCCAGTGAATTAACTGGCAGCGGCGGCGTGCTGGATCTGGCGCTGCCGAAAGCCTGCGCTGAGTTTCTGGCCAGCGGCAACGCCTATACCCGGCATCAACAGGAGAAAACCGTCTGTACGGTGAAGATTGAGGTCGCCGGCCTAAGTAAGTCGCTGCGGGTCTCCGGCGATCGCCACTGGATCAATGGCCAGCCTTCGCCGCCGCGGCCTTTTGAGCAGATGTGCGTCGACTGGCGCCGGGCATACGGTGGTGAAGGTTATGCCGATAATCCACAGGGGATCGGACTCTGCCGTGAGGATGGCGCGCCGCTGCCCAATATTGAGGCGCTAAGTCAGTGCCTGCCTCTGGCCACGGAGAAACCTGAGCCGGCCAGCTTTGGTCCGCTGGATATGTTGTGGCCGCGCCGCTTTACGCGCATCGGCACACAGTATGATGCCGGATGGCTACAGCAGGATTTTCCCGGCTTTGCGCGCGATACCGACTGGCGTTTATTTAATGCCGCCAGCGAGGATCAGTGGTGGCCGGATCGCGCCAGTCTGCCGGCACAGGCGCGCTGGCGCATCTGGAATATGCATCCGCAGCAGCCATTGTTGCAGGGAACCCTGCCGCCGTGGCGGGCGCGCTGCTTTATCAACCATCTGCAGCGGCAACAGCCCTGTTTTGCCGAGGTGCCGCTACGCGCCACCACCGTCTGGTTCTTCCCCCATCTGCAGCAGATGTTGCTGATCTGGCAGGGGAGTATGGCGATTAGCGAAGATGATGCGGCGGATGTGCTGCAGATTTTGCCGGCACTGGAAAAATGCAACGCGCCGCGTTCGCTGCGGCATTATCAGCAGGTATTGCAGCAACGACTGGATAAACAGCAGGGGGCGCTGTTTGCCTTGCGCGAAAAAGATCTGCTGCCGGAAGAGGCGATCGGCCCATGGCTGGATACGCAACCGCCCGCACCGGCCAGTGCGTTCCAGGCCAATATGCTGCAACGCGAGCATAATCTGCGTGAGCAGCAGCGCGCGCGGCTGGCGGAACGGGGGCAGGATATTGATCAACTGTTTCCGCCGCGGCCGGCGGTGGATATACCGCCGCTGGATGAACTGCCGGCGCTGGTCGCGCGGCTGGAGCAGCAGGCCGGGGAACTGCGCGCGCAGGCGGAACAGCGCAGTAACGACTATCAGCAGCAGATGCCATCGGCGACGCAGTTACCGTGTGGCGCGGAAGGGCTGCACCAGATGCATGAGTTGCTGCATCGCCATCAGGCGCAGTTCAGTGAGAAACAGCACGCCGGGATCGGCGCCGCGCTGCATCAGATCTACCTGATGTCAGCGCTATCGCAGGACGCGCCGCCGCGCCTTAGCCCGGAAACACAGGCGATTATCCGCAACCGGGTGCGCGCAACCATGGCGCTGAGCGGCGATTTTAGCGGGCTGGATTTAACCGGCGCCGATCTCTCGCAGCTTGATCTGCGCGGCGCCAACTTTTCCCGGGCGCTGCTGGAGAACGCGAATTTCAGCCACAGCCAGCTGTCCGGGGCCAATTTTACTCAGGCGGTGTTGGTGCGCGCGGAATTTAATCACAGCAGCGTATGCCATGCGGTGTTCGACCAGGCTTCGCTGGCCGCTGCCCGGTGTCGCCATAGTGATTTTTCCGGCGCCCATTTCTTTGCCACGGGCTGTGAGCAAGCCAGTTTTGCGCATTGCCAATTTGCCGGCGCCAGTTTTAGCGATATGGCGCTGCAACATGTCCGCTTTGAATATGGCGGGTTTCAGCAGGCGACGCTGGATAATCTGCTGTTTTTAGCGCTGCGGCTGGTGGCGCCGGATTTCAGCGCGGCCAGGTTAAATAAGGTCAGCTTTATGCGCTGTAACCTACAGCAGGCCCTGTTCTCCGGCGCGCAATTAACCCATTGCTCGCTGGTGGAGACGCAGGCGATTGACAGCCATTTCTGCGGCGCAACACTGCTTGGCTGCGCTTTCCCCGCCGACAGCAATTTACAGGGCGCCGATTTTACCCACGCCACCCTCAGCGGGTGCAATTTACGCCAGCTGCAGCTGGAAAGGTCCTGCTTCCGGCTGGCAAAACTGGAGAACAGCGATCTGAGCGAGGCGCATTGCCGCCATGCCGATATGACGCGCAGCAAACTGGCTGGCTGTCTGTTGGTGCGTACTGACCTCCGTGATGCCTCGCTGGTGGACAGCGATCTGACGGGCGCGCTGTTGCCAAAGAGTCAGCTGAGCGGCGCCCGGCTGCAGGGGGCGAATCTGTTTCGCGCCGATATCTCGCAGGCGCTGATTAACGCGGCCACGCAGCTTAGCGCGGCCTATACCCGGCGCATCAAAACCTTGCCGACCCGCGATCGGGAGCCGGGATGAACCGTATTACTCCCCAGGCGCTGCAACAGAAGATTAAAAATGGTGAATTAATTGAGCAGGTTTCTTTACGCGGTGCGAATCTGCGCGGGCTGGATTTGGCTGGCGGGATGTTACAGGAGGTGGATGCCAGTGATGCCGATTTTAGCGGCGCCAATCTGTGCGAAACGGTGTTTATTGCCTGCGTGCTGAATGGCGCGCGACTGAGTCAGGCGCAGCTGCACCAGACGCGCTTTAACCAGTGCGAAATGGTCGCGCTGCTGGCGGAGCATACCCGACTGACGGAGCTGCTGTTTAATCAATGCAACCTGACCGGCGCGCGCTTTGCCCACAGCCAGCAGGATAAAAATCACTATATGGAGTGCCGGTTAAATCAGAGTTGCTTCTCCGGCGCGCAACTGCGGCATTCGGCATTCTTTCAGACGCCGTTGCCGGGGGCGCGGATGGACGCCATGCAGTGCCTGCTGACCACTTTTTACGGCCTCGACCTGCGGCAAACGGATTTCGCCGCCAGCCGTTTTGATCGCTGCGTATTTTTTGCCTGTAACCAGCGCGGCTGCTGCTATGCGCAGCAGGAGTTTGCCGGTTGTCAGTTTACCGACGGCAAACTGGAGGCGGTGGATTTTTCCGGCGCGCAACTGATGCAGTGCAACTTCAGCGGCGCCGCCCTGCAGAGGGCGAATTTACAACAGGCGGTTGCCAGCCAGGCGCTGTTCACCGCCGCCAATCTCACCGCCGCCCGCTGTCAGCAGGCAGTGTTTGACCAGGCGATTTTTCTCGGCGCCCGGCTGGCCGACGCCGATTTTAGCGGCAGTCGTCTGTTTCAGACCATTTTGCAGCAGGCGCAGGCTCCGGCGGCCTGCTTTGCCGCCTGCGATCTGACATGGGCCGATTTTTCCTCGGCCGATCTCAGTCACGCCGATTTTCGCGCGGCGGTTTTTTTCAGAACGCGTTTCCATTCCAGCCGGCAAACGCAGACGCAATTTTCGCATCGTCCTGCGGCGATTGAACAGGATGATGAGTTACTGGCCGCTGAAGCCTGGAGTCAGCTTCACCAAAGTCGCAGTTAACTGAGGGTACACACACTATGATCACTGCTAACCACTGTTATCCGCTGGCGCCGCTGCCAGAGCCACAGGCGCCAGGGCGCGTCACCCATCTGTTTCCTGACGGTACGCTAACCGTAGAGTGTGCTGAGCGCGGCTGGCACTGCCGTCGTGCCGCCAGCTGTTTGCTGGCGCCTGCGGTTGGCGATACGGTGCTGCTGACGACCACTCAGCAGACCATATGGTTGCTGGCGATCCTCGAACGCGCCGCGCCGCAACAGGTGGCGGAACTGCGCAGCGACGGCCCGCTGCAGATTATTAGCCACGGCGAGCTGAGCCTGAACAGCCAGCGTCTGCGCGTTACGGCGACAGAAGGGGAGTGTCAGATCGGGGCGCTAAAATACAGCGGCGATTCGCTGTCGGCCTGGATCAGTCTGACCAGTATGATGGGAAAACGCTGCGAGTCAGTATGGCAAACCATTACCCAGATCGGCCATAACGTATTTCGTCATACCCGGCAGTGCGAACATTTACGGGTCGGCCAGCTGGATGTAAAGGCGGAAAACTATCTGCATCTGCATGCGCAAAATACCGTGATTACCGCCAGCGCCATCGCCAAAGTGGACGCCGGTCAGATTCATATGGGGTAGCGCGCGATGTTTGCTAATTGTCAGTTAACCGGCAGCGATCTGGCATTGCCGGATATCTGTTTAACGCCGTTACCGCTGCCGGCGCCGTTGCCTTATGTCAATATTGCGCTGGGCGCCACGGCGATCCCCACCGCATTAAATATTCTGTTTATGGGGATGCCGGCCCATAATCTGGCGACGATTATTCCGCTGACGAATGGTGATAATGTCGGGGTTCTTGGCGGGGTGATATCGGGTACCCTGATGGGGCCGGCGCGTCATCTGACCGGTTCATTTAGCGTGCTGCTGAAAGGCTCGCCGGCGACCCGTCTGACCAGCCTGAGCCTGCAAAATTCGACCAATATGGTGGGGATGCGTACGGTTCCCAGTCAGTTTAAGGTGGTGATGCTGGCGCCTTAAGCGGCCAGCGGCGCTGGCGTTGACATAAGCCAACACTCCCATACAAAACAAGCCTTGACGCTGCCGGAGTGGGTCAGGACAATCCAACCTCCCAAATATTTGAATGGAACGTTATGGAAGTCTGGCTGGAACATTTAATTACGCAATCGCTGGCATGGTCGCTGGTGGCGGTGATGCTGGTGGCGTTTCTCGAATCGCTGGCGCTGGTCGGGCTGTTATTGCCCGGCACCGTCCTGATGGCAACCCTTGGCGCACTGATTGGTAGCGGCCAGATGGGGCTCTATCCGGCCTGGGGCGCCGGGGTTATCGGCTGCCTGCTGGGTGACTGGATCTCGTACGCTATTGGCTGGAAGTTTAAAGGGCCGCTGCATCGCTGGTCGTTCCTGAAAAAACATAAGTCGATGCTGAGTAAAACCGAGCATGCGCTGCATCAGCACAGTATGTTTACCATCCTGGTCGGACGCTTTGTCGGCCCGACGCGCCCGCTGATCCCGCTGGTCGCCGGAATGCTCGAGCTGCCGGTAAAGAAATTTCTGCCGCCTAATATTATTGGCTGCCTGCTGTGGCCGCCGCTCTATTTTATGCCGGGAATTCTGGCCGGGGTGGCAATTGACGTACCGAAGGATGAACAAAGCGGCATGTTTACCTGGCTGCTGCTGGTAGTGGCGGTGGTGCTGTGGCTGGCGGTCTGGCTGTGCTGGCGCTGGAAACGCGCCGGTAAGCAAAATGACTGGGCGACGCCGCTATTACCCCTTAGCCGCCTGCGCTGGCTGGCGCCGCTGGCGCTGGTTATCGCGGCTGGCAGCTTTATCGCCATCCAGTTTCATCCGATGATGCCGCTGTTCCGCCACCTGCTGTGGCAGGTATTTATCGGCGCATAGCCCGATACCGGCGGGCCGGCATGCGCTGGCCCGCGCTATCTGACCGTCACCCCTAATATCTCCGCTTCCCGCGTTTCACCGGCCACCAGCGTGTCGGTCGCGCCATCCCAGCACACCCGGCCATCGACAATCAGCACGCTGCGTGTGGCGATCTGCTGTGCATCTTCCAGACTGTGCGACACCATCAGTAAGGTGATTTGCCGTTCGCGACAGACCTCATCCACCAGCAGCAGCATCTCTTTACGCAGGGCCGGATCGAGAGCGGAAAAGGGTTCATCCAGCAGCAGTAACGGTTGTTGCCGCACCAGGCAGCGCGCCAGGGCGGCACGCTGGCGCTGACCGCCGGAGAGCTGCGCGGGCAGCCGATCAAGATAGTCGCTCAGGCCGACGCGGCGGGCGATATCGTCAATCGTCTGTCGCTGCTGATGGCTGAGTTTTAAACCGGGATTCAGGCCAAGTCCGATGTTTTGCGCCACGCTGAGATGGGGAAATAGATTGTTTTCCTGAAACAGCATGGAAACCGGTCGTTGAGCCGGTGCGCTGTGGGTATGGTCGACGCCGTTAAGCATAATAGTGCCGCTGTTGGCCGGCAGAAAACCGGCAATCAGACTTAGCAGCGTGCTTTTACCGGCGCCGCTGGGGCCGAGGATCGCCAGCCGCTCACCTGCCTGCATCGTCAGGGAGAAACGCATCGGCAGATGATTATAGAGATAAGTTAAATTATTCAGCGTAAGCATGGCGTCCCGGCAGCTTTTCGATCAGGGTGAACAACAGAAAACAGAGTAACAGCAGCAGCAAAGCGGTCACCGCACCCTGCTCACTGCGATACGAGCCGATCTGCTGATAAAGCCAGAAGGGCAGCGTGCGGAAATCGTCATTGCCAAACAGCGCCACCACGCCAAAGTCGCCAATCGACAATACACAGGCAAAGGCCAGTGCCTGCGCCAGCGGACGTTGCAGGGCTTTCAGTTCGATCAGCCGGACGCGGTTCCAGCCCTTAATATCCAGCGACAGGCAGAGCCGGTTATAGCGTTCGGCAATATCGCGCAGCGGGTTTTCCAGTACCTTCATGGCATAGGGGATCGCCATTAGCGCATTGGTAAAAATCACCAGACTATCGGCGGATTGCGGCAAGCCGATGCTGCTGTTCAGCAGCAGGAAGAAGCCGGTAGCCAGCACAATACCCGGCATGGCGAGGATCAGCATCCCGCTCAGTTCCAGCGCCTGACCCGCCAGCAAACGCTGACGCAGCCGCAGTTCGCGGCTGGTCCATAGCAGCATGGTGGTCAGCAGCACGCAGATCACCCCGGCCGCCAGGGCGATGCGTAGCGAGGTTATCGTCGCCTGCCACAGCGCCGGTTGTGTCAGTACGCTACTGAACCCCTGATTGATGCCATCGACCACTACCGCC
>NZ_JAHXPU010000023.1:203593-318662 GCF_047308185.1 Pantoea sp. B65
GGCTATCGGCGAGGCGGGCGCGCAGGCTATCTTCCGGGTTACGCCAGCCATCCAGTGTTGCGCTTCCCGCCGGGATCGCTTTGCTCAGGCGCTGGCTGAGCATTACCAGACCCAGACAACAGAACATTTGCAGCAGCGCCAGCAATGCCGCACGGCCAGCATCGTAGTCGTAGCTGAGCGCCTGAAAGATAGCCAGCTCAATGGTGGTGGCTCTGGGGCCGCCGCCCAGCGACAGGACGGTGGCAAAACTGGCGAAGCACAGCATAAAAATCAGCGCGGCGGCGGGCAGTATTTGCCGTCGCAGCCATGGCCACTCCACCAGACGAAACTGATGCCAGCCACGCATACCCAACTGCGCCGCCAGCTGACGCTGCTCGGCAGGAATATTTTCCAGCGTCTGCAATAGCAGGCGGGTGGCCAGCGGCAGATTAAAAAATACATGGGCCAGCAGAATGCCCTGCAGGCCATAAGGGGAGAAGCGGTAATCAATACCGATTAGCTGACACAGATGCGCCAGCCAGCCTTCGCGGCCATAGACGCTCAGGATGCCAAACACCGCCACCAGTACCGGCAGCACCAGCGTCATGGCGCACAGGCGCAGCAGCGCATGGCGTCCGGGAAAACGCCGCCGGTAAAGCGCGCGCGCCAGCGGTATTGCCGGCATCACCGACAGCAGCGCGGATAGCAGCGCCTGCCAGAAGGAGAAACCCAGTACGTGCCACAGATAGCGATCGTGCCAGATAACGCGCCAGTCGGTTTCCGGCGCGTTAAACCACAAAGCGCCAAGCGCCAGTAGCGCCACGGCGACCAGCAGTATCGCTGCCAGGCCGCCGGGGATCATCCAGCCAGCAATTAGCGGCTGACGGCGCGTTGCCATTCACTGATCCACTGGCTACGTTTATCGGCGACTTGCTGCGAGCTGAACTCCAGCGCGGTTTTTGGCACGCTGAGAGTGCTAAAACCGTCCGGCAGTTTGCTGTCGATCACCGGATACATCCAGTTGCCGGTCGGGATGGTTTGCTGGAACGGCTGGCTGACGATAAATTTCATAAAGCGCTGCGCCAGTTCCGGCTGTTTGCTGCTGGCCAGCTGGCCAGCCACTTCGACCTGCAGATAGTGGCCTTCAGCGAAGTCGGCAGCGGCGTACTGATCTTTCTTCTCTTCAATCAGATGATAAGCCGGCGAGGTGGTGTAACTCAGTACCAGGTCGCCTTCGCCTTTCAGGAACAGGCCATAGGCTTCGCTCCAGCCTTTGGTGACGGTAACGGTTTTCTTCGCCAGCTTTTGCCAGGCCTGCGGCGCCTGATCGCCATACACTTTCTGCATCCACAGCAACAGGCCAAGGCCCGGCGTACTGGTGCGGGGATCCTCATAGATCACCTTCCAGTGTTGATCGCTGTCGACCAGTTCTTTCAGGCTTTTCGGCGGGTTTTTAACTTTGGTTTTGTCATAGACAAAGGCGAAGTAGCCGTAGTCGTAAGGTACAAAGGTGCTGTTATGCCAGCCGCCGGGAATTTTCAGCGCGCCGGTATCGACTTTGGCCGGGCTGAACAGACCGGTTTTTTCCGCCGCCTGCACCAGATTGTTATCGAGGCCGAGGATCACATCGGCTTTGCTGTTTTTGCCTTCCATGCGCAGGCGGTTCAGCAGTGAAACGCCATCTTCCAGAGCAACGAATTTCAGTTCGCAGTTGCAGTCGGCTTCAAACGCTTTTTTCACCGCCGGGCCGGGACCCCAGTCCGCTGAGAAGGAGTCATAGGTATAGACGGTCAGAACCGGTTTGGCGGCAAAAGCCGGTGTCGCCAGCAGTAACAGTAATGGCAGGGTTTTCTTTAACACTTTGCGCTCTCCTGAAGAGAAGTTTTATGAGTCGCAAAGGATCTGAGTGACGGGCAATCTCAAATCCCTACGCCGGTATTAACCGGATCAGGTTCGACGGGTCTGTCTCAGCGGAAATTTGACGGGAGCCATAAATGGCTCCCCTACCGTGTTGTAAATCATTGGGTGTCGAGGCGGCATTTATGCCGCCCGCGCCAAAGATTTTCCGTAGCCACAATGACGGCAGGTATGCCGCCTGCGCCACACAAGGTTTTTCCGCACCCCGTTGAGAACGGCCCATTCTAGTGATTTCTGCCCGGCAACAAAAGCGTCATGATTCCGGCGGCGCAAACCAGGCGGATTTAAAGTCGAACCAGCCGAGGGTATTCATGCGCACTCCACGCATACTGCGCTGGCCTTCCAGCAATAACCAGTGGTGGAACAGCGGGTGCAGACTGTAGCTGTCCACCAGTTGCTTACTCCACTCCGCCAGCGGCAGCTGCTGCTGACGCCAGCGTTGCGCATCACTTTCCCAGTCAATATTGACGCAGTGATGGAGCAGCGGAATTTCATACAGTAAGGAAAAGAGCGAAAACTCTAACGGCAGGGTGAAGTTGGCGCTACCCAGCCAGATATCGCTCTGCGCATCACCGCGATACCAGCTGTCATAGTCCACCTGTTGAGTGATCAGTTTGACGCCATATTCCGCCAGAATCGGCTCCAGCGCATTGGCGATCCCCTGATGCTCAATATGATCGCTGTACCAGGTGAGGGTTAAGGTTTCCAGCCCTTCCGGTTTACTGGCTGGCGTCATATCACGACGGTGATGCCAGCGCGGCAACAGCCCGTAAGCGGGAAACCAGTAGCGCTGGTAGCCGATACCGGAATGATTCAGCATCGCTATCGGGTTAAAGATATAGCTGATCCAGCGCCGCACCTGCTCATTGCGTCCCTGTTCGGAGCGCTGGTCAAACAGCAGAAAATAGCAGCCCTCCTCAAGGCGGCTCTCTTCCGACTT
This sequence comes from Pantoea sp. B65, assembly GCF_047308185.1. Classification (NCBI taxonomy): domain Bacteria; kingdom Pseudomonadati; phylum Pseudomonadota; class Gammaproteobacteria; order Enterobacterales; family Erwiniaceae; genus Pantoea; species Pantoea sp. B65. The sequence continues at coordinate 206,430 of NZ_JAHXPU010000023.1, forward strand.
TTCATCCTGCTGGTTACCCTGCAGTTTGACGCCGGAATAGACCAGTTCATCAGTAATTTCCGGCAGAACCCAGATTGCCACCTCATCAATGAGCGCGCGATAACCGAAGTAGTCGTCAAATGCCTGAATTTTTAACTGTGACTGCTGATTGCGGACTACCGAGTAGGGTCCGGTGCCGATTGGCTGACGGCTAAAATCCGCCAGGGTCGGCCATTCGCGCGGCAGGATCATGGTGCTGACGCTACCTAACAGCCAGGGCAGCCAGTTATCCGGCTGGCTGAGATGAATATCGAGCGCCCAGGGGGGGGAAGATTCAATCACGCTCAGATGGCTGAAGAGCGGCTGGCTGGTAAGCCGCGTCAGGGTGGCGATCACATCTTCCATCTCCAGTTCGCGGCCATGATGAAAATGAATCGCCGGTCGCAGATAGAAGCGCCAGTGGGTCGCCGAGATCTGTTGCCAGTGGTGCGCAATATCGGGTTCCAGTTCCCCGTTTTCCTCATTTATGCGCGTCAGGCTGCTAAATATCTGTCTGGCGATATGGGTTTCTGAGCGTCGTAGCGGCGAACCGGGTAATAAATTCACCAGTGGACGATAGTAAAGTACGCGCAGAATATGCTTACCCTGGCGGAAGCTGCGGCCAAGATGCGAGGTAATCATCTGACGCACCTGGTTTTTATCCCCCACCAGTTGCACCAGCTGGTCGATGCGGTCCTGGTCCAGCAGATCTTCGGCGCGCTGCTGTTGCAGCGCCAGGCCGGTATACAGAAAGCTGAGTAGCGAGCGCTTGCCGCGTCCGGCCTCTGACTGCCACTCGAGCCAGCCCTCGGCCTGCATGGCGTTCAGCAGGTTACGCATATGACGGCGGGAACAGCTGAGCTGCAGCGCCAGTTCATTCAGTGTGGTTTCGTGTGACTGACCGTTACAACTTTGCCACAGGCGAATAAATTGCTGGCGCAGGCGGGGAGAGGACATAAAAGAGGAACTCCGCGGTGAAAGCTATCAGTTTTTCATTTCCTGTATTATGGCGATAATAGCGGCAGATGGAAGAGCGGGAGGCATCCGGATCGTTTAAAGATGTGCTCAACCATCCCTTTCTGAGTATGGTGCTTTTTTTTGACCTGCCAGCGACTTTATGTTGCTGGCTTTTTTCTTTTCGCTATGGTTACGTCTACGCTTCTTATTCGTTTTGTTGTTTTATTTGATGATCCCTATTTCATCCTGCAAGGATCAAGGCATGAAATCGCTGCTTACCCGCCGCCGTCGCATTAATCCGGTTTACCTCGCCTTTATGGTGGTCTCCTTTATGATTGGGGTCGCCGGCGCACTACAGGCGCCGACCCTGAGTCTGTTTTTATCCCGTGAAGTGGCCGTGCGCCCGTTCTGGGTCGGACTGTTTTATACCGTCAATGCGATTGCCGGTATCGCGGTGAGTTTGCTGCTGGCGAAGCGTTCCGACAACCGCGGCGACCGGCGTATGCTGATTCTGTTCTGCTGCGGGATGGCGTTACTTAATGCCGTACTGTTCGCCTTTAACCGTCACTACCTGACGCTGATTACGCTGGGGGTGTTTCTGTCGTCGCTGGCCAGCGTGGCGATGCCGCAGATCTTTGCTCTGGCGCGCGAGTATGCCGACAGTTCGGCGCGCGAAGTGGTGATGTTCAGTTCGGTGATGCGTGCGCAGCTGTCGCTGGCGTGGGTTATCGGGCCACCCCTCTCCTTTGCTCTGGCGCTGAATTATGGTTTCACCAGCATGTTTCTGGTGGCGGCGGCGCTGTTTGTGATCTGTCTGGCGCTGATCTGGTTTGCCCTGCCTTCGGTGCCGCGTGTGGAGCAGTCTTCTGAAGTGCTGCTGACGCAAATCAGCGCCTGGAAAAACAGTGATGTGCGTATGCTGTTTCTCGCTTCGATGATTATGTGGACCTGTAATACCATGTATATCATTGATATGCCGCTGTATATTAGCAGCGTGCTCGGGTTGCCGGATCGGCTGGCGGGGCTACTGATGGGGACTGCCGCCGGGCTGGAGATCCCGGCGATGCTGCTGGCCGGGCATTATGTTAAGCGCTTCGGCAAACGCAATATGATGCTGTTTGCCATTGCCTCAGGGGTGCTGTTTTATCTCGGGCTGGTACTGTTTCAGTCGCGTAGCGCATTAATGGCGATACAGATTTTTAATGCTATTTTTATCGGTATTATCGCCGGGATTGGCATGCTCTATTTTCAGGACCTGATGCCGGGGCGGCCAGGAGCCGCGACCACGCTGTTTACCAACAGTATTTCTACCGGGGTGATCCTTGCCGGGGTATTGCAGGGGGCATTATCAGAAACCTGGGGGCACTATTCGGTGTACTGGCTGGCGTTACTGTTATCGATTCTGGCGCTGGTGCTGTCGTTAAAGGTGAAGGACGTATAAAGCAGCAGGGCGGAATAAATCCCGTCATTACCATGGGTGAAGTCGTCGGCACGGGCGGAATAAATCCCGTCATTACCATGGATGAAATCGTCGGCACGGGCGGAATAAATCCCGCCCCTACATGGCGTTATCTGAATATTTTTCCGGCGGCATTGGTTATGCCGCCTGCATTACAGAAACGTCGGTTGCCGGCGCTCGTAATCAGCAATCTCGGCATCATGCTGCAACGTCAGACCAATACTGTCGAGGCCGTTAATCATGCAGTGGCGGCGGAAACTGTCGAGCTCAAAGTGGTAGTGCTTACCCGCGGCAATCACTTCCATGTTCTCCAGATCCACAGTAAAGCTGACGCCCGGTTCGGCTGCCACCAGCGCAAATAGCTCATCCACCTGCGGTTCCGTCAGGGTGACCGGCAATAGCTGGTTATTAAACGCGTTACCGTAAAAGATATCGGCAAAGCCCGGCGCTATCACCGCCTGAATACCGTAATCAGTCAGCGCCCATGGCGCATGTTCACGTGATGAACCACAACCAAAGTTCTCCCGCGCCAGTAAAATACTGGCGCCTTTAAACGCCGGCTTATTCAGGATGAACTGCGGATTCGGCTGGGTTCCGGCGGCATCCAGATAACGCCAGTCGTGAAACAGGTGCTCGCCGAAACCGCTACGCGTCACTTTCTGCAGAAACTGCTTCGGAAGAATGGCATCGGTGTCGACATTCGCCGCATCGATCGGCACCACAATCCCGCTATGCTGAGTAAATTTCTTCGCCATGGTGTTTTCCTTAATGCAGTTCGCGGATATCAGCGAAGTGGCCGGTGACCGCCGCCGCCGCCGCCATGGCCGGACTCAGCAGATGAGTACGGCCATCGCGCCCCTGGCGACCTTCAAAGTTGCGGTTGCTGGTGGAGGCGCAACGCTCGCCGGGGTTCAGACGGTCATTGTTCATCGCCAGACACATCGAGCAACCCGGCAGGCGCCATTCGAAACCGGCATCAAGAAAGATCTTATCCAGACCTTCCGCTTCCGCCTGGGCTTTGACCGGGCCGGAACCGGGAACCACAATCGCCTGCACCCCCTGCGCCACTTTGCGTCCTTTGGCAATGGCCGCCGCCGCGCGCAGATCTTCAATCCGCGAGTTGGTGCAGGAGCCAATAAATACTTTATCGATACGCACGTCGGTCATTTTAATGCCCGGCTGCAGATCCATATAGGCCAGCGCTTTCTCGGCGGATGCGCGTTCGACCGGATCGCTAAAGGAGGCCGGTTCAGGGATCCGCTGGTTAACCGCAATCACCTGGCCCGGATTGGTGCCCCAGGTGACCTGCGGAGCAACCTCTGCCGCATTCAGCGTCACCACCGTATCAAAATGCGCGTCGCTGTCGGATTTCAGGCTGCGCCAGTACTCCACCGCCTGCAGCCACGCTTCGCCTTGCGGCGCGAACTGACGCCCTTTCAGATAGGCAAAGGTGGTGTCGTCAGGCGCGACCAGACCGGCTTTCGCCCCCAGCTCAATCGCCATATTACACAGCGTCATGCGGCCTTCCATGCTCAGCGCTTCCACCGCTTCGCCGCAGAATTCCACCACATGACCGGTGCCGCCGGCGCTACCGGTTTTACCGATAACCGCCAGCACGATATCTTTGGCCGTGATCCCCGGCGCGGTTTTGCCCGTGACTTCGATCTTCATGGCTTTGGCGCGACTCTGTTTCAGAGTCTGCGTCGCCAGCACATGCTCCACTTCCGAGGTGCCGATGCCAAACGCCAGCGCGCCAAAGGCGCCGTGGGTAGAGGTATGGGAGTCACCGCAAACCAGCGTGGCGCCCGGCAGGGTCATACCCTGCTCAGGGCCGACCACATGCACAATACCCTGAAAAGGGTGGTTCAAATCATACAGCTGCACGCCAAACTCAGCGCAGTTTTTGATCAGCTCCTGCATCTGGATACGCGCCATCTCGCCTGACGCGTTGATATCTTTAGTCTGGGTGGAGACATTATGGTCCATGGTGGCGAACGTCTTCGACGGCTGACGTAGCGGACGACCGTGCGCCCGCAGGCCATCAAATGCCTGCGGTGAAGTGACTTCGTGCACTAAGTGGCGATCGATATACAGCAGCGGTGTTTCGTTAGCCACTTCGCGCACCACATGCGCATCAAATAACTTCTGGTATAATGTCTTACCCATTTTTTACTGTTCCTCGGTGATAAACCGGGCAATGATTGAGCCCATTTCATCGGTACTGATTGCCTGACCGTCACCGGCTAAATCGCTGGTGCGGAAACCCTCTTCCAGCGCGCGGTTAATGGCGCGCTCAATGGCGTCAGCCGCCGCGTCTGCTTCCAGGCTGTAACGGAGCAGCAGCGTCAGCGAGAGAATTTGCGCAATCGGGTTAGCGATGTTTTTCCCGGCAATATCCGGTGCTGAACCGCCAGCAGGTTCATACAGACCAAAGCCCTGTTCGTTCAGGCTGGCCGAAGGCAGCATGCCCATTGAACCGGTGATCATCGCGCACTCATCGGACAGAATGTCACCAAAAAGGTTAGAGCAAAGCAGCACGTCAAACTGTGATGGATCTTTAATCAGCTGCATGGTGGCATTGTCGATATACATATGGCTGAGCGCCACATCCGGGTACTCTTTGCCGATTTCGCTGACAATTTCACGCCACATCACTGAGGTCTGCAGCACGTTGGCTTTATCGATGGAGGTCACTTTGTTGCGGCGTTTGCGCGCCGATTCAAACGCGATGCGCGCGATACGTTCAATCTCAAACCGGTGATAGACCTCGGTATCAAACGCACGTTCATGCATCCCGCTGCCTTCACGACCTTTCGGCTGGCCGAAATAGATACCGCCGGTCAGTTCCCGGACGCACAGGATATCAAAGCCTTTATCGGCGATATCGCGGCGCAGCGGACAAAAGGCTTCCAGACCTTTATACAGGCTGGCCGGACGCAGGTTGCTGAACAGTTTAAAGTGTTTACGCAGTGGCAGCAGCGCGCCGCGCTCAGGCTGTTCGGCTGGCGGTAAATGTTCCCATTTCGGGCCGCCCACCGAGCCAAACAGAATCGCATCCGCCTGCTCGCAACCGGCAATGGTTGCCGGCGGCAATGGCATGCCGTGACGATCGATGGCGATGCCACCAATGTCATATTCGCTGGTGGTAATGCGCATGGCGAAACGCTGGCGAATGGCGTCCAGTACCTTTGCCGCCTGCGCCATGACTTCCGGGCCAATGCCGTCACCCGGCAGCACCGCGATATGATAAGTTTTAGACATAATTACACCGTTTCCTTCTGGTCTTTATTCTTAAATTTGCGTTGCAATTCTTGCTCAACCTGACGTGCGCGCCAGATGTTGTTTAAGGCGTTAATCATCGCTTTGGCGGAAGATTCAACGATATCGGTGGCCAGACCGACGCCGTGGAATTTACGGCCATTGTAGTTGACCACGATATCCACCTGGCCCAGCGCATCTTTGCCGTGACCTTTGGCGGTCAGCTGATATTTCACCAGTTCAGTATCAAACTCGGTGATGCGGTTGATCGCCTGATATACCGCGTCCACCGGACCATTTCCGGTTGCCGCTTCCGATTTCTGCTCGTCGCCACAGCCGAGGTTAACCGAGGCGGTGGCGTTAATGCTGGAACCTGATTGCACGTTGAAATCTTTCAGCTGGTAGTGCTCGGGTTCTTCATTCTGTTTGTTGATAAACGCCAGCGCTTCCAGGTCGTAATCAAATACCTGGCCTTTTTTGTCGGCCAGCTTCAGAAAGGCGTCATACAGCGCATCCAGACTGTAATCGGTCTCTTTGTAACCCATCTCTTCCATCCGGTGTTTCACCGCCGCACGGCCCGAGCGTGAAGTCAGGTTCAGCTGGATTTTATGCAGGCCGATCGACTCTGGCGTCAGGATTTCGTAGTTTTCACGGTTTTTCAGTACGCCGTCCTGGTGGATACCGGAGGAGTGGGCAAAGGCATTGGAGCCGACAATCGCTTTATTGGCCGGGATCGGCATATTGCAGATCTGGCTGACAATCTGGCTGGTGCGATAGATTTCCTGATGACGGATATTGGTATGCACATTCATCATCTGGCTGCGGGTTTTGATCGCCATAATCACTTCTTCCAGCGCACAGTTACCGGCGCGCTCACCCAGCCCATTCAGCGTACCTTCCACCTGACGGGCGCCGGCGCGCACCGCGGCGATAGAGTTGCCAACCGCCATCCCCAGGTCATCATGGGTATGTACTGACAGAATTGCTTTATCAATATTGGGTACGCGGGCAATCAGTGAAGAGATGATGTTGCTGTATTCGTCTGGCAGGGTGTAGCCGACGGTGTCCGGGATGTTGATGGTGGTGGCGCCGGCGTTAATCGCCGCTTCCACTACCCGACACAGATCGTCAATCGGCGTACGGCCGCCATCTTCGCAGGAGAATTCGACATCGTCAGTATAGTTACGCGCCCGCTTGATCATGCTCACCGCGCGTTCGATCACTTCCGGCAGGGTGCTGCGCAATTTAGTGGCGATATGCATCGGCGAGGTGGCGAGGAAGGTGTGAATACGATAGGCATCAGCAATGCGCAGCGCTTCATAAGCGGCGTCGATATCTTTCTCGACGCAACGCGCCAGGGCGCAAACGCGGCTGTTTTTAACCTGGCGCGCAATGGTCTGTACCGATTCAAAGTCACCCGGGGAGGAGATCGGGAAACCGACTTCCATTACGTCGACGCCCATGCGCTCCAGCGCCAGAGCAATCTGCAGTTTTTCTTTAACACTCAGGCTGGCCTGCAACGCCTGCTCGCCATCGCGCAGAGTGGTATCGAAAATAATTACTTGTTGGCTCATCGTAGCTGTCCTGTATGTATTTGCCTGTAACGCGAGCATAAAAAAACCCGCGCATCGGCGCGGGTTTTGTTAGTTTTGCGAGTCTGAATCAGTGACTGATTTCGCCCACAAGCCTACCGCGCAAAGAAGATGCGTTTAGTAGTAGACCGAGTAGGCGGAAGTTGCCAATCATTGAATCAAACCCCATAAAATTTCTGTTGCCAATAGTGATACGTGTTTCAGCGGGCGATGTCAACCATCAGACCGGCGCCAATTGCCGGGTGGCGGTTTCATAACTTCCGGCTTAATTTTAATAACAATAAGATCACACTGTTGATGGTTTCACAGACAGAATAAACCGCTTTTGTTGGCCGCCGCCTCAGTGAAAATGTCGAAGCCAGTCCCTTTCCCGCAGATGCTTAATTTTATGCGTTATCCACGAAGCTGCGTTTGTCGTTTGCCTGCCAACTTTTTCGCGGTTATGGTAAATGCACAACTCTAACGAGAAATCAGCAAGGGCATCACTTACCCTGTACCTGGGTTGTGGAAACGATTTCCATAATCTGTGAATAAAACCCAAGGTTCTGCCTTCCTCTGGCATCGTCTGTGCGACGCTTCGTTTTGTGGCGCAGCGCTTATGGCAAGCGAATAGAGTCAGTAGAATCAGTATCTTAAGCCTGGAGGCGAAAATGGAGATGTTGTCAGGAGCCGAGATGGTAGTCCGATCGTTAATCGATCAGGGCGTGAAACATGTGTTCGGTTATCCGGGCGGAGCGGTATTGGATATTTATGACGCTCTGCAAACGGTCGGCGGCGTCGACCATGTGCTGGTGCGTCACGAACAGGGCGCGGTGCATATGGCTGATGGCTATGCGCGCGCCACCGGGGAAGTCGGCGTGGTGCTGGTGACCTCGGGTCCGGGCGCCACCAATGCCATTACCGGCATTGCCACTGCCTATATGGACTCGATTCCACTGGTGGTACTGTCCGGCCAGGTGGCCTCGTCGCTGATTGGCTACGATGCGTTCCAGGAGTGCGACATGGTGGGGATCTCCCGCCCGGTGGTAAAGCACAGTTTCCTGGTGAAACACACCGAAGATATCCCCGGCGTGATTAAAAAAGCCTTCTGGCTGGCGGCCAGCGGTCGTCCGGGGCCGGTGGTTATCGATCTGCCAAAAGATATTCTTAACCCGGCAAACAAACTGCCGTACACCTGGCCGGAGTCGGTGAGCATGCGCTCTTATAACCCGACCACTCAGGGGCATAAAGGCCAGATTAAGCGTGCGCTGCAAACGCTGTTAGCGGCGCAGAAACCGGTTATTTACGCCGGCGGCGGGGTGATCAACGCCGCATGCCACGATCAACTGCGCGAGCTGGCGGAAAAACTCAATGTTCCGGTAACCACCTCCCTGATGGGGCTGGGGGCTTTCCCGGGCAGCCATCGCCAGTGTATCGGCATGCTGGGCATGCACGGCACCTATGAAGCCAATATGACGATGCATCACTCCGATGTGATCTTCGCGGTCGGCGTGCGTTTCGATGACCGCACCACCAACAATCTGGCCAAATACTGCCCGAATGCCACGGTGCTGCATATCGATATCGACCCGACGTCAATTTCGAAAACTGTTCCGGCGGATGTGCCGATTGTCGGCGATGCGAAACAGGTGCTGGAGCAGATGCTGGAACTGTTGGGGCAATCCGACGCCAGCCAGAATTTCGACAGTCTGCGCGACTGGTGGCAGAGCATCGATCAGTGGCGCTCGCGTAAGTGTCTGGAATTCGATCGCAGCAGCGACAAGATCAAGCCGCAGGCGGTGATCGAAACTATCTGTCGTCTGACCCATGGCGATGCCTATGTGACCTCCGATGTCGGTCAGCATCAGATGTTCGCCGCGCTCTACTATCAGTTTGATAAGCCGCGTCGCTGGATCAACTCCGGTGGTCTCGGCACCATGGGCTTCGGCCTGCCGGCGGCGCTGGGCGTGAAGTTAGCCCTGCCGGAAGAGACGGTGGTGTGTGTCACCGGCGATGGCAGTATTCAGATGAATATCCAGGAACTTTCCACCGCGCTGCAATACGGTATTCCGGTACTGGTGCTGAACCTGAACAACCGTTACCTCGGGATGGTGAAGCAGTGGCAGGATATGATCTATTCCGGACGCCATTCGCAATCCTATATGCAGTCGCTGCCTGATTTTGTGCGCCTGGCGGAAGCCTACGGGCACGTGGGTGTGGCGATTAATCATCCGGAAGAGCTGGAAGATAAGCTGACGCACGCGCTGGAAGAGCTGGGCAAAGGGCGCCTGGTGTTTGTTGACGTGAACGTCGATGGCACCGAGCACGTCTACCCGATGCATATTCGCGGTGGCGGTATGGACGAGATGTGGCTGAGCAAAACGGAGAGGACATAATCATGCGTCGTATTTTATCAGTATTGCTGGAGAACGAATCCGGCGCATTGTCCCGCGTAGTCGGCCTGTTTTCGCAGCGCGGTTATAATATCGAAAGCCTGACCGTGGCGCCGACCGACGACCCGACGCTATCGCGCATGACGATTCAAACCGTCGGCGACGAGAAAGTGCTGGAGCAGATTGAAAAGCAGCTGCACAAACTGGTGGATGTGCTGCGCGTCAGCGAACTGGGCCAGGGCTCGCACGTTGAACGTGAAATCATGCTGGTGAAGATCCAGGCCAGCGGTTACGGACGTGAAGAAGTGAAGCGCAGCGCGGAAATTTTCCGTGGTCAAATTATTGACGTTACGCCGACGCTTTACACGGTTCAGCTGGCCGGGACCAGTGACAAGCTGGACGCTTTCCTCAACACCGTACGCGAAGTGGCGGAAATCGTTGAAGTAGCACGTTCCGGTATTGTCGGCGTGTCGCGCGGCGACCGTATTATGCGCTAAGGCGCACCTCTCCGGGGGTGAAGCGTTCTCCGAACCCGGCTCCGGCCGGGTTTTTTTATCTGCCGCAAAAAGTGCCACTCCCCCTCAACAGATTGTTACTTTTGCCGGTTAGCGCCGCTAAGTCGATGAAAAGCGGTTGCTCACCAATCTTTTCTGCTGTTAGATGTAACAAAGGTCTTATCCATGGCTACGACATGGCTATTAATAGCACGGTCGTGGCCGCTGAAGTGTGGGGTTATTGTGAAACTGGATGAAATTGCGCGCCTCGCCGGTGTTTCGCGTACGACCGCCAGCTATGTCATTAATGGCAAAGCAAAGCAGTATCGTGTCAGCGATAAAACCGTCGAGAAAGTGATGTCGGTGGTGCGTGAGCATAATTACCATCCCAATGCGGTTGCGGCAGGCCTGCGTGCCGGTCGTACGCGCTCGATTGGCCTGGTTATTCCCGATCTGGAGAATACCAGCTACACGCGCATCGCCAACTATCTTGAACGTCAGGCGCGTCAGCGCGGCTATCAGCTGCTGATCGCCTGCTCTGAAGACCTGCCGGAAAATGAGATGCGTTGCATTGAGCATCTGCTGCAGCGCCAGGTCGACGCCATTATTGTTTCCACTGCCTTGCCGCCGGAGCATCCGTTCTATCAGCGCTGGATCAACGATCCGCTGCCGATTATCGCCCTGGACCGCGCGCTGGATCGTGAACATTTCACCAGTGTGGTCGGCGCCGATCAGGATGATGCGGAAATGCTGGCGGCGGAACTGCGTAAACTGCCGGTGAAAAATGTACTGTACCTCGGCGCTCTGCCGGAACTCTCCGTCAGCTTTTTACGCGAGGCGGGGTTTCGTCAGGCGTGGCAGGGAGATGAGCGTAAAATTGATTTTATTTACGCCAACAGCTACGAGCGTACCGCGTCGGCCGCGCTGTTTGAGAAGTATCTTGAGGACCATCCGATGCCGGAGGCGCTGTTTACCACCTCCTTTGGCTTGTTGCAGGGCGTGATGGATGTGACGCTGAAACGTGAAGGGCGCCTGCCGGTTGATCTGGCGATTGCCACCTTTGGCGACCATGAACTGCTTGATTTCCTTGAGTGTCCGGTACTGGCGGTGGCGCAGCGTCATCGCGATGTGGCGGAGCGGGTGCTGGAACTGGTGCTGGCCAGCCTTGATGAACCGCGCAAACCGAAGCCGGGTTTAACCCGCATTCGGCGTAATCTGTTTCGCCGCGGGAAATTAAGCCGCAAGAGCAGTTAAAAAAAGAGAGGCAGCGGTTGCTGCCTTTTTTACATTTATTAATATTTTGATTGAAATTTAACTACCACAAAAAATAGCCGGATAAATTTCAAAGCAACAGCCGCGGTTTACGTAAATTAAAGTAAGTATTGCCGCTGCCGATGTTTATAGTAAAAACCTCCAACGACCTGCCGGGACACCATTTTCGCTTCCGTTCAGGCCCCGTCAGGCGCTAACCCTCTGTGCAATCTCTCGGAAATACCTTAAAATGCAAACCGGCTCGCAAAGTTTGCAGTTTAATTTCATTGGCTTTTGGCTGCTATATTTTTGAGCATAATTAAAGTTAATGTGAATTTTTTGTCATTATTCATCGGCTTATTTTTTTGTTTTGTATCAGGCAGGCTTTTTTTTAACTCCCCTCCCTTTACAACCTTTCAGAAATAATGTCATCAGGCCGGTACTGCGGCTTGACAATGTTTTCCTTCGCTCCGTAAACTCTTTTAGTGGGAATTTGTGGTGTAAAGTGGTGAAACGGGGTAACCGAGGGGTGAGGCTGGCATGTTCCGTGGGGCAACGTTAGTCAATCTCGACAGCAAAGGGCGGCTCGCCGTTCCGACGCGCTACCGCGAAATGCTGATCGGGGAATCTCAGGGGCAAATGGTCTGTACCATTGACCTCCACCAGCCATGCCTGTTGCTTTACACCCTGCCCGAATGGGAAATCATTGAACAAAAGCTGTCTCGCTTGTCCAGCATGAACCCCGCCGAACGTCGTGTACAGCGACTGTTACTTGGGCATGCCAGTGAGTGTCAGATGGATAATGCAGGTCGTTTACTGCTGGCGAACACCCTTCGTCAACATGCGAGCCTGACCAAAGAAGTGATGCTGGTTGGACAGTTCAATAAGTTTGAGCTGTGGGATGAACAGACCTGGTATCAACAAGTCAGGGAAGATATTGACGCTGAGCAGTCGAGTCAGGAGCCGTTATCTGATCGATTGCAGGATTTGTCGCTATAGCTATGCAGGATAATTTTAAACATACCACGGTGCTGTTAGACGAGGCGGTAAATGGCCTCAACCTGAAGGATAACGGCATCTATATTGATGGCACGTTCGGGCGCGGAGGGCATTCGCGCCTGATTCTTTCCCAGCTGGGAGAGCAAGGTCGTCTGTACGCCATCGATCGTGATCCGCAAGCTATCGCCGCTGCTGCAGAGATTACCGATCCACGTTTTAACATCATTCATGGCCCGTTTTCCGCTTTGGCAGAGTATGTGGAAGAACGGGGACTGACCGGCAAGATCGACGGTATTTTGTTGGATCTTGGCGTCTCGTCGCCGCAGCTGGATGATGCAGAACGCGGATTTTCCTTTATGCGTGACGGACCACTGGATATGAGGATGGATCCGACGCGCGGCCACTCCGCCGCTGAATGGTTGTTGCATGCCGAAGAGAACGACATTGTCTTTGTCCTGAAGACCTTCGGTGAAGAGCGCTTTGCCAAACGCATTGCGCGCGCCATCGTCGAGCGCAATCGTGAACAGCCAATGACGCGTACCAAAGAACTTGCCGATGTGATCTACGCGGCGACGCCGGTGAAAGACAAGTTTAAGCATCCGGCGACGCGTAGTTTTCAGGCCATCCGTATCTGGGTAAACAGTGAACTGGAAGAGATTGAACTGGCGCTGAAAGGCGCGCTGACGGCGCTGGCTCCGGCAGGACGCTTATCGGTGATCAGTTTTCACTCGCTGGAAGATCGTATTGTGAAACGTTTTATGCGTGAGCAGAGTCGCGGCCCGCAGGTACCGGCGGGGATCCCGATGACCGAAGCGCAGTTGCAGAGCCTGGGTGGCCGCCAGTTGAAAGCGCTCGGCAAGATGATGCCGGGCGATGCGGAAGTGGCTGAGAATCCGCGGGCGCGTAGCTCTGTGCTGCGTATTGCGGAAAGGACCGCAACGTGATTGGTAACGAGCGCCATAGCTTACCTGCGGTGATCGCCGGAGACTTGCTGCGTCATGGCAAGATCCCGCTGATTCTGCTGGTGGCGGTGCTGGTTTCTGCGGTGCTGGTGGTAACGACTGCCCACAAAACCCGTCTGCTGACGGCGCAGCGTGAGCAAATGGTATTGGAGCGTGACGCGCTGGATATCGAATGGCGCAACCTGATTCTGGAAGAAAATGCCCTCGGCGATCATAGCCGGGTCGAGCGTACCGCGACCGAGAAGCTGCAAATGCAGCATGTCGATCCGGCGCAGGAAAATATAGTGGTACAGCAATAAGGAACCACGGACTCAATGAGAGCCGCGACCAAAACGCTTAAATTGAAACGACAGGAAGATCAGGCCAGCTTTGTAAGCTGGCGTTTTGCGTTGCTGTGCGGTTGTATTTTACTGGCGCTGGTGGGTTTGCTGCTGCGCGTGGCTTATCTGCAGGTGATTAACCCGGACAAACTGGTGCGTGAAGGCGATATGCGTTCACTGCGCGTACAGGCGATCCCCACTTCGCGCGGCATGATTAGCGACCGCGCCGGGCGTCCGCTGGCGGTCAGCGTTCCGGTCAACGCTATCTGGGCCGATCCAAAAGAGTTAAATGAACATGGCGGCATCAGCCTCGACAGCCGCTGGAAAGCGCTGTCTGATGCGCTCTCTATTCCCCTCGATCAACTGGCGGCGCGGGTTAATGCCAACCCGAAAGGGCGCTTTGTCTATCTCGCGCGTCAGATCAATCCGGCGATTGGCGACTACATCAAAAAACTGAAGCTCCCGGGCATCTATCTGCGCGAAGAGTCACGCCGTTACTATCCGGCGGGGCAGGTGACCTCGCATCTGATTGGCTTTACCAATATCGATGGTCAGGGCATTGAAGGGGTGGAGAAGAGCTTCGACAAGTGGCTCACCGGCCAGCCTGGCGAACGTACCGTGCGTAAAGACCGCTTTGGCCGGGTGATTGAAGATATCTCCTCGGTCGATAGTCAGGCGGCGCATAACCTCGCACTGAGTATCGATGAGCGTCTGCAGGCGCTGGTTTACCGCGAACTGAATAACGCCGTGGCATTTAACAAAGCGGAATCCGGCACGGCGGTACTGGTGGACGTCACGACCGGCGAAGTACTGGCGATGGCCAATAGCCCGGCATATAACCCGAATAACCTGAGCGGAACGCCGAAGGATGTGATGCGTAACCGTGCGATCACCGACATCTTCGAACCCGGTTCCACGGTGAAGCCGATGGTGGTGATGACCGCGTTGCAGCGCGGCGTGGTGAAAGAAAATAGCGTACTGAATACTGTCCCGTATCGCATTAACGGCCATGAAATTAAGGACGTTGCGCGCTACAGCGAACTGACCCTGACCGGGGTCTTGCAGAAATCGAGTAACGTCGGCGTTTCCAAGCTGGCGTTAGCGATGCCGTCCTCAGCGTTAGTGGATACTTACGCACGCTTTGGACTGGGAAAGGCGACCAATTTGGGATTGGTCGGAGAAAGCAGTGGCTTATATCCTCAAAAACAACGGTGGTCTGACATAGAGAGGGCCACCTTCTCTTTCGGCTACGGGCTAATGGTAACGCCGTTACAGTTAGCGCGAGTCTACGCAACCATTGGCAGCTATGGCATTGCCCGCCCGCTGTCGATTACCAAAGTTGATCCGCCAGTCTCTGGCGAGCGTGTCTTCCCGGAAGATCTGGTGAAGACCGTGGTGCATATGATGGAAAGCGTCGCCCTGCCGGGCGGCGGCGGGGTAAAAGCCGCCATTAAAGGCTATCGCATTGCGATTAAGACCGGTACTGCGAAGAAAGTCGGTCCGGATGGTAGCTACGTGAATAAATACATTGCTTATACCGCAGGCGTTGCGCCTGCCAGCCATCCTCGTTTTGCCCTGGTGGTGGTGATTAACGATCCACAGGCCGGGAAATATTATGGTGGTGCGGTATCCGCACCGGTGTTTGGCGCCATCATGGGCGGCGTATTACGCACCATGAACGTTGAGCCGGATGCGTTACCGACCAGCGACAAAAACGACGTGGTAATTAACAAGAATGAGGGAACAGGTGACAGATCGTAATTTGCGCGACCTACTGGCTCCGTGGGTGCCTGGCGCACCGGAGCGACCGCTTCGTGAAATGACACTGGATAGCCGCCAGGCGGCATCCGGCGATCTGTTTGTGGCGATTGCAGGCCATCAGGCCGACGGGCGACGTTTTATTCCGCAGGCGATTGCGCAGGGGGTGGCGGCAGTGATTGCCGAAGCCGAAGGCGTCGCGGCCGATGGTGATATCAGCGAAATGCACGGCGTACCGGTGATTTATCTTTCGCAGCTGCCGCAGCGTCTGTCGGCGCTGGCCGGACGTTTTTATCAGCAACCGGGCGAACAACTGCGCCTGATTGGCGTCACCGGCACCAACGGTAAGACCACCACTACCCAGCTGTTGGCGCAGTGGGCCACCCTGCTGGGCGAGACCGGCGCGGTGATGGGTACCGTCGGTAATGGTTTGTATGGCCAGCTGATTGCGGCGGAAAACACCACCGGTTCGGCGGTGGATGTGCAGCACGTTTTACATGCGCTGGTGAAGCAGGGCGCGACGCTGGCGGCGATGGAAGTCTCTTCGCACGGTCTGGTGCAGCATCGTGTTGCGGCGCTGCCGTTTGCCGCCGCCGCCTTTACCAATCTCAGCCGCGATCATCTCGACTATCACGGTGATATGACGCGCTATGAAGCCGCTAAGTGGCTGTTGTTTTCTGAGCATCAGGTTGGTCAGATCATTATCAATGCCGACGATGAAGTCGGTTTCCGCTGGTTACAAAGTCTGCCGGATGCGGTGGCGGTCACCATGGAAAATAACCTGCAGCCCGGTTGCCGCGGCCGCTGGTTAAAAGCCACGGATGTGGTGTACCACGATAACGGCGCGACGGTGCGCTTTGAATCCAGCTGGGGTAACGGTGAAATTGACAGCCGCCTGATGGGGGCGTTTAACGTCAGTAACCTGCTGGTGGCGCTGGCAACGTTACTGGCGCTGGATTATCCGCTGGCATCGCTGATTGCCAGCGGTAATCAGTTGCTGCCGGTCTGTGGCCGCATGGAAGTATTTAACGCCCCGGCGAAACCGACGGTGGTGGTGGATTATGCCCATACCCCGGATGCGCTGGAGAAAGCGCTGGAAGCGGCACGCCTGCACTGTAAAGGCCAGCTGTGGTGCGTCTTCGGTTGCGGCGGCGATCGCGACAAAGGTAAGCGTCCGTTGATGGGGGCCATTGCCGAGCAGTTCGCCGATGTGGTGGTGATCACGGATGATAACCCACGCAGCGAAGAGCCGGCGGCGATTGTTGCAGATATTCTTACCGGCCTGCTTGACGCCGGTCGCGCCCGGGTGGTCCACGGACGTGCGCAAGCGGTCACTAACGCCGTAATGCAGGCGCAGCCTGATGATTTAGTTCTGGTGGCCGGTAAAGGTCATGAAGATTATCAGCTGGTCGGCAACCGCCGCCTTGATTACTCCGATCGCGTGACGGTCGCCCGTCTGCTGGGAGTGGTGGCATGATTGCGCTGTCATTAGAGCAGTTGGCGGCTGTCACCGGCGGCAAGCTGGTGGGCGGCGATCTGACGATTGCTGCGGTGACCACCGATACCCGTAAGGTTACCGCCGGGGTGCTGTTTATTGCCCTGCAGGGTGAACGTTTTGATGCCCATGATTTTGTCGGCGATGCGATTGCCAGCGGCGCCTCTGCATTATTGGTAAGTAAGCACTTACCAGTGGCGGTGCCGCAGGTGGTGGTGAAAGACACGCGCCTGGCGCTCGGCCAGCTGGCTGCCTGGGTGCGTCAGCAGAGCAGCGCGCGCGTGGTGGCGTTAACCGGTTCGTCCGGGAAAACCTCGGTGAAAGAGATGACCGCCGCCATCCTGCGCGTTTGCGGTGAAACCCTCTATACCGCCGGTAATCTGAATAATGATATCGGCGTGCCGCTGACGCTGCTGCGTCTGACCGCCGGGCATCAGTATGCGGTAATTGAACTGGGCGCCAACCACCAGGGGGAGATTGCTTACACCACCGATTTGACCCGGCCGGAAAGCGCGCTGGTAAATAATCTCGCGGCGGCCCATCTGGAAGGTTTTGGTTCCCTCGCGGGAGTGGCGCAAGCCAAAGGCGAAATTTTCAACGGTCTGCCGGCAAACGGCACCGCGATTATCAATGCTGACAGCCATGACTGGCCGCACTGGCAGAATCATCTGCAGCATAAAACCGTCTGGCGCTTTTCACCTGAACCACAGCCGGACAGCGATTTCTGGGCCAGCGATATCCGTTTCGCCACTCAGGGCACCTGCTTCACTCTGAACACCCCGGCCGGCGCGGTTGACGTTACGCTGCCGCTGCCTGGCCGCCACAATATCGCTAACGCCCTGGCGGCGGCGGCGCTGGCCCTGTCGGTTGATGCGCCGCTGAGCGCCATTCAGCAGGGTTTAGCCACGCTGCAGGCGGTGCCGGGGCGTTTATTCCCGATTGTGCTTAACCGCCAGCAACTGCTGCTTGATGACAGCTATAACGCCAATGTCGGTTCGATGACCGCCGCGGCGCAGGTGCTGGCAGAGATGCCCGGCTATCGCGTGATGGTGGTCGGCGATATGGCTGAACTGGGCGCAGAAGCGGCGGAGTGCCATCGCGAAGTCGGCGAAGCGGCGCGTCTGGCGGGGATTGATAAAGTATTGAGTGTCGGTTCGCTAAGTAAAGGCATCAGCGATGCCAGCGGTGTGGGCGAACACTTCCAGCAAAAAGCAGCGCTGACTGAACGTTTATTGACGCTGCTGTCGGAACATCAAGAGATGACTATTTTAGTTAAAGGTTCTCGTAGTGCCGCCATGGAGCAGGTAGTACAGAGCTTACAGGAGAAAGGAACATGTTAGTCTGGCTGGCCGAACATCTGGTCGCTTTTTATTCCGGCTTTAACGTCTTTTCCTATCTGACGTTTCGCGCCATTGTCAGCCTGCTGACCGCACTGTTTCTTTCGCTGTGGATGGGGCCGCATCTGATTGCGTGGCTGCAAAAATTACAGATTGGTCAGGTTGTTCGTAACGACGGTCCTGAGTCGCACTTTAGTAAACGTGGTACGCCAACCATGGGCGGCATTATGATCCTCACCTCAATCACCATTTCGGTGCTGATGTGGGCCTATCCGTCGAACCCTTACGTCTGGTGCGTGCTGTTTGTGCTGGTGGGCTATGGCATTGTCGGTTTTGTTGATGATTACCGCAAAGTGGTGCGTAAAGACACCAAAGGACTGATCGCCCGCTGGAAGTATTTCTGGCAGTCGGTGATTGCCCTGGCAGTGGCTTTCGTTATGTATGCCATCGGCAAAGACACCCCGGCCACTGAGCTGGTGGTGCCGTTCTTTAAAGACATTATGCCGCAGTTGGGGCTGCTCTATCTGCTGCTGGCCTATTTCGTGATTGTCGGCACCAGTAATGCCGTCAACCTGACCGATGGTCTCGACGGCCTGGCGATTATGCCAACGGTATTTGTGGCGGCAGGCTTTGCGCTGGTGGCCTGGGCGACCGGTAACGTGAATTTCGCCGCCTACTTACATATTCCTTATCTGCGGCATGCGGGTGAGCTGGTGATTGTCTGTACGGCAATTGTGGGCGCCGGGTTGGGTTTCTTATGGTTCAACACCTATCCGGCGCAGGTATTTATGGGTGATGTCGGTTCACTGGCGCTGGGCGGCGCGCTTGGCACTATCGCCGTGCTGCTGCGTCAGGAGTTTCTGCTGGTGATTATGGGCGGCGTGTTCGTGGTGGAAACGCTGTCGGTGATCCTGCAGGTTGGATCGTTCAAGCTGCGCGGACAACGTATTTTCCGCATGGCGCCGATTCATCATCACTATGAATTGAAGGGCTGGCCGGAACCGCGCGTGATCGTGCGCTTCTGGATTATTTCGCTGATGCTGGTGCTGATTGGCCTGGCAACGCTGAAGGTACGTTAATCATGGCAGACTATCAGGGTAAAAAAGTTGTCATCATCGGCCTCGGTCTGACCGGGCTTTCCTGTGTTGATTTCTTTTTAGCGCAGGGCGTTACGCCCCGCGTAATGGATACCCGACTGTCGCCGCCGGGCCTCGACAAGCTGCCGGAAGCGGTGGAACGCCATTTAGGTTCACTGGATGACAGCTGGCTGCAGAGCGCCGACCTGATTATCGCCAGCCCGGGTATCGCGCTGGCGCATCCTTCGCTGCTGGATGCCGCGGCAAAGGGCGTAGAGATTATTGGCGATATCGAGCTGTTTTGTCGCGAAGCGAAAGCGCCGATTGTGGCGATTACCGGCTCTAACGGCAAAAGCACCGTTACCACGCTGGTGGGAGCGATGGCGCAGGCGGCAGGCTGGACCGTGGGGGTTGGCGGTAATATCGGCCTGCCGGCGCTGACCCTGCTGCAGAATCCGCCTCAGCTGTATGTGCTGGAGCTTTCCAGTTTTCAGCTGGAGACCACGTACAGCCTGAAAGCGGCGGCGGCCACCATCCTCAATGTCACTGAGGACCATATGGATCGCTACCCACTCGGTTTGCAGCAGTATCGTGCCGCCAAGTTAAAGATTTATGAACACGCGGAAGTGTGTGTCGTCAATGCGGATGATGCGCTGACCATGCCGGTACGCGGCGCCGATAAGCGCTGCATCAGCTTTGGCGTTGATGTCGGCGACTATCACCTGAATCGTCAGCAGGGCAGTATCTGGCTGCGGGTTAACGGCGAAAAAGTGCTGAATACCGCGGAGATGACGCTGGTCGGACAGCATAACTATACCAATGCGCTGGCCGCGCTGGCGCTGGCCGATGCCGTCGGTCTGCCGCGCGCCACCAGCCTGCAGGCGCTGACCACCTTTAGTGGCCTCGCGCACCGTTTTCAGCTGGTGTATGAGCACAATGGCGTGCGCTGGATTAATGATTCCAAAGCCACCAATGTCGGCAGCACCGAAGCGGCGCTGAATGGCCTGAAGGTGAAAGGCACGCTGTGGCTGCTACTGGGTGGCGACGGTAAATCGGCGGATTTCAGCCCGCTGGCGCGCTACCTGCAGGGCGATAACGTGCGCATTTACTGCTTCGGGCGCGACGGGGCGGAACTGGCCGCTTTACGTCCGGAGATTGCGGTACAGACCGGGACCATGCAGCAGGCGATGACGCAAATTGCCGCGCAAGTGCAGCCGGGCGATATGGTGCTGTTGTCGCCAGCCTGCGCCAGCCTCGATCAGTTCCGCAACTTTGAACAGCGCGGCGACTATTTCGCGCAACTGGCAAAGGAACTGGGCTGATGCGTTTTCCGGGGCTGAGTCTGGCCGGTGGCATCACCCAACGCCTGAAAGAGTGGGTGATGGGCGCGCGTGAAAACGATGCGACATCAATGGTGTTGTATGACCGCACTCTGCTGTGGCTGACCTTTGGTCTGGCGATTATTGGTTTTGTGATGGTGACCTCGGCTTCCATGCCGGTGGGTCAGCGTTTGTCGAATGATCCGTTCTTTTTCGCCAAACGTGATGCGTTCTATCTGGTGCTGGCGTTTGTGATGGCGCTGGTTACCCTGCGGGTGCCAATGGATGTCTGGCAGCGCTACAGCAATATTATGCTGCTGGCCTCGGTGGTGATGCTGCTGATTGTGCTGGTGGTGGGCAGTTCGGTAAACGGCGCCTCGCGCTGGATTGCCCTCGGACCGCTGCGTATTCAGCCGGCGGAGCTGTCGAAGTTGTCGCTGTTCTGCTATCTCGCCAGCTATCTGGTGCGCAAAGTGGAAGAGGTGCGTAACAACTTCTGGGGCTTCTGCAAACCGATGGGGGTGATGGTGGTGCTGGCGGTGTTACTGCTGGCGCAGCCGGACCTCGGTACCGTGGTGGTGCTGTTTGTCACCACTCTGGCGATGTTGTTCCTCGCCGGGGCGAAATTATGGCAATTTCTGGCGATTATCGGCTCGGGGATCTTCGCTGTTTGCCTGCTGATTGTGGCTGAACCCTATCGTATGCGCCGCGTGACCTCTTTCTGGGATCCGTGGGAGGATCCATTCGGTAGTGGTTACCAGTTAACCCAGTCTTTGATGGCCTTTGGCCGTGGCGAATTCTGGGGGCAGGGACTGGGTAATTCGGTGCAAAAGCTGGAGTATTTACCTGAGGCGCATACTGACTTCATTTTCTCGATTATCGGGGAAGAACTGGGTTATATCGGTGTGGTTTTAGCCCTGTTAATGGTATTCTTCGTCGCTTTTCGGGCGATGTCGATTGGTCGTCGCGCCTTAGAGCTTGACCAGCGTTTTTCCGGTTTTCTGGCCTGTTCGATTGGCGTCTGGTTCAGCTTTCAGGCGCTGGTTAACGTCGGCGCTGCAGCCGGTATGTTGCCGACCAAAGGTCTGACGTTGCCGCTGATCAGTTACGGTGGTTCCAGTCTGATTATTATGTCGACGGCCATCGTCCTGTTGTTGCGTATTGATTATGAAACGCGTCTGGCAAAAGCCCAGGCGTTTACACGAGGTGGTCGATGAGTGGTAAGCGACTGATGGTGATGGCTGGCGGAACCGGTGGACATGTTTTTCCCGGGCTGGCGGTAGCGCACCATCTGATGGCGCAAGGCTGGCAGGTGCGCTGGCTGGGCACCGCTGATCGCATGGAAGCGGATTTAGTACCGAAGAACGGTATTGAAATTGATTTTATTCGCATCTCTGGCCTGCGGGGCAAAGGGGTGAAAGCGCTGCTGCTGGCGCCGATGCGTATTTTCTGCGCATGGCGCCAGGCGCGCGCCATTATGCAGGCTTACCGGCCGGATGTGGTGCTGGGGATGGGCGGTTATGTCTCTGGCCCTGGCGGTCTGGCGGCGTGGAGTTGCGGGATTCCGGTGGTGCTGCATGAGCAGAACGGGATTGCCGGCCTGACCAACAAGTGGCTGGCGAAAATTGCCAGCAAAGTGCTGCAGGCATTTCCCGGGGCGTTCCCGACTGCCGATGTGGTGGGCAACCCGGTGCGTACCGACGTGCTGGCGCTGGCGCTGCCGCAACAGCGTTTAGCCGGGCGTGAAGGGCCGGTGCGCGTATTAGTGATCGGCGGTAGCCAGGGCGCGCGGGTGCTGAACCAGACGCTGCCGCAAGTGGCGGTGATACTGGGCGACAGCATCAGCTTATGGCATCAGACCGGGAAGGGCGCATTAGCGACGGTGGTGCAGGCCTATCAGCAGGTCGGGCAGACGCAGCATAAGGTCACCGAGTTTATCGATGATATGGCTGCAGCCTACGCCTGGGCGGATGTGGTGGTGTGCCGTTCCGGCGCGCTGACCGTCAGCGAAGTGGCGGCGGCAGGTTTACCGGCGATTTTTGTGCCGTTTCAGCATAAAGATCGTCAGCAGTACTGGAATGCGCTGCCGCTGGAGCAGGCGGGCGCGGCCAAAATTTTCGAACAGCCGCAGTTTACTGCGGAGGTGGTAGCAACCACGCTGGCAGGCTGGGATCGCCCGGTACTGCAGCAGATGGCGGTAAAGGCACGAGCGGTGTCGATTCCGGATGCTACCGAGCGGGTTGCTGAAGCGGTGAGCGCGGCAGCACGTAAATAAATAATCCAGGTGCGGCAGTGATGCCGCCCGTTGGGCCGGATTAATCCGGCCCGTAATGGGGCGAATTTATTCGCCCCGGTACTGGCAGGCAGAAGAGATGAATACACAACAATTAGCGAAACTGCGTTTAATCGTGCCCGAGATGCGTCGCGTCCGGCACATTCACTTTGTCGGCATCGGTGGTGCCGGCATGGGCGGTATTGCTGAAGTGTTGGCTAACGAAGGCTATGAGATTAGCGGTTCGGATTTAGCACCCAACCCGGTGACTCAGCATCTGACGACGCTGGGCGCGACGGTCTATTTTAACCATCGCCCGGAGAACGTCAGCGGCGCCAGCGTGGTGGTGGTGTCGACGGCGGTATCTCAGGATAACCCGGAGATCGTCGCCGCGCGTGAAGCGCGTATCCCGGTTATTCGCCGTGCTGAGATGCTGGCTGAGCTGATGCGTTTTCGCCACGGCATCGCCGTGGCCGGTACCCATGGCAAAACCACCACTACGGCGATGGTTTCCAGTATTTATGCCGAGGGTGGACTGGATCCGACCTTTGTCAACGGTGGTCTGGTGAAAGCCGCGGGGACCCATGCGCGTCTCGGCAGCAGCCGTTATCTGATTGCGGAAGCGGATGAGAGCGACGCGTCGTTCCTGCATTTGCAACCGATGGTGGCGATTGTCACCAACATTGAAGCCGACCATATGGATACGTACCAGGGCGACTTTGAGAATTTAAAGCAGACGTTTATTAATTTTCTGCACAACCTGCCATTTTACGGCCGTGCGGTGATGTGTATTGATGATGTGGTGATCCGCGATCTGCTGCCGCGGGTCGGGCGTCAGATTACCACTTACGGTTTCAGCGATGACGCCGATGTGCGCATCGAGAACTACCAGCAGCTGGGCGCGCAGGGGCACTTTACTCTGGTTCGTCAGGATAAGCCGCTGATGAAGGTAACGCTGAACGCCCCTGGCCGTCATAACGCGCTGAATGCGGCGGCGGCGGTGGCGGTGGCGACGGAAGAAGGGATTGAGGATGAGGATATCCTCAGCGCGCTGGAGAGCTTCCAGGGTACCGGACGCCGTTTCGACTTTCTCGGCGAATATCCGCTGGCGCCGGTGAACGGTATGGCGGGCAGCGCGATGCTGGTGGACGATTATGGCCATCATCCGACGGAAGTGGATGCCACGATCAAGGCGGCGCGCGCAGGCTGGCCGGATAAAAAGCTGGTGATGATATTTCAGCCGCACCGTTATACCCGTACCCGCGACCTGTATGACGATTTTGCCAATGTGTTGTCGCAGGTTGATGTATTGCTGATGCTGGATGTCTATCCGGCGGGTGAGTCACCGATCCCGGGCGCCGACAGTCGTTCACTGTGCCGTACCATTCGCGGACGCGGCAAAGTGGATCCGATCCTGGTATCGGATCATGACGCGGTGCTGGAGATGCTGATCCCCGGCTTGTCAGGTAACGATTTGATCCTGGTACAGGGCGCCGGTAACGTCGGCAAGATCGCCCGCAAGCTGGCCGAGCAGCAGTTACAACCACTGGTCACCAATGGAGATGATCATCATGGCTGAGAAAGTCGCCGTATTGCTGGGTGGAACTTCCGCAGAACGTGATGTGTCGTTGCTGTCCGGCAATGCCGTGCTGGCAGGTCTGAGAGAGGCGGGAATTAATGCCCATGCGGTTGATACCCGTGATTTTCCGCCGACGCGCCTGAAAGAGGAGGGCTTTGATAAAGCCTTTATCGCATTACATGGTCGCGGCGGCGAAGACGGTACGCTGCAGGCGCTACTGGAATTTATTGCGCTGCCTTATACCGGCAGCGGCGTGATGGCTTCGGCGATCACCATGGACAAGATGCGCACCAAACTGCTGTGGCAGGGGGCCGGTCTGCCGGTCGCGCCATGGGTGGTGATTAACCGCCAGCAGATGAGTGACGGCATTAGCGCGGAGCAGAATGCGCGTATCGCCGCGCTGGGTTTGCCGCTGTTCGTTAAGCCCAGCTGCGAAGGCTCCAGCGTCGGTATTTCGCGTGTCGATCGCGCGGCCGATCTGATGGCGGCGCTGGAAGAGGCTTTTCGTCACGATAATGAAGTGCTGATTGAGCAGTTTTTAAGTGGTGCTGAGTACACTATCGGCATTGTTGGCGATGAAATTTTGCCTTCAATCCGGATTAAACCGGCCAGCGACTTCTATGACTATCAAGCTAAGTATATTTCTGACGATACTGAGTATTTCTGTCCCAGCGGGTTAAGCGCCGATCGTGAGGCGGAGCTGAGTCAAATCGTTATCGACGCCTGGCGTGCACTGGGTTGCAGCGGCTGGGGACGAGTGGATGTGATGATGGACAGCGACGGCGATT
This sequence comes from Pantoea sp. B65, assembly GCF_047308185.1. Classification (NCBI taxonomy): domain Bacteria; kingdom Pseudomonadati; phylum Pseudomonadota; class Gammaproteobacteria; order Enterobacterales; family Erwiniaceae; genus Pantoea; species Pantoea sp. B65. The sequence continues at coordinate 231,736 of NZ_JAHXPU010000023.1, forward strand.
TTTGTCTGCTGGAAGTGAATACGTCGCCGGGGATGACCAGCCATAGTCTGGTGCCGATGGCGGCGAAACAGGCGGGGATGACTTTCCCGCAACTGGTCGCGCGTATTCTGGAGCTGGCGGACTGATATGTCCCAGGCGGCTCTGAATGTACGTAACCGGGAAGCGCAGGAGAAGGCGCGCGCCGGGCGCAGTAATGGTTCGCGCCTCGCGGGAATTATCTTCCTGCTGATGGTGATCGGCACGATGGCCTTTGGTGGCCTGGTAGTACTGAAGTGGATGAATGATGCGTCGCGCTTACCGCTGTCGACGCTGGTGGTGACCGGGAAAACCCACTACACCACCAATGACGATATCCGTCAGGCAATTCTGGCGCTGGGTTCACCGGGCACATTTATGTCGCAGGATGTGAACATTATTCAGCAGCAGATTGAGCGCCTGCCGTGGATCCAACAGGTAAGCGTGCGTAAGCAGTGGCCGGATGAATTAAAGATTCATCTGGTGGAATATGTGCCGGTAGCGCGCTGGAATGATCTGCATATGGTTGATGCAGAAGGGAAATCATTTAGCGTACCGGCAACTCATAGCGGTAAAGAAGAGATGCCGATGCTGTATGGCCCCGAGGGCAGCGAGCAGGAAGTGCTGAACGGCTATCGCGAGATGAGCCAGACGCTGGCGGCAGGTAAGTTTAAGTTGAAGATGGCAGCAATGACGGCACGTCGTTCATGGCAGCTGGTGACGGAAGATGATGTCCGCATCGAACTTGGCCGCAACGATGATATGAAGCGTTTGAAGCGTTTTATGGAGCTCTATCCTTCTCTGCAACAGCAGGCCACGGCGGAGAATAAACGCGTTAGCTACGTTGATCTGCGTTATGACTCTGGCGCGGCAGTAGGATGGGCACCGGCATTTATTGAGCCGCAGGACAGTAATCAGCAACAGAATCAGGCACAGGTTAAACAATAATGATCAAGTCGACGGACAGAAAACTGGTAGTTGGACTCGAGATTGGCACCGCGAAGGTTGCCGCTTTAGTAGGGGAAGTTCTGCCCGATGGCATGGTCAATATTATCGGGGTCGGTAGCTGTCCGTCCCGCGGGATGGATAAAGGCGGTGTAAACGATCTGGAATCGGTAGTGAAATGCGTTCAGCGCGCTATCGACCAGGCGGAACTGATGGCGGATTGCCAGATTTCTTCGGTTTACCTCGCATTATCGGGTAAACACATCAGTTGCCAGAATGAAATCGGGATGGTTCCGATTTCCGAAGAGGAAGTGACCCAGGAAGATGTAGAGAACGTGGTACATACCGCCAAATCGGTCCGCGTTCGTGATGAGCACCGTATCCTGCATGTTATTCCTCAAGAGTATGCCATCGACTATCAGGAAGGGATCAAAAATCCGGTCGGGTTATCCGGGGTGCGTATGCAGGCCAAAGTGCATCTGATCACCTGCCACAACGATATGGCTAAAAACATTGTGAAAGCCGTGGAACGTTGTGGACTGAAAGTCGATCAACTGATTTTCGCCGGTCTGGCATCAAGCTTTGCGGTGCTGACCGAAGATGAGCGCGAACTGGGTGTCTGCGTGGTCGATATTGGCGGCGGCACCATGGATATCGCGGTATATACCGGCGGCGCGTTGCGTCATACCAAAGTGATCCCGTATGCCGGGAACGTGGTAACCAGCGATATCGCCTACGCTTTTGGCACGCCGCCAACGGATGCCGAAGCGATTAAAGTTCGTCATGGCTGTGCGCTGGGCTCCATTGTGGGCAAAGACGAAAACGTCGAAGTACCGAGCGTCGGTGGACGTCCGCCAAGAAGTTTGCAGCGACAGACGCTGGCTGAGGTCATTGAACCGCGCTACACCGAACTGCTGAATCTGGTTAATGAAGAGATTCTGCAGTTGCAGGAACAGCTGCGTCAGCAGGGGGTTAAACACCACCTGGCGGCAGGCATTGTTCTTACCGGCGGTGCTGCACAAATTGAAGGGCTGGCTGCCTGTGCTCAGCGTGTATTCCACACGCAGGTGCGTATTGGGCAGCCGCTGAATATCACCGGATTAACGGATTACGCGCAGGAGCCGTACTACTCAACGGCGGTGGGCTTACTGCACTATGGAAAAGAGTCGCACCTGAACGGTGAGGCTGATGTTGAAAAAAGAGCCTCGGTCGGCAACTGGTTTAAACGCATCAATAGCTGGCTGAGAAAAGAGTTTTAATGTTTAGAAAAGGGGATCAAGCTGGCACTTTTTTGTGGTCCCCAGGCGACAGGCACATAACGGAGAGAAATTATGTTTGAACCTATGGAATTAACCAATGACGCGGTGATTAAAGTCATCGGCGTCGGCGGTGGCGGCGGCAACGCTGTAGAGCATATGGTGCGTGAACGCATCGAAGGCGTGGAGTTCTTCGCGGTTAACACCGACGCCCAGGCGTTGCGTAAAACTGCGGTCGGTCAGACCATCCAGATCGGTAATGGTATTACCAAAGGTCTGGGCGCGGGTGCTAACCCGGAAGTGGGCCGTAACTCCGCTGAGGAAGATCGCGAAGCACTGCGTTCAGCACTGGAAGGTGCCGACATGGTGTTTATCGCCGCTGGCATGGGTGGCGGTACCGGTACCGGCGCCGCGCCTGTGGTGGCCGAAGTGGCAAAAGAGTTGGGTATCCTGACGGTTGCTGTGGTAACCAAGCCTTTTAATTTTGAAGGCAAAAAGCGCATGGCGTTCGCCGAGCAGGGTATCGCGGAGCTGTCCAAGCACGTTGACTCACTGATCACCATTCCTAACGACAAATTGCTGAAAGTGCTGGGTCGTGGTATCTCTCTGCTGGATGCTTTCGGTGCGGCAAACGACGTACTGAAAGGTGCGGTGCAGGGTATCGCCGAGCTGATCACCCGTCCGGGTCTGATGAACGTCGACTTCGCAGACGTGCGTACCGTGATGTCTGAAATGGGTTATGCCATGATGGGCTCCGGCGTGGCCTGTGGTGAAGACCGTGCGGAAGAAGCGGCAGAAATGGCGATCTCCAGCCCACTGCTGGAAGATATCGACCTGTCTGGCGCCCGCGGCGTGCTGGTTAACATCACGGCTGGCTTTGACCTGCGTCTGGATGAGTTCGAAACGGTGGGTAACACCATTCGTGCGTTCGCCTCCGACAATGCCACTGTGGTGATCGGTACCTCACTGGATCCGGAAATGAATGACGAACTGCGCGTGACCGTAGTTGCGACCGGTATCGGCATGGACAAACGTCCGGAAATTACGCTGGTGACCAGCAAGCAATCCAGCCAGCCAGTGATGGATCATCGCTACCAGCAGCACGGTATGGCTCCACTGCCTCAGGAGCAGAAACCGGCCGCGAAAGTGGTGAACGATCAAGGCGCACCGACCAGCAAAGAGCCCGACTATCTGGATATTCCGGCCTTCCTGCGTAAGCAGGCGGACTAGGATTTACCCGATAATTGGGTTACTCCGCTCTTTGTGCTAAAATCTTCGTCCGCTGGTGATATACACTGGCGGTCGGATGAGTAATTTTGCGAGATAATGCGATGATCAAACAACGGACATTAAAACGTATTGTTCAGGCGACTGGTGTCGGGTTACATACCGGCAAGAAAGTCACACTGACGTTACGCCCTGCGCCGGCTAATACCGGGGTCATCTATCGTCGCACTGACTTGAATCCACCGGTCGATTTCCCGGCTGATGCCAAATCCGTGCGTGATACTATGCTCTCTACTTGCCTGGTAAATGAGCATGGCGTGCGTATTTCCACAGTCGAACACCTGAACGCAGCACTTTCCGGTCTGGGTATTGATAACATTGTGGTTGAAGTCGATGCGCCTGAAATCCCGATTATGGACGGCAGCGCAGCACCCTTTGTTTATCTGCTGATGGACGCCGGTATTGAAGAGCTGAACAGCGCGAAAAAATTTGTTCGCATCAAACAACCAGTCCGGGTTGAAGATGGCGACAAATGGGCTGAAATCAAGCCATTCAATGGTTTTTCGCTGGACTTTACCATCGATTTTAACCATCCGGCGATTGATTCCAGCGCTCAACGTTACTGCATGAATTTCTCATCAGAAGCGTTTACGCGTCAGATCAGCCGTGCACGTACTTTCGGCTTTATGCGTGAAATCGAGTATCTGCAGTCCAAAGGTCTGTGCCTTGGCGGCAGCTTCGACTGTGCAATCGTGGTGGATGATTACCGCGTATTGAACGAAGACGGTTTACGCTTTGAAGACGAATTTGTCCGTCACAAAATGCTTGATGCGATCGGTGACCTGTTTATGTGTGGCCATAATATCATTGGTGCGTTTACCGCATTCAAATCAGGCCATGCATTAAATAATAAACTGCTGCAGGCGGTAATGGCGAAACAGGAAGCCTGGGAATGGGCAACGTTTGAAGACGATGCTGAACTTCCGCTGGCATTCAAGGCACCAAATCTGGTTCTGGCATAAGTCAAAACCGGACTATATAACGACTGGTTGAGCTGGTACTCTCTCCGGCCAGTGAGACCAGTCGTTCTGTTATTCTGCGCGCTCCGCACTCTACTGACCTCTCGCTTTTGTTGCGTTTATTTGCTGCTTTACCAGGCAAATAACCAGACTTTTCCCCTGCCTGAGAGATTTCTCCTGATGTCGGCGGCCACTAATAATGGTAATATTTGCCCTCATAAAAACAGGTAACTGCTGCACAACGCCAGTTACCGGTTCAGCAAACAGACTTTTTAATAATCCTTGCGACCCGGTGAGCACTGATCCCGGGCGTGGTGGCGGAATAAAGTGATCGGCATCCTTAATCGTTGGCGACAATTTGGCAGACGTTACTTCTGGCCGCATCTCCTGTTGGGGATGGTCGCGGCAAGTCTTGGCCTGCCTGCCGCACACGCCAGCGAACAAAACAGCCTGCCGGAAGCCTCCTCCAGTAGCCTGACTATCGGCAATGTGGTGCGTTTTGACAGCCTGGCGCTGTTGCAGGGCAGCGCCCGTCGGCCGAACTTTAATGTCGACTACTGGCATCAGCATGCGATCCGCACGGTTATTCGCCACCTCTCTTTTACCTTAACGCCGACCCACCTGCCCAGTGTTGAGCAGGCGTTGCCGCTCGAAGTCCAGAAACTCGCGCTGCTCGACACCCTTAATGCGCTGTTGACCCACGAGTCTCGTCCCCCGGTTATTACCCGCGACACTTCACGCCACACAAATGCGGCGCGTACGCCGCACCAGACAGGATTGTGGCTGGCTCAGGTTCAGGGCATCCGCGCCGGACCTGTTACTCTCGCCTGAAATAGTCAGAGCACAGCTCTACACACCTTTTATAAGAACGCTGTAGGCCGCTAATGTGGCTGGAGAGAAGTATTTATTATGTTGACGAAAATTTTAACCAAAGTCTTTGGTAGCCGTAACGATCGTACGTTGCGTCGCATGCGTAAATCCGTTGAGCTGATCAATAAGATGGAGCCGGATTTCGCTAAGCTCTCTGACGATGAGCTGAAAGCGAAAACCGACGAATTCCGCGCGCGCCTGGCAAAAGGCGAATCGGTGGAGAGCCTGATCCCGGAAGCTTTCGCCACGGTGCGTGAAGCCAGTAAACGTGTATTTAGCATGCGCCACTTCGACGTGCAGCTGCTGGGCGGGATGGTACTGAATGACCGGTGTATCGCTGAAATGCGCACCGGTGAAGGTAAAACGCTGACGGCAACGCTGCCTGCTTATCTCAATGCGTTAAGCGGCAAGGGCGTGCACGTGGTGACCGTCAACGATTATCTGGCCCAGCGTGACGCCGAGAATAACCGTCCGCTGTTTGAGTTCCTTGGCCTGAGCATTGGCATTAACCTGCCAAATATGCCGGCGCCCGCCAAGCGTGCGGCCTATGCCGCTGATATCACCTACGGTACCAACAACGAATACGGTTTTGACTACCTGCGTGACAATATGGCGTTCAGCCCGGAAGAGCGTGTGCAGCGTAAACTGCACTATGCCCTGGTGGATGAGGTGGACTCGATTCTGATCGATGAAGCGCGTACTCCGCTGATCATCTCCGGCCCGGCTGAAGACAGCTCCGAGATGTATATCAAAGTTAATAAAATCATCCCGCACCTGATCCGTCAGGAAAAAGAAGATTCCGACACCTTCCAGGGGGAAGGCCACTTCTCGGTAGATGAGAAAGCGCGTCAGGTGCATCTGACCGAGCGCGGGCTGGTGAATATCGAAGAGTTGCTGGTCAGCCACGGTATTATGGATGAGGGCGAATCACTCTACTCGCCAACCAATATTATGCTGATGCACCACGTGACTGCCGCCCTGCGTGCGCACGTGCTGTTTGCCCGCGATGTGGATTACATTGTCAAAGATGGCGAAGTGATCATCGTTGATGAACACACCGGCCGTACCATGCAGGGGCGTCGCTGGTCTGATGGTCTGCATCAGGCGGTTGAAGCCAAAGAAGGCGTGGACATCCAGAACGAAAACCAGACGCTGGCGTCGATCACTTTCCAGAACTACTTCCGTCTGTATGAAAAACTGGCCGGTATGACCGGTACCGCCGACACCGAAGCCTTTGAATTCAGCTCGATCTACAAGCTGGATACCATTGTGGTGCCGACTAACCGTCCGATGGTGCGTAAAGATCTGCCGGATCTGGTCTATATGACCGAGCAGGAGAAGATCGATGCGATTATCGAAGATATCCGCGAACGCTCCGCTAACGGCCAGCCCATTCTGGTGGGTACCATCTCGATTGAAAAATCCGAGGTGGTTTCGCATGCGCTGGAACGCGCGGGGATTAAACACAACGTACTGAACGCCAAGTTCCATGCCCGCGAAGCCGAGATCGTGGCGCAGGCCGGCCAGCCGGGTGCCGTTACTATTGCCACCAACATGGCCGGTCGTGGTACCGATATCGTGCTGGGCGGCAGCTGGCAGGCAGAAATCGCCGACCTGGCGGAACCGACCGCGGAGCAGATTGAGGCAATTAAAGCAGCATGGAATATTCGCCATGAAGCGGTGCTGGCCTCCGGTGGTCTGCATATCATCGGTACTGAACGTCACGAATCGCGTCGTATTGATAACCAGCTGCGTGGCCGTTCCGGTCGTCAGGGTGACCAGGGTTCATCGCGCTTCTACCTGTCGATGGAAGATGCGCTGATGCGTATTTTCGCTTCTGACCGCGTGTCTAATATGATGCGTAAACTGGGGATGAAGCCGGGCGAAGCGATCGAGCATCCATGGGTGACCAAAGCGATTGCCAATGCGCAGCGCAAAGTGGAAAGCCGCAACTTTGATATTCGTAAGCAGCTGCTGGAATATGATGACGTAGCCAACGATCAGCGTCGCGCGATTTACTCGCAGCGTAACGAACTGCTGGACGTGTCTGATGTTAGCGAAACCATTCACAGCATCCGTGACGATGTGTTTAAAACCACCATCGATTCCTATATCCCGCCGCAGTCGCTGGAAGAGATGTGGGATGTCGCCGGTCTGGAAGAGCGTCTGAGAAGCGACTTCGATCTGGATATGCCAATCGCCGAGTGGCTCGACAAAGAGCCAGAGCTGCATGAAGAGACGCTGCGTGAGCGCATTATGGAGCAGGGGAAAGCGGTTTACCTGGCGAAAGAAGAGGTGGTTGGCGCTGAAATGATGCGCAATTTCGAGAAAGGGGTAATGTTGCAGACCCTCGACTCGCTGTGGAAAGAGCATCTGGCGGCAATGGACTACCTGCGTCAGGGTATCCACCTGCGTGGTTACGCGCAGAAAGATCCTAAGCAGGAGTACAAACGTGAATCTTTCGCCATGTTCGCGACTATGCTGGAATCACTGAAATATGAAGTGATCAGCACCCTGTGCAAAGTGCAGGTGCGGATGCCGGAAGAGGTTGAAGCGATGGAAGAGCAGCGTCGTCTGGATGCAGAACGCCTGCAGCAGCAGCAACAGCTGAGCCACGTTGATTCCGATACCGAAGCGGCAGTATCGCTGGCCGCTCAGACCGGTGAACGCAAAGTGGGGCGTAACGATCCTTGCCCATGCGGTTCCGGCAAAAAATATAAACAGTGCCATGGTCGTTTAGCCTGACAGATGCCAGCGGGCGGCATTAATGCCGCCCTTGTTAATGGAGCCGAATAATGAAACACCTGCAAGTCGCAGTTGGCATCATTCGTAATGCCAGCATGGAGATTTTTCTCGCACAGCGTTCCGCCAGCTCTTATATGGCAAATATGTGGGAATTTCCCGGCGGTAAAATTGAAAGCGGTGAAAGTGCCGCCGAGGCATTAAAGCGGGAATTGCTGGAAGAGACCGGCATTGAGGTGACGGCGGCTGAGCCTTTTGATACCGCTGATCATACTTATGAGGATTTACGCGTCACGCTGCACTTTTTTATCGTGACAAGCTGGAATGGCGAACCCTGGGGCCGGGAAGGGCAGCCGATGCGCTGGGTGCCGCAGGCACAGCTGATCGCGGCGGAATTTCCGCCTGCCAATATTCCGATTGTCGCCCGTCTGCTGGCTGAAGTTAGCGCCTGATAATGTTGCGGGCGGCATCAATACCGCCCCTTGCCGAATCCGATCAATGACGATCGATCTGCTCTTCACTCCAGTCATCGCTGTCTGACAGATCGCCACTACTCGGGATACGCTTCTCTTCTGCCGCCCACTCGCCAAGATCAATCAGCTGGCAGCGTTTGCTGCAAAATGGCCGCCACTGGCTCAGCTCATCCCAGATCACATCTTTGCCACAGGTCGGGCATTTCACCACTAATACTTCATCTTTCATTACGACAAACCTTTAACAACAAGCCAGTTCAAAATCGAGTCGGGCGGGGACGTCGCCGTTTTCACTATCAAGCGGCAGAAAACGAATCGCATAACGGCTCTTATGGCCCGACACTTGCGGATAGAGTGAGTCTTCCAGCATCAGCTGCAAGCGCAACAGATCGGAACCCTCAGCATTATCCTGAAAAAAACCATTCAGGCTGGTTTGATTGCGGAAGATCCCTGACTGGCGGATTAAATCCAGAATCAGCGTCAGGGACTCGCGCACCGGAGCCAGCGACTCCAGCCATATGGCCACCTGTTTATCGCGCAGCTCCTGATCCACATGCAGCCAGACATGCAGCGTGGGAAGATCAAAGCTACAGCAGCCCCCCGGGATGCTCAGACGCTGACGTACCAGACCAATCAGACGGTCTTCGCGCAGCTGCTGACCCATGCGTGGCGCAGCCATCAGGATGGTGGCGCAGCGCTTAAGACGCTGGCTGAGCTGATTGATTAGCTCCATATCGACGCCGGGAACCTCAGACCAGGAGCGTAACTTCTGCTGCTGGCGCTCAAGTTCTTTCAGAATATCGGTACGCAGTTCGCCACGCTCAAATACATCCAGTAACTCGGCAGCGTTACGAAAAAATGTCAGTGCGCCGAGATGGTCGGTGATGCTTTTGCAGGCCTCTAACTGCTTAAGTAAAAATTCGATACGTAACCAGGTACGCATTTTTTCATTCAGTGGATGTTCAAAAAGTATCGTTGTGCTCATGCTTTTTATCCTGTTCCGCTGACATCGCCAGCGCGCAATAGCGCTGATTTAATGCAGCAACGAGTGGCAGCACCGCTTCGGGAGCACCACTGTTATCAATAACATCGTCAGCTACGGCCAGGCGAGCTTCGCGCGTCGCCTGGGCAGCAAGAATATTGCTGGCCTGTTCACGACTGATATTGTCGCGGGCCATGGTTCGCGCCAGTTGCGTCGCCGGGTCGACATCGACCACCAGTACGCGATCTGCCAGTTTATGCAGATTGTTCTCTACTAAGAGCGGCACAACCCACAAACACCATAAGGACTGGCTTTCCGCCAGCTGACGACGCGTCTGCTGGTGGATTAAGGGGTGAAGCAATTCATTTAGCCACTGTTTGTCCGCTGGCGAGCTGAAAATCCTCTGGCGCAGGCTGGCACGGTTTAGGGTGCCATCGGCATTGAGCACCTCAGCGCCAAATTTTTCCGCAATTTCACGCAATGCGGGCTGACCGGGTTCGACAACCTGGCGGGCGATCACATCGGCATCCACCACATCAATACCGAGATCGGCAAAGGCACGGGCAATGGTGCTTTTTCCGCTGCCGATGCCACCGGTCAGCGCGACGGTATAGCGCATAAGCCTGATCCCAGATTAACTTGCGCGAAAAATAAGAATTTCGGGGGTTTTATCGCAACAACAGCCCCGAATTCTGCGGCACAGATCACAAGTAAGATTCACAGATAAATTTATGCGATTGTAGCGTAAATAAAGGCAGTTTCGCAGTCTTGTAGTCGCGATTTTAGCGCGTATGATAGCTTCACTGGAGCTGGGCAGCAGCACCCGATCGCCAGATCGCCGCCACTAACCAGGAAATTATGTCATGCGTATCGAAGAAGATTTAAAACTCGGCTTTAAAGATGTCCTTATCCGGCCCAAGCGTTCGACGCTAAAAAGCCGCTCCCAGGTTGAACTCGAACGTCAGTTCAATTTCAAACATTCAGGCATCGCCTGGTCAGGTGTTCCGATTATTGCCGCTAACATGGATACCGTTGGCACTTTCCGCATGGCAGAAGCGCTGGCGTCATTTGATATTCTCACCGCCGTCCACAAGCATTATAGCGTTGAAGAGTGGCAATCTTTTGTCTCAGCGGTACCGGAAGAGGTGCTGAAACATGTGATGGTCTCCAGCGGCACCTCAGAAGCTGACTTTATTAAAATGAAGCAAATTCTGGCGCTTTCACCCGCGCTGAACTTTATCTGTATTGATGTCGCAAATGGTTACTCGGAACATTTTGTCGAGTTTCTGCAGCGCGCCCGTGAAGCCTGCCCGGATAAAACCATTTGCGCCGGCAACGTGGTGACCGGTGAAATGGTGGAGGAGCTGATTCTTTCCGGCGCCGATATTGTCAAAGTAGGGATCGGCCCGGGGTCGGTCTGCACCACCAGGGTGAAGACCGGCGTCGGCTATCCGCAGCTTTCGGCGGTGATTGAGTGTGCGGATGCGGCACACGGTCTCGGCGGTCAGATAGTCAGCGACGGCGGCTGCGCGGTGCCGGGCGATGTGGCGAAAGCCTTTGGCGGCGGCGCAGATTTTGTCATGCTTGGCGGTATGCTGGCCGGACATCATGAGTGTGAGGGAACCATTATCGAGGAGAATGGCGAGCAGTTTATGCTGTTCTACGGTATGAGTTCCGAATCGGCGATGAAGCGCCATGTGGGTGGCGTGGCCGAGTATCGTGCCGCAGAAGGTAAAACGGTGAAACTGGCGCTGCGTGGGCCGGTAGAGAATACCGCGCGCGATATCCTCGGCGGTCTGCGTTCGGCTTGCACCTATGTCGGTGCTGAACGTCTGAAAGAACTGACCAAGCGCACGACCTTTATCCGGGTGGCCGAGCAGGAAAACCGTCTGTTTAACCGTTAACCGCCGGACGGGTGGCCCAACTGCCGCCCGTCGTTATCCCAGCGCATTCCCGAGACCAAATATTGGCAGATACATCGCCACCACCAGCGTACCGACAATCGTGCCAGTCACCAGCATCAGCAGCGGTTCCAGGCTGGCGGCCAGCGTGTCTGCCAGCTGATGGGTCTGCTCTTCATGCCATTGCGCCAGCCGCGCCAGCAACACATCAAGTGAACCCGCCTCTTCGCCGACTTTAATCAGCTGATAACAGAGCGGAGTAAACAGTTTGTGCTGCGCCAGCGCCTGATGTAACGGCCTGCCTGCGGCAATATGCTGCTGCAGCTCAGCGATTGCCGCACGCCATATACCGTCATTCAGGGTTTGCTCCACTGCCTGTAAGCTTTGCAACAAGGTTAAACCAGCCTGCTGGGTTAAGGTCAGGGTGGTAAAAATCTGGCTAAGATGGCTGCCGCGATACAGTAGCGCAATCAGCGGCAGGCGCAGCAGCAGTTGCTGTTGCCGGTAGCGCCAGCCTGGTCGTTTTCTGCTCTGCTGGCGCCAGATTATCGCCAGTGCCGCGCTGCTAAGGGTCAGCGGCACCATACTTTGCTGTAACGCTACGGATAACGCCATCACGGCGGTAGTAAAAGCGGGCAGCGGCGTGTCAAACACGGCATAGATGGCGACAAATTCCGGTAACACCAACAGTAGCATGCCAGCACTGACCGCCAGAGCCACCAGCAGAATAAACAGCGGGTAGCGCAGCGCTTTCACCACCTTCTTTTGTAGCTGTTGCTGGCGCTCCTGCTGACGGGCCAGCTGAAAACAGCACTCATCAAGCCGACCGGTGACTTCGCCAATATGCATCAGGGCCGGAAACAGCGGCGGGAAAATATCCGGCCAGCGGCTCAGTACCTGCGAGAAAGGGGTTCCCTGCTCAATATGCGCCTGAATATCGCGCAACAGCGCCTGCCAGCCCGGATGAGGATGGTCTTCGGCCAACAGTCTGATGCCCTGAGCCAGAGTGATGCCCGCTTTCAGCAGCGTGGCCAGTTGCCGGATCAACATAATCTTGTGCTGCCATTGCCAGTCACGCGCGCGCCAGCTTTTACCGCGTTTAATCCGCACCGGCGAGCAGCCCTCATCGGTTAACCTTTGTATCACCGCCAGCGGGCTGCTACTGAGCTGCGTGCCGCTAACATAGTTGCCGCCGGCATCAATCGCCTGCCAGTAAAACAGTGTGTGATTAGCCATCACTGCTCCCGACAATGCGATTAACTTCTGCCAGCGAGGTGTCGCCGCGATGCACCGCATGCAGACCCTCGGTAAACAACGAGTTCATTCCCTGCTGCTGCGCCAGGCTGGCAAGTTCATCAGCCGTGGCATTCGCGGCAATCGCCTGCTGCAGCTGGCTATCGATCGGCAGCAGTTCAAATAGCGCCAGCCGGCCATAATAGCCGGAGAAGCAGTGATCGCAGCCATTTGCCCGCCAGCTTTGCAGCGTACCTGGCCACAGTTGCGGCGGGAAATGACTCAGCGGCGCATCGGGCTGACGGCAGCGCGGGCATAAACGACGCACCAGACGCTGGGCGATCACCAGTTTCAGTGCCGATGCCAGCAGATAGCCGGGGATCCCCATTTGACTTAGCCGGGTCAGGGTGTCGCGGGTGGAATTGGTATGCAGCGTCGACAGCACCAGATGGCCGGTTTGCGCCGCTTTAATGGCGATTTCCGCCGTTTCGCCATCGCGGATCTCCCCCAGCATAATAACGTCAGGATCCTGGCGTAACAGTGCGCGTAGTACGCGATGAAAATCGAGACCGGATTTACTGTTGATCTGCGTTTGATTCACGCCGGGTAGCGGGATTTCAACCGGATCCTCGACACTGCACAGGTTTTGTCCCGGCTGATTTAACGCGCTTAAACCGCTGTAGAGGGTAAAGGTTTTGCCGCTGCCGGTCGGGCCAGTGACGAGGATCAGCCCCTGCGGACGCGCCAGGGCCGCGCGGTAACACTGCAGGGCAGCGGCAGGCATGCCGAGTTTATCGAGGTCAATGGTTTGCGACTCGCTCTGCAATAAACGCACCACGGCTTTTTCGCCGAGGCGCGTTGGCAGCGTGGAGAGTCGGAATGATTCCGGCTTGCCATTTATCTGCTGCGTAAACTGCCCGTCCTGCGGCATACGGCGTTCGGCAATATCGAGGCTGGCGAGGATCTTCAGGCGCGCCAGTACGGAAGCATTTAGCGGCTGATAGTAGTCTTGCAGCGGGTGAAGTACGCCGTCAATGCGCAGGCGGATACGTAAACCGCTGAGCTGGGGTTCAAAATGGATATCTGAGGCACGGCGCTGAACAGCGATCTGCAGGGTCTGATTCACCAGTTCCACCGCTGAAGCGCCTGGCGCCTCAGCAGCGGCGTTTTCGCCTGCCAGCGCGGCGGCCGGTTGCGGCGGGTGATACTGCTCAATGCGCGCCTGCGGCCAGCATTCGATTTCAATCTGACACTGGCTGGCAAAGCGTAATGCTTCAATCATCTGCGGCGTGGGCGTTTTACTGACCGCCAAAGACAGGCGCCCGGCATTATGCTCGAGGATGATCGCCTGATAGCGCTGGCAGAGCATACGGACAGTGCGCTGATTTGCCGTATCCATTATGCGCCACCTGCAGCGGCGTCAAAGCGGAAGATATCATTACAGGCCTCAACCAGGCTGCTCTGGGTGCTGTTACAACTGCGTTGCCAGCTGATTCGGCCATCGGTAACCGCCCATAGCGGGGTGAGGACCACGGTTAAACTCTCCAGACTATCCTGACCGGCCAGCGTGATAACGCCGGCGGTCACCGTCACACTGCGCACATAGCGCGAGCCGCTGGCGGTGGGCACGCCATTACTGCCGGCGTTGCAGTTAGTGGTGGCGCCACGTTCAATGGTACAGAGCTCTACCGCCGTCTTGTACGGCAGCATGGTCTGTAACATATCGGTGAGCGCGGCTTTCTGCAGGTAATTTTGATAAGCCGGTAAACCTATCGCGCTGAGAATAGCGACGATAGCGACGACAATCATCAGCTCAATCAGGGTAAATCCGCGTTGCTTGTCCATCGTTGTTGCTCTCCTTAAGGTGTCTGGCGGCACCTTAAGCAGGCAGGCTGATGGAGACCAGCGGCAAAGCATTTATCTGCGCGAGCACGCGGAAAGTTTTTCGCGGTGAAATGCAGGGTAACAGACAGAATGGAAGCGGGTACGCAAAATGGTGATTGAGGGGGCGGTGTTACGGCTGGTGCAAACCATAAATACGGGCGGCATTAATGCCGTCATTATGGTTGGTGCAAATCATAAATACGGGCGGCATTAATGCCGCCATTGTGGCTGGTGCAAATCATGAATACGGGCGGCATTAATGCCGCCCCTACAAGGGGTTATCTGAAACACTGTAGGGGAGCCATTAATGGCTCCCGTCCCATTAATGGCTCCCGTCCCATTAATGGCTCTGGTTAAAACGCATCGACAGATCCAGCGCCCGCACATGCTTGGTCAGCGCACCAACGGAAATATAGTCCACGCCGGTTTCGGCAAAGGTGCGCAGCGTTTCATTGGTTACATTGCCGGAGACTTCGAGCAGCGCACGCCCGGCGGTTAAAGCGACGGCTTCACGCATCTTGTCGACGCTGAAATTATCCAGCATGACGATATCGGCACCGGCGGCCAGCGCCTGCTCCAGCTCGTCAAGGGACTCCACCTCCACCTCCACCGGAACATCGGGATGCAGCCAGAAGGCTTTTTCCACCGCCTGACGAATCGAGCCGGTGGCAATAATATGGTTCTCTTTAATCAGAAAGGCGTCGGACAGTCCGAGGCGATGGTTGCTGCCGCCACCGCACAGCACGGCATATTTCAGCGCGGTACGCAAACCCGGCAGGGTTTTACGGGTATCCAGCAACTGGGTATCGGTGCCCTCAAGCAAGGCGACATAGCGGCTGACTTCGGTTGCCACGCCAGATAAGGTCTGCACAAAGTTCAGGGCGGTGCGTTCAGCGGTCAGAATCAACTGTGCCGGGCCGGTGATTTCAAACAGAACCTGATTGGCGCTGATGGGATCGCCATCATTGACATGCCAGGTCAGCTGGGTGCGGTTACCAAGCTGAATAAACACCTCTTCCACCCAGCGCTTACCGCAAAAAATGCCGGGTTCACGGGTAATCACCGTCGCGTGGGATTGGGTATCGGCGGGTAGCAGACTGGCGGTAATGTCGTTACTGGCATCCACTTCACCACCTAAATCTTCCTGCAGCGCATAGGCTACCGCGGCAGGAATATCGTTTTCAATACGGCCGAGCAGTTCTGCACGGCGGCTGGCAGAGTCATAGCGACGCGTCGTCATGTTCAAGCTCCGAAAGTTCGGACAAAAGAGTCCGGACACTCTAGCGCGTTTACTACAGGCTTGCCAGCCAGCGCCAGGCTGCGGGCTGTGCAATTATGCGCGTGGCGCCGCGGGAGAGATAAACTGCTGACCGTTGGCAAACGACCAGTCTTCTGGTTGCGTGGTGCTAATGACTATCATCACGTCCTGTGGCCGTACCGCCAGCTGGAGTTCAAGCTGAGAAACCAGCTGAAGATAGAAGTCGCGTTTAGTCAGTGCGGAACGCGGTCGGCCGGCGGTGATCTGCAGCAGCATAAAATCTGCCGAGCGTGGGCCGCCCAGATAGTGGGTATCGTAGACCAGCTGCCCAGGCGCAAGCTGTTCGAAGATCTGAAAACAGTCACATGCTGGCACCGCAAAATGACTTTCCAGAGTTTGCTGTAATAACCGTGACAGCGTATTCAGAAAGTGTTGGGGTTTGCCCTGATGCAGCGTGATGCGGGTTAAGGGCATAATGGCGGCTCCTGATCCTGCGGTTGCTGTGCTGGCATCACTTCCAGCGCGGAAACGGCGGCAGGCCAGCCAGCATAGAACGCCAGATGGGTGATCGCTTCCACCAGTTGCTGATATGTCAAACCATTCTGTTGCGCCAGTTGCAGATGCCATGGCAACTGACCGGTACGCGACAGCGCCACCAGCGCGGCAACGGTAATCAGGCTGCGGTCGCGTGCCGACAATTCACTGCGCTGCCAGATATCAGCAAACAGCACCTGTTCGGTCAGTTCCGCCAGCTTAGGCGCCAGCTGGTGCAATGTGTCACGATTCAGTGAGGTACTCATCTTATTTTCCTTTTCTTACGGGGATAAAACCAGCATAAAACCGCGCGATAGTTTATAAAATCGCATATATTTTGATTAATCATCCCGAATATCAGGACTATTGGTTATGGCCCGACAACCCACCTTTGATCTTGAGGCCCTGCGCAGTTTTGTCACCGGCATCGATCTTGGCAGCTTCGCATTGGCGGCGGATCGTCTTAATCGCTCGACTTCCGCAGTCAGTGCGCAGCTGAAGAAACTGGAGGCGCAGAGTGGCTTACCGCTGGTGCAAAAAGTGGGGCGGCACCTGCAGGTAACCCATCGCGGTGAGCTACTGTTAACCTATGCCCGCAGGCTGCTGGCGCTGAATGATGAAGCCGCCATCGCGCTAAGCGGACATGAGATTGGCGGCCATATCCGGGTTGGGATGCAGGAAGATTTTGGCGAGAGCTTACTGCCGGACATTCTTGGTCAGTTCTCACGTGCTCATCCGCAGGTGCAAATTTTCGCGCGTATCGGGCGCAACGCGGAATTGCTACAGGGCATCCGCGAGGATGAACTGGATCTGGCGCTGTGCTGGATGGGAGCGGAAAGCACGTTGCATGCCACGCCTCTTGGCGCCACTCCGCTTTACTGGATTGCCCGCGGCGATATCGATGTCGCCCGTTGGATTAGCCGTGGCGAACCTTTGCCACTGCTGCTATTTGATGCCCCCTGTCTGCTGCGCAATTATGCGATTGAGGCGCTGGAACGGGCGGGGATCCCCTGGCGGGTGGCTTTCAGCAGTCGCAGTTTGGGGGGGATCTGGGCCGCCGCCGCCGCCGGACTGGGGATCACCATTCGTACCACCTTTGGTATGCCGGCAAATTTATCCATTTTGCGCGATAAGGCTCTGCCGGTATTACCGCCATTGGGGATTGCGCTGCATCGACGCACCGTGGCGCATTCCGCAGCACTGACTCTTTTGCAAAGTATTATTGCCGATCAGTTGACGTAAGCGGTTGAGAGAGTGAAGGTATTAGCCTCTGAGTTATCAATAACTAGTGCCATGAGGGTCAGTATGCAGGTGATATCGATACGGGAAAAAGGTATGCCGGTGAGTGGTAAACAACTGCTGCAGGACGTTTCCCTGCCTGCACTGGTATTGCATCAGTCAGCGCTACAGCACAATCTTGACTGGATGCAGCGCTATGCCACTGAACACGGCGCGGAGCTGGCCCCCCATGGCAAAACCACCATGACCCCGGCGCTGTTTCAGCGCCAGATTGACGCCGGCGCCTGGGGGATGACGCTGGCGACCGCCAGCCAGTGCGTGGTCGCGGCACAACATGGCATCCGACGCATTCTGCTGGCGAATCAGCTGGTGGGCGGTCCGAATATGCAGCTGGTAGCCGATCTGTTGCGGGCGGATATCGAGTTTTATTGCCTGGTCGATAGCGTGGACAATGTCCATCAACTGGGCAGGTTTTTTACTGAGCGCCAGCTAACGCTCAATGTCATGCTGGAAGTTGGCGTGGCGAATGGCCGTTGCGGTTGCCGTAACGCCCGGCAGATTGCTGAGGTGATTGCGGCGATTGTCGGGTACGATGCGCTGTCCCTCAGCGGTATCGAGGGCTATGAAGGGGTGATCTCCGGCCATCGCGAGCAGCAGGAGGTGGCGGACTTTATCAGCATGCTGGTAAAAACCGCGCTGGAGCTAAAAGCGGCCGGGCAGTTTGCCAGTGAACGGCCGATTATCACCGCCTCGGGTTCAGCCTGGTACGATTTGGTGGCGGAGGCGTTTGCCCGTGAAGATGCGCGCGGCGCTTTTATTACCCTGATGCGGCCCGGTTGCTATCTGGTGCACGATCACGGCATCTATCAGCAGGCGCAGAATGCGCTGCTGCAACGTCATGCGGAAATGCACAGCGCCCTGCAGCCGGCGATGGAGGTGTTTGCCTATGTCCAGTCAGTGCCGGAAGCAGGGCGGGTGATTGCCGCGCTGGGTAAACGCGATATCGCCCACGATAGTATGCCGCTGCCGCTACGCGTCTATCCGCAGGGGCAGCGTCAGGCGCGCAACCTCAACGCCGGTTATCGGGTGATCCGCCTGATGGATCAGCATGCTTTTATCGAAGCGCCTGAGGATCATCAACTGGTGCCAGGGGATATTATTGCTTTTGGCGCTTCGCATCCCTGCCTGACATTTGATAAGTGGCGTCAGCTATGTGTGGTGGATGATAATCTGCAGGTAGTGGAAACGCTGCCGACCTTTTTCTGACGCCGGTAACCGATCCGAAGATATCTGAACTGAAAAAAAACCGTGTTACTCTGGTGGAAATGTCATAACAGGAGGGAAGGGAATGCAGTTGCAGGATGGCTGGATTGTCGGGGTAAAGCAGGTGCCATCGCCACATTTTAATTTACGTCCGGCAGATGAAGCACCTTCGTTACTGGTGGTACACAATATCAGCTTACCGCCCGGTGAGTTCGGCGGCCCGTATATTGATGCGCTGTTTACCGGCACACTGGATGCCAGCGCCCACCCGTTTTTCGCCGAAATTTGTCACCTGCGCGTCTCGGCGCACTGCCTGATACGACGCGACGGCGAAATTGTGCAATATGTCCCTTTCCATCTGCGCGCCTGGCATGCGGGCGTTTCCCTCTGGCAGGGGCGTGAAAACTGTAATGACTTCTCCATCGGCATCGAACTGGAAGGAACCGACATCCTTCCTTATACCGATGCGCAATATCAGGCGCTTAGCGCGGTTACCCAGCTGCTAATGCAGCACTATCCGCTCACCGCAGAGCGCATTACCGGCCATAGCGATATTGCTCCGGTGCGCAAGAGCGATCCCGGACCGGCTTTTGACTGGGAAAAATTTCGCCGCGCATTAAGCCATGATGCGAAGGACGCCACTCCGAAGGAGCGTAATGCATGACCTTGTTTAGCTTATTGCTGGTGTTAGGTTGGGAGCGACTGTTTAAATCGGGTGAGCACTGGCAGCTGGACCACCGGCTGGAACCGTTGTTCCGGCGGCAGAAACGCTTTTCGCTGCTGCGTACGCTGCTGATGACGCTGATAGCGATGGCGGTGGTGCTGGTGGTGATTAGCTCGCTGAAAGGGTTGTTCTTTGGCGTGGTACAACTGATTTTCTGGATTCTGGTGGGCCTGCTATGCATTGGCGCCGGTTCAGTGCGCCTGCATTATCATGCTTATCTGAAGGCGGCCAGCCTTAACGATGCCGGCGCGCGCGATGCGCTGGCGGAAGAACTGACGCTGATCCACGGCGTCCCGGTGGACTGCGACGAAACTGAATACCTGCGCGAACTGCAGAATGCGCTGCTGTGGATTAACTTCCGTTTTTATCTGGCGCCGATGTTCTGGTTTGTGGTGGGAGGACACTGGGGGCCGGTGCTGCTGGTAGGTTACGCTTTTTTACGCGGCTGGCAGAGCTGGCTGGCACGGCACCATACGCCGCTGGAACGCTCTCAGTCCGGGATTGATGCGATTTTACACTGGCTGGACTGGATCCCGGTGCGTCTGGCCGGTGTGGCTTACGCACTGCTCGGTCATGGTGAACGCGCGTTGCCGGCGTGGTTTGCCTCGCTCGGCGATCGCCACAGCGCGCAATATCAGGTGCTAACGCGGCTGGCGCAATTCTCGCTGGCGCGCGATCCCCATCTGGATAAAACAGAGACACCGCGCGTGGCGGTGTCTCTGGCGAAGAAAGTGTCGCTGGTGCTGGTGGTGGTGGTGGCGTTGCTCACCATCTACGGCACCCTGGTATAATCACTGCTCGGCTGGCGGTACGCCGAAGTTTGGCATGCCGTCAGCATCCCAGCTAAAGGTTTTGATCCGCGTATGGCGGTTCGGATCCCACAGCGGATCCCCCTCAATTTCCGTATAGCTGCGCGCATGATAAACCAGTACATCCTCGCCGTTTTCTGCGCGGGTAAAGCTGTTATGCCCCGGTCCATACTGCTGGTTTAGCCAGTGGGTGGTAAATACCGGGCGGGCCGATTTTGACCAGTTGGCGGCGCGCATCGGGTCGGCGTCAGCATCAATCCACAACAATCCCATACAGTAGTTTTCATCCGTCGCGCTGGCGGAATAGCTGACAAACAGTGTGTTGCCGTGGCGGATCACCGCCGGACCTTCATTAACGCTAAATCCGGCACATTCCCACTGATACTGCGGACGGCTAAGCATGACCGGCGGGGATTTTAGTGTCCAGGGGTTTTCCAGCTCCGCTAAATAGAGATTGGAGTTGCCGGGGATTTGCGGATCTTTCTGCGCCCATAAATACCAGTTTTTTCCCTGATGCTGAAAAGCCGTGGCATCAAGCGCAAAGCTGTCGATCGGCGTGTGGATCTGTCCGCGTTCCTGCCAGCTGCCGTTAAGGGGATCGCTGTCGCGGCACTCAAGAGCAAACATACGATGCTGGAACAGCCCGTCTTTAATCGCCCGGCTTGGTGCCGCAGCAAAGTAGATTATCCAGCTGCCATCGATCAGATGCAGCTCCGGCGCCCAGATCAGTTCGCTCATCGGGCCGCTGGCTGGTTTGCGCCAGACCACCACCGGCGGCGCATCGCGCAGACCGATCAGGGTGCTGGCGCGGCGAATCTCCAGCCGATCGTATTCAGGCACCGAAGCAATAAAGTAGTAGTTATCGTGGTGACGCAGGATAAAGGGGTCAGCGCGCTGTTCAATTAGCGGATTAGGCCAGCTCAGGTTACTCATTACGCCACTCCTTCAGGTTTTACTTCAACAGGTTTACCGTCGCGATAGTCGCTCAGTTCGCGATAATTTTCGCGACGTTTGGCAAGATCAAGCTGGATGGTCTGCATCAACTGGCGGTCCACTTTCAGCAGCCGAATCACCCCGGCAGTAATCAGATAACCGATCCCAGGGATCACGGTAAACAGCAGCATAATGCCGTTAATCGCCGTGGGGCTTTGCTGTTTCGCACCGGCGTCGTAGCCATACCATGACAGCAGGAAACCGACCATTGCGCCAGCTACCGCCAGCCCAACTTTAAGAAAGAACAGGTTGCCGGAGAAGCTGATGCCGGTAATACGCTTGCCGGTTTTCCATTCGCCGTAATCATCGACGTCAGCCATCAGTGACCAGTGCAGCGGCGACGGGATCTGGTGGAAAATATTGAGCAGGAAGTACATCACCACAATTAACACCGTGGCGTGCGGGTCGAGAAAATAGAAGCCGGTGGAGAAAATCGCCAGCACAATATTGGTCCAGAAAAACACTTTCAGTTTACACCAGCGGTCGGTAAGGATTTTCGCCAGCGTACTGCCGATCATCATGCCGACCACGCCAAGACTGATAAACAGCGTAGCGAAACTGGTTGATTGCTGCATTACCCAGGTGACGTAATACATGGTGGCCGCCATACGGATAAAACCGGGGCAGACGTTACAGAAGGTCAGCAGCAGGATGCGCACCCACTGATCGTTTTTCCACACGTCTTTTAAGTCGGCCTTCAGGTCATCATTACTTGGCACCGCCGGGGTAATGCGTTCACGCACCGTGGCAAAGCAGAACAGAAACATAAACAGGCCAATGGTGGCCAGCACCGCCATCGCCAGCTGATAGCCGCGCGCTTTATCGTCACCACCAAACCATTGCGCCAGCGGCAACAGCGATAGCGACAGAATCAGGGTGGCAATACCGACCATAACAAAACGGTAGGACTGGCAGGAGACGCGTTCACCGGGATCGTTAGTGATCACGCCGCCCAGCGAACAGTAAGGAATATTTATCGCCGTGTAAGACAGTGACATCAGAAAGTAAGTGACAAAAGCATAGATCACCTTACTTTCATAACTCCAGTTCGGGGTGGTAAACATCAGCACACTAAACAGGACATACGGAACGGAAACCCATAATAGCCACGGACGAAAACGTCCCCAGCGGCTGCGCGTGCGGTCAGCAATCGCTCCCATAATCGGGTCAGTCACCGCATCAAGTACCCGTACTGACAGCAATATTATGCCGACCATTGCCGGCGCCAGACCGTAAACATCCGTGTAAAAGTAACTCAGGAACAACATGATGGCGCCGCCGATCATATTGCAACCTGCATCGCCCATGCCGTAGCCAATCTTCTCTTTAATCGAAAGCGCTGTTGCCTTCATCGTCTGTTCCCCGCCCCTGGATGATATTCCTGTGTAGTGGAAAACATTATTGATGTTTATGTCTTAACCTGCGCAGCAGGAAACCGTCGCACAGATGGACAAAATAACTGAGGGGGGAAAAGTGTGATGGAGTTAACGATTGAACAACGAGGTGAGCCGCATCGGGATAGCAGACGGATGGATTGAGGGGCGGCGAAAATGCCGCCCACAACAATATCAGGCCTTTTGCGTTTTATTTTTAATAAAGTAGCCGATGGCGAGGATCAATACCCATACCGGTATCAGCCAGACCGAGATCGCCATACCTGGGGTTAACGCCATAATCACCAGAATCCCGGCGAGGAACACCAGACAGATCCAGTTGCCAAGCGGATAGAGCAGCGCTTTAAAGCGGGTAGTGACCCCTTGCTGATCCTTCTTGCGACGGAACTTCAGGTGAGCGAGGCTAATCATTGCCCAGTTGATCACCAGCGCAGAAACCACCAGCGACATCAGAATGCCGAAAGCCTCGCCTGGCATCAGGTAGTTCACCAGCACGCAGATCGCGGTTGCCAGCGCGGAAACGCCAATCGCCACCACCGGTACGCCACGCGCATCCACCTTCAGCAGGGATTTTGGACCGTTACCCTGTTTTGCCAGACCGTAGAGCATGCGGCTGTTACTGTAAACGCAGCTGTTATAGACCGACAGTGCGGCGGTGAGGATGACCACATTCAGCGCATTAGCCACCAGGCTGTCGCCGAGATCGTGGAAAATCATCACAAACGGACTGCCGCCTTCCACCACTTTGGTCCACGGATAGAGCGACAGCAGCACCGCCAGCGAACCGATATAGAAAATCAGGATCCGGTACAGCACCTGGTTGGTCGCTTTCGGAATGCTTTTCTCCGGGTCATCCGCTTCTGCTGCGGTAATACCAATCAGTTCCAGCCCGCCAAAGGAGAACATGATCACCGCCATCGCCATCACCAGCCCGCTGATGCCGTTCGGGAAGAAGCCGCCAATCTCCCAGATATTGCTGACTTTCGCTTCCGGCCCGGCATGACCGCTAAACAGCAGCCAGCCACCGAAAATGATCATGCCGACCACCGCAACAACTTTAATGATCGCGAACCAGAACTCCATCTCGCCATACACTTTGACATTGGAGAGGTTAATCGCGTTGATCACCAGAAAGAAGACGGCGGCGGAGACCCAGGTAGGAATTTCCGGCCACCAGTACTGAACATAGATGCCGACAGCGGAGAGCTCAGCCATCGCTACCAGCACATACAGTACCCAGTAGTTCCAGCCGGAGGCAAAGCCGGCAAAGTTGCCCCAGTATTTGTAGGCAAAGTGGCTAAAGGAGCCGGCGACCGGCTCTTCCACCACCATCTCGCCTAACTGACGCATAATCATAAAGGCGATAAAGCCGCCTATCGCGTAACCAAGCAGTACAGATGGGCCTGCCATTTTGATCGTTTGAGCGATCCCCAGAAACAAGCCGGTACCGACTGCGCCACCCAATGCAATAAGCTGAATATGGCGATTTTTCAATCCCCTTTTCAGCGTATCGCCTTGCTGTTGTTCCATATAAAACCTCGTGATGTCGTTATTTTTATTGGCTTTTTTTGCACCGCTCTGCGCGCCGCTGTAAGCAAAATCTGACAGATAACGTATTGATTATTTTACAGTACCAACGTCCCAAAAATGAGGGTGATGCTACCTCCGCGACAAGAATAGTGGTAAGCGGTGGCCTTTGCACTTGCTTTCTCTTTTCGTGCGGCGGAATGGACAAAAAACAGGCGTTTGTTTTCAACGGACAACCGATATTTTCTGGCATGAAACCGGCAAAAAGACGAATAGTTTTCCCTTATGGTAAAGCCGCAGAAACCCTACTAACCCCGTGTAAGGTTTCGTAAAAGTTATCGCCATTAACATTTGTATCGGCGTGGTGAAGTACCCTTTCTGGTGCGTTATCAGTGTGTTTACAACGTGAACCAGCCCTGATTTCGGGCTTATGCCATATAGACACAAGGTGAATACTTTGTTACTTTAGCGTCACCTTTTTGCAATTGGTATTACCAATTTACTTCGGACAAATGGCAGAAGAAGGGAAGATGGCCTACAGTAAGATTCGCCAACCAAAGCTATCCGATGCAATCGAGCAACAGCTCGAGTCTCTGATTATGGAAGGGACACTGCGTCCGGGTGAAAAACTGCTGCCTGAGCGCGAACTCGCCAAACAGTTTGATGTCTCCCGCCCCTCTTTACGTGAAGCTATCCAGCGTCTGGAAGCAAAAGGTCTGCTGCTGCGTCGTCAGGGCGGTGGCACATTCGTACAAAAAAGTCTGTGGCAAAGCCTGAGCGACCCGCTCGTAGCACTGCTTGCCGAACATCCTGAATCTCAGTTCGATCTGCTGGAAACCCGTCACGCACTGGAAGGCATTGCTGCTTATTATGCGGCGCTGCGCGGTACCGACGAAGATTTGCAGCGTATTCGCGACTGTCATCAGCTGATTCAACAGGCGCAGGATAGCGGCGATTTAGACGCCGAGGCCGACGCGGTTATGCAGTATCAGATTGCGGTCACCGAAGCGGCGCACAATGTGGTGCTTTTGCATCTGCTGCGCTGTATGGGACCGATGCTGGAACAGAACGTACGACAGAACTTTGAATTGCTCTACTCACGCCGGGAGATGTTGGCGAAAGTGAGCGGTCACCGCGCCAGCATTTTTGCGGCGATTGTGGCACGCGAGCCGGAACAGGCCCGCGAAGCGTCACACCGCCATCTGGCGTTTATCGAGGAAATATTGCTGGACAGAAGTCGGGAGCAGAGTCGTAGAGAGCGCTCCTTACGACGTTTACAGCAACGTAAGGAATAACGCGTCATAAAACGCGGCAACTATGCCTGATTTCGCTGGCGGCAACGTGCAGGGAAAAAGGCATAAACGACGAGCCTGTCTCGTTGTGCTCCGCTGACCGGCTGAGTACAACGAGACAGGCTCCAGACAATTCAACGTATATAGACACAGATAAGGAATACCCCCCATGTCAGAACGTTTACACAATGACGTGGATCCGATTGAAACTCGCGACTGGCTACAGGCGATCGAATCGGTCATCCGTGAAGAAGGTGTTGAGCGCGCACAGTATCTGATCGATCAGGTACTGAGTGAAGCACGTAAAGGCGGCGTCAAAGTGGCGGCTGGTACTGGTGTAAGTCAGTACATTAACTCCATCGCTGTTGAAGACGAACCGGAATACCCGGGCAACCCTTCTCTGGAGCGTCGTATCCGTTCCGCGATCCGCTGGAACGCTATCATGACGGTTCTGCGTGCATCGAAGAAAGATCTGGATCTGGGCGGCCATATGTCCTCCTTCCAGTCTTCTGCCACTATTTATGAAGTGTGCTTCAACCACTTCTTCCGTGCACGTAACGACAAAGATGGCGGCGATCTGGTCTATTTCCAGGGCCATATCTCGCCTGGCGTTTACGCACGTGCCTTCCTTGAAGGTCGTCTGACTGAAGATCAGATGAACAATTTCCGTCAGGAAGTGGCTGGTAAGGGGCTGTCTTCTTATCCGCATCCAAAACTGATGCCTGATTTCTGGCAGTTCCCAACCGTTTCTATGGGCCTCGGCCCGCTGGGCGCGATCTACCAGGCGAAATTCCTCAAGTATCTTGAGCACCGTGGTCTGAAAGAGACTGCCGCCCAGACCGTCTACGCCTTCCTCGGCGATGGCGAAATGGATGAGCCGGAATCAAAAGGCGCGATCACTATCGCTACCCGTGAGAAGCTGGACAACCTGTGCTTTATTATCAACTGTAATTTGCAGCGTCTGGACGGACCGGTCACCGGTAACGGCAAGATTATCAACGAACTGGAAGGCATCTTTGCTGGCGCCGGTTGGGAAGTGATCAAGGTTATCTGGGGCGGTCGTTGGGATGAGCTGCTGCGCAAAGATACCAGCGGTAAACTGATTCAGCTGATGAACGAAACCGTTGACGGCGACTATCAGACGTTCAAATCCCGTAACGGCGCTTACGTGCGTGAACACTTCTTCGGCAAATATCCGGAAACCGCTGCGCTGGTGAAAGATATGTCCGACGACGAGATTTGGTCTCTGAACCGTGGCGGCCACGATCCGAAGAAAGTCTATGCAGCACTGAAAAAAGCTCAGGATACCAAAGGCAAGCCGGTAGTGATTCTGGCGCATACCATTAAAGGTTATGGTATGGGCGACTCTGCAGAAGGCAAAAACATTGCTCACCAGGTGAAGAAAGTGAACATGGAAGGCGTACGCTATATCCGTGATCGTTTCAATGTACCGGTTAGCGATGCCGATCTGGAAAAACTGCCGTATGTTACCTTCCCGGAAGGTTCAGAAGAGCATACCTATCTGCACGCTCAGCGTCAGAAACTGGGTGGCTACCTGCCAACCCGTCAGGCGAAGTTCAGCGAGAAGCTGGCAATGCCTGCGCTGGAAGATTTCCAGTCGCTGCTGGAAGAGCAAAACAAAGAGATCTCCACCACTATCGCGTTTGTGCGCGTACTGAACGTTATGCTGAAGAACCCGTCGATCAAAGATCGTCTGGTGCCGATCATTGCCGACGAAGCCCGCACTTTCGGTATGGAAGGTCTGTTCCGTCAGATCGGTATCTACAGCCCGAATGGTCAGCAGTACACCCCGCAGGACCGTGAGCAGGTTGCTTACTATAAAGAAGACGAGAAAGGTCAGATCCTGCAGGAAGGTATTAACGAACTGGGCGCTGGCGCGTCATGGCTGGCGGCGGCAACGTCTTACAGCACCAATAACCTGCCAATGATCCCGTTCTACATCTACTACTCGATGTTTGGTTTCCAGCGTATTGGCGATCTGTGCTGGGCAGCGGGCGATCAGCAGGCGCGCGGCTTCCTGGTGGGCGGTACCTCCGGTCGTACCACGCTGAACGGTGAAGGCCTGCAGCACGAAGATGGCCACAGCCATATTCAGTCGCTGACTATCCCTAACTGTATCTCTTACGATCCGGCTTACGCTTACGAAGTCGCGGTGATTATGCATGACGGCCTGGTGCGTATGTACGGCGAAGCGCAAGAGAACATCTACTACTACATCACCACGCTGAATGAAAACTACCATATGCCTGCGATGCCGCAGGGTGCGGAAGAGGGTATCCGTAAGGGTATCTACAAGCTGGAAACGGTAGCTGGCAGCAAGGGCAAAGTTCAGCTGCTGGGTTCAGGTTCGATCCTGCGTCACGTGCGTGATGCGGCACAGATCCTGGCGAAAGATTACGGCGTTGGTTCCGACGTTTACAGCGTAACGTCATTCACTGAACTGGCACGTGATGGTCAGGACTGTGAGCGCTGGAACATGCTGCACCCGGCCGAAGAAGCACGTGTACCGTATATCGCTCAGGTGATGAATGATGCACCGGCAGTAGCGTCAACTGACTATATGAAACTGTTCGCTGAGCAGGTTCGCAGCTATGTACCTTCAAGTGATTATCGCGTACTGGGCACCGACGGTTTTGGCCGTTCTGACAGCCGCGAAAATCTGCGTCACCACTTCGAAGTGGACGCATCTTACGTAGTTGTTGCAGCTCTGGGTGAACTGGCCAAACGCGGCGAAATCGATAAGAAAGTCGTGGTGGAAGCCATCGCTAAATTCAATATCGATGCTGATAAAGTCAACCCGCGTCTGGCATAAGAGGTAAAGATTAATGGCTATCGAAATCAAGGTACCGGATATCGGTGCAGACGAAGTTGAAGTCACCGAGATTATGGTGAAAGTTGGCGATAAAGTTGAAGTTGAACAGTCGCTGATCACCGTTGAAGGTGACAAGGCCTCGATGGAAGTCCCTTCGCCAGAAGCTGGCGTAGTGAAAGAGATCAGAGTGGCCACCGGTGACAAAGTGGAAACCGGCAAACTGATTATGATTTTCGAATCCGCCGATGGTGCTGCAGCTGCAGCACCTGCTCCGGCAGAAGAGAAAAAAGAAGCTGCCCCGGCGGCGGCCCCGGCAGCCAGCGAAAGCAAAGAAGTTGCCGTGCCGGATATCGGTTCTGACGAAGTTGAAGTGACCGAAATCCTGGTGAAAGTGGGTGACAGCGTGGAAGCTGAGCAGTCACTGATTACCGTCGAAGGCGATAAGGCTTCGATGGAAGTACCGGCGCCATTTGCCGGTACCATCAAAGAGATCAAGATCGCAGTTGGCGCTAAAGTCAGCACCGGTTCTCTGATTATGATCTTTGAAACCGCCGGTTCTGGCGCGGCGGCTCCGGCAGCAGCAGCACCAGCACCAGCAGCAGCGCAAGAAGAAGCGCCTGCCGCTCCGGCGAAGAAAGAAGCAGCTAAACCTGCGGCGAAGGCCGAAGGTAGTAGCGAGTTCGCTGAGAACGATGCTTACGTGCACGCCACTCCGGTTATCCGTCGTCTGGCACGTGAATTCGGCGTAAACCTGGCGAAAGTCAAAGGCTCCGGTCGAAAAGGCCGTATTCTGAAAGAAGACGTTCAGTCTTACGTGAAAGATGCGGTGAAACGCGCTGAGTCTGCACCTGCTGCAGCCGGCGGCGGTATTCCGGGCATGCTGCCGTGGCCGAAAGTTGATTTCAGCAAGTTTGGTGAAATCGAAGAAGTCGAGATGGGTCGCATCCAGAAAATCTCTGGTGCTAACCTGAGCCGTAACTGGGTGGTTATCCCACACGTTACTCAGCACGATGAAGCTGATATTACTGATGTGGAAAACTTCCGTAAGCAGCAGAACACCGAAGCTGAGAAGAAGAAACAGGATCTGAAGATCACCCCACTGGTGTTCCTGATGAAAGCGGCTGCCAAAGCGCTGGAAGAGTTCCCACGTTTCAACAGTTCGCTGTCGGAAGATGGCCAGAAACTGACGCTGAAGAAATACATCAATATCGGTGTGGCAGTTGATACACCTAACGGTCTGGTAGTTCCGGTATTCCGTGACGTCAACAAGAAAGGTATTGTTGAGCTGTCGCGCGAACTGGCGGTGATCTCGAAGAAGGCCCGTGATGGTAAGCTGACTGCTTCTGATATGCAGGGCGGTTGTTTCACCATCTCCAGCCTTGGCGGTATTGGCGGTACGGCATTTACCCCAATCGTCAATGCGCCGGAAGTGGCGATCCTCGGTGTGTCTAAATCATCGATGAAGCCGGTCTGGAACGGTAAAGAGTTTGTACCGCGCCTGATGCTGCCTCTGTCACTCTCCTTCGACCATCGGGTGATCGATGGCGCAGCGGGTGCGCGTTTTGCCGCTTACATCGGCACCATCATGGCTGATATTCGCCGCCTGGTGATGTAAGTTAACCGGCCGGCGCCTGTGCCGGCCGCAGCATAGGTTCCCGGATGGGAAGTGACATCCGGGAAACCAAGCGGTTTGCAGTCTGTTAACAATTCTGTAAACTCGTGCGATGAATATGTCCCGGTGGAACAAGGGCAATAATAAGAACGTCTGACCCGCCGGATCGCTAATCAAAGAGGTCATGATGAGTACAGAGATTAAAACTCAGGTCGTGGTAGTTGGGGCTGGACCTGCAGGTTACTCTGCAGCCTTCCGTTGCGCTGATTTAGGTCTGGAGACCGTCATCGTAGAGCGTTTCAGTACCCTCGGTGGTGTTTGTCTGAACGTCGGCTGTATCCCTTCTAAAGCGTTGCTGCACGTCGCGAAAGTGATTGAAGAAGCGAAAGCGCTGGAAGAACACGGTATCGTTTTTGGTAAGCCAACGACTGATATCGACAAGATTCGTACCTGGAAAGAGAAAGTCATCAATCAGCTGACCGGTGGTCTGGCGGGGATGGCGAAAGGCCGCAAAGTAAAAGTGGTCACCGGTCTGGGTAAATTCACCGGTTCTAACACGCTGGTGGTTGAAGGTGAAAATGGTGCGACTACCATTAACTTCGACAATGCCATTATCGCTGCGGGCTCACGTCCAATTCAGCTGCCATTTATCCCGCATGAAGACCCACGCGTTTGGGATTCTACCGATGCGCTGGAACTGAAACAGGTTCCTGAGCGTCTGCTGGTGATGGGCGGTGGGATTATCGGCCTGGAAATGGGTACCGTCTATCATGCGCTGGGTTCGAAGATCGACGTGGTTGAGATGTTCGACCAGGTGATCCCGGCGGCTGATAAAGACGTGGTGAAAGTGTTCACCAAGCGTATCAGCAAGCAGTTTAATCTGATGCTGGAAACCAAAGTTACTGCGGTAGAAGCTAAAGAAGATGGCATCTACGTAACGATGGAAGGCAAAAAAGCGCCTGCAGAGCCACAGCGTTATGATGCGGTACTGGTTGCTATCGGTCGTGTACCAAACGGTAAACTGCTGGATGCCGGCCAGGCGGGCGTTGAAGTTGACGAGCGCGGCTTTATCCGCGTCGACAAGCAGATGCGCACCAATGTACCGCATATCTATGCTATCGGTGACATTGTTGGTCAGCCAATGCTGGCACACAAGGGTGTTCACGAAGGCCATGTTGCGGCAGAAGTGATCTCCGGTAAGAAACACTACTTCGATCCGAAGGTCATTCCGTCTATTGCTTATACTGAGCCAGAAGTTGCCTGGGTCGGTCTGACTGAGAAAGAAGCCAAAGAGAAAGGCATCAGCTACGAAGTTTCCACCTTCCCGTGGGCAGCTTCTGGTCGCGCCATTGCTTCTGACTGTGCAGACGGTATGACCAAACTGATTTTCGACAAAGAGACGCACCGGCTGATCGGTGGCGCGATTGTCGGTACTAACGGCGGCGAGCTGCTGGGTGAAATCGGTCTGGCGATTGAGATGGGTTGTGATGCGGAAGATATCGCCCTGACCATTCATGCGCACCCAACGCTGCATGAATCTGTTGGTCTGGCGGCTGAGATTTTCGAAGGTAGCATTACCGACCTGCCAAACCCGAAAGCGAAAAAGAAATAACTTTTCGTTTCCGGCTGAAAACGGCTCCCTTTACGGGGGCCGTTTTTTATTCCGCTGGCAAATCCTGAAATTGAAAGTCAGCGTCGCGCTGATCTACACTTCCTGTATCAGATCGGGGGTAAATTTACTGTATAACGGATAGTTATTACTTCCCCGTCCTGCCACTTCAATTGTCTGGCCACGAAAAGCATGGTTATTACCGTCAGCACTGTCACCTTTGGTAATTAATACACTGAAGCTTGCGGTTAATTCGGCAATACCGGCGACCTGCGGCAGAGACGGACCATAACGGCTGGTAAAACCGGCCTGTAACGCCGGCTCTTCACCAAAGGTGGTGGTATTTAAATGGCTGATACCGGTAAGCGCGATAAACTTACCGCTGTTATGCTGCTGCTGATAATGCTCAATCACCCTGCTGGCATAAAAGTTTTGCATCGCGGGATGATCAAAATGATCGGCGTTATCGCCAGGCAGATAAGCATTCTGTCGGTTGGCCGGCATATAGGTCTCTTCTTTTAATGCCGTGGCGGCACAACCAATGGCGACAATGTTTATTCCTGCCTGATGCGCGGCTTCAACGACCTGACGAAAGCTGTTTTCGGGCAGGCGTTGCTCGTCATTACTGACATGTCTGTTATATTTTCTCGTGAGATCATCAAGATAACTGGCGAGCTCGTCTGGTATGGCATGGGCCGGATCGGCATACGCGTCAAGGTAATCCTGATGTAACTCTCGTATCAGATGTTCCATATACAGCGTTTTGACGCCGGCATCGGCAAATGCCTGCATATTTTTAATCAGAAACTGGTGGCACTGTTTGGTCTCGCCATTGCTGGCGAAAACCATGCCATTACCCGCCTTAGTGGTTTCACCGATCATTTCCTGCGTGTTATGAACATTCGGTACTTCTCTGGAAGAGGGCGTCCAGTGGTTGAAATACTCTTTTGCCTCCGTGAGTAGCAAGTCCCGCCGCAGGCGAATCTCTTGCGCCAGTGCCCTGATTCCGGTGTCGGAATTCGCATGGGAAAAACAGAAGTAATCATTGCTGTTCATCTCTTTTTCCAGTCTGTTTACCAGTTTGGCGTCGGTTATTTCATACCGGTCAAATTTGTTGCTGGCTTCGGCAGATTTACCGGCCGCGCTATTATGATATGCAACCACCGGAGGCGTGGTTGATGATATTGTAATATCACTCATAATTAACCCTCTTATTATTAATATGAAAGGTGTTATCAGCAGTAACGATGGTATTATCTGCAGAGAGTGGCTTGGTAACATGATGATAAATACGGATGGCTAGCCCTTCGCTTATAGTTATCGCTTAATTATATACTCTGGCTGCAGGTCTTGTAGCTGGAACTCAGCGCCCCAGAAACGTTTCGTTTCCACTTTATCCGGTGGCACAATGGTGTAGATGGTGACACTGTATTTCTGATATGGCTCAAAATGGTACTCTACCGGGATGCACTGCCCCGGCACCACTACCTTAATGGGATAATGGAGATCGTTGCTGCTCCATACCTCATGCATATCTCCATCTTTAAAAAGCTTATGTACAACGATATCCAGTATTCGTGACTGATTATTAGCAGTTACCGACTCTTTTTTAACTTTGAAGCAAGGTTGCCCATCTGTTTTAAGTGATATAATGGCGGATCTGATTGGCATTGGATGAATAAAACAACCCGTCAATATAGTGCAGCATAATATAATAGAGGTCTGTTTTATTTCCACAAGCATCTCCTGTCTCTGGGGTCGTTAAGAAACCAGATTAATATACTTTTATACTTATTAAGTAAATCAGGCCCAGCAATGCCATTGAATAATTTATTTCTTAGCCATACGTTTAAGCCAAAGTCTCTGAGAGTAAAGTAGTCAGCAATGATTGATGCTTGCTGCTCCATAGGATAGTCTGCTAAGGTATAATCGAGCGGTAATGAGTATTTGTATTCTACTGCCCAACTTATCAGGCCACGCGTTCGTACATTCATGCCCATTTGATATTGCCAGACATGTGTCATCTCATGGATAAACCACCACTGGTATTTATATGTGTCATCCTGACTTTTAGTAAAATCTTCCTTATAGTGTTTCGTTGGCCAGTACATTTCACCATTCGGTGTCACGGCGGTATCCGCATTTTGCAGCCCAAAGGGAAAGTAGCCGCCGTGATGAACTCTGACCCGGCGGTAATCAATGGCATTCTGAAATAATGATCCGGATATGTTTATTTCTCCATGCGTCAGGCGGCGGGAAGTTCCTTCTTCCGTGATCATCGTTTTTATCTCCCTGAAGTGATGTTCTGCAGGAATAATAGCACAGGTAAAATTTAATTAAGAGTGGAATAACAGAAAAGTGTGATGGTTATTTAAAAAATATCTGATAATTATTTTTAGAGATATAATTTTACTGGAATGTATTTATACAGAAGGCATCGCCTCCCGCAGCTGACTAATAGCGGATTAAAATCACTGACCGAATTTACGCATATACAGCTGTTTCATACCCAGGCTTAGCCGGGTATAACCTGGCAGCCGGATTTACTCTGGCTGCAGATCTTGTAGCTGGAATTCAGACCGCCAGAAGCGCTTGGTTTCTACTTTATCAGGCGGCACCATCGTGTAGATGGTGACGCTGTATTTCTGATAAGGCCGAAAATGATAGCCGACCGGAATGCATTGTCCTGGGATGACCATTTTTATCGGAAATTCGTGCTGACGTTCACTCCATATCTCGTGCATATGACCGTCCGCAAACTCTTTATTGACGACAATGCTGAGTATGCGAGACTGATTATTCGCCGTGACCGACTCTGTTTTTATTTTAAAACAGGGTTGTCCGTCGGTTTTTAGCGAGGTGACAGCGGTTCTGAATGGCATTGGATGAATAAAACAACCCGTCAATAGACAGCAAGTTAGGGTAATTATCGCTTTTTTCATTTCCACCGGCTTCTCCTGTCTTTTGGGTCGTTAAGAAAAAAGATCAATGTTTTTTCATATTGATTAACCAGGTCCGGTCCAATAATTCCAGTGAATAATTTACTATCATTCCATTTGTTAAATCCGAAGTTTGTAAGGATATAGTAGTCGGTAATTATCGACGCCTACTGCTCCATAGAGAAATCAGCCAGAGTACACTATGGCATTCTGAAATAATGATCCGGATATATTTACTTCTCCCAGCGTCAGGCGGCGGGAAGTTCCTTCTTCCGTGATCATCGTCTGTATCTCCCTGAAGTGATGTTCTGCAGGAAAAATAGCACGGGTAAAATTTAATCAAGAGGGGAGTGACAGAAAAGTGTGATGGTTATTTAAAAAATATCTGATAATTATTTTTAGGAATATAATTTGACTGGAATGTTTTTATACGGGAGGCATAGCCTCCCGTAGCTGACGAATAGCGGATTAAAACCACTGACCGAATTTACGCATATACAGCTGTTTCATACCCTGGCTGAGCAGGCAATAACCCAGCAGGATCGTCAGTAGCCATGGGAAGTAACTCAGCGGCAGCGACTGCAAACCAAACCAGCTATTGATCGGTGAAAACGGTAAACCAATCCCGATTATCACCACCAGCAGCGTGGTCAGCATAATTGGCCATGTGGCGCGCGCCTGGATAAACGGAATCTTCTGGGTGCGTAACATATGGACAACTAAGGTTTGTGATAACAAGCCTTCAATAAACCAGCCGGACTGGAACAGTGCCTGATGATCGGCACTGTGGGCGCCAAAGATATGCCACATTAACGCGAAAGTGGCGATATCAAACACCGAGGAGGTTGGCCCCATCCACAGCATAAAGCGTCCGATGTTTTTGGCATCCCATTTGCGCGGTTTGCGCACAAATTCTTTATCCATTTTATCCCATGGCAGCGCCAGCTGGGAGATATCATAAATCAGGTTTTGCAGCAGCAACTGAATCGCCAGCATCGGTAAAAAAGGAATAAAGGCGCTGGCGACCAGGATTGAAAAGACATTACCAAAGTTAGAGCTGGCGGTAATATTGAGATATTTAATAATATTGCCAAAGGTCTGGCGACCCACCATAACGCCTTGCTCCAGTACCAGCAGGCTCTTTTCCAGCAAAATAATATCTGCTGATTCTTTAGCGATATCCGTCGCGCTGTCGACAGAAATACCGACGTCCGCCGCGCGCAGCGCCGCAGCATCGTTAATGCCATCGCCAAGGAAGCCGACGGTGTGCCCGTTTCCCTGCAGCAGGGTAACCACCCGCTCTTTTTGCGACGGGGTCAGTTTGGCAAAGATGGTGTGCAGCTCAACCCGTGACTTCAATTGTGCATCGCTAAGCTGCTCGATCTCATCACCCAGCAACGGCACACCAGGGTCCAGCGCTAAATCCCGGCAGATTTTTGCCGTGATCAGCGGGTTATCACCGGTCAGCACTTTAATCTGCACGCCATTATCCTGCAGGGCGCGAATGGCCTCCGCCGCACTCTCTTTCGCCGGATCGAGAAACGTCAGCATGCCGCACAGGATTAAGTCACGCTCATCGTCGGGCGTCAGGCGCTGGTGCCAGCCGCGCGCTTCCAGCTGACGCGTGGCGATTAACAGTACACGGTAGCCCTGCTGATTAAGCTGCGCCGCGCGCTGCATAATTTCTTCACGCCAGCGCTGATCCATCGCCACCACCTGATCGCCCTGCTGCAGATGGGTGGCGATCGCCAGCATCTCTTCTACCGCCCCCTTACAGATCAACTGGTGCTGCCCCTGGTCATCACTCAGGGAAACGGAGAGGCGACGTCGGGTGAAATCGAACGGTAATTCATCGACTTTGCGCAGATTATGCGGTAAATCATCATGCCGACGGGCAAACTCCAGCACCGCGCGGTCCATCAGATTTTTCAGTCCGTTCTGATGAAAACTGTTCAGCCACGCCAGATGCAACACCTGACGGCTGGAGCGGCCGAAAATATCCAGATGATGCTCCAGCGCAATATGGTCCTGCGTCAGCGTGCCGGTTTTATCGGTGCAGAGTACATCCATGGCGCCGAAGTTCTGGATGGCATTGAGCCGTTTTACCACTACTTTGCGCCGCGCCATCACCATCGCGCCTTTCGCCAGATTGGTGCTGACGATCATCGGCAGCATTTCCGGGGTTAAACCGACCGCTACCGCTACCGCAAACAGCGTGGCATCCAGCCAGTCGCCTTTGGTCATGCCGTTAATCACCAGCACCACCGGTACCATAATGAACATAAAGCGGATCAGCAGCCAGCTGACGCTGTTGACGCCACGGTCAAAGGCGGTAGGCGCGCGTTTGCCGACGATATTTTTCGCCAGCGAACCAAACCAGCTCTGATTACCGGTGGCGACCACCACCGCCGTGGCGTGACCGCTGACCACGTTGGTCCCCATCAGGCAGATATTCGGTAAACCGGGCAGGGCGCCTTCACCGATGCTGTGCGGCGTTTGCGCCTGTTCCGCAAGGCAGAACTTTTCCACCGGCAGCGCTTCACCGGTTAGTGCGGCCTGGCTGACCAGCAGATCGTGCGATTCAACCAGCTTAATATCGGCGGGAATAATATCGCCAGCTGACAGCGAGATAATATCTCCCGGCACCAGTTGTTGCTGGTTGACGTAGATCCATTGTGGTTTGTTGCTATCGTTATGACGGCGGCGGGTGGTGACCTGAGTACGCACCAGGGATTTCAGGGCATCAGCCGCTTTATTGGTACGGAACTCCTGCCAGAAACGCAGCACGCCGCTCAGGGTGACCATCGCCAGCATAATGATTACGCCGGTCAGATCGGTTTCTTCACCGCGCTGTGCGGGCAGCCAGTAGTCGGTGAAGAAACTGATACCAGCGAGTCCCACCAGCACAAAAATAAACGGGTTGTTAAAGGCCATTAGCAGCTGAATCATGGCATGGGGCGCTGTTTCCTGGGCGACCTGATTCAGACCAAACTGCTGCAGACGTGCCTCTGCCTGCCGGCTACTCAGTCCCTCCGGGCTGGTATTCAGGGTGGCAAAAGTGCTGTCGAGGCTGACCTGTGCCTCATTGGCGATCGGCCACTCTTTGCTGCGGTTTTTAGCCTGGCGGGGCGCTTGTTGCGCGATATCGATCATCTGAGTCATCTCTGATTACTCCAAACAGTGCGCACGGCAACCTCTCACAAGGCGAGATCGTCGTGAAAAAAATGAGATGCGTTGCAGATGGGAAAGGAACTAGCTCACTGCTCCCTCGCAACGCGGATTACGTTGCGTACTGGGGTGCTCGTCCATAGG
The DNA here is from genome assembly GCF_047308185.1 of Pantoea sp. B65. Lineage (NCBI taxonomy): Bacteria > Pseudomonadati > Pseudomonadota > Gammaproteobacteria > Enterobacterales > Erwiniaceae > Pantoea > Pantoea sp. B65. Next base: position 269,621 of record NZ_JAHXPU010000023.1, read on the forward strand.
GACTCCTTAATTATCAGTAGCTGATAATGGTAAAAGCGTGAAAAACGGCATCGCTAACCCACCGCAGTGCCAAAGGCGCAGCAGCGAGCAGGGGGGCATCAGCCCGGAGGAAAAAGGGTATGGGTAAAGTTCAGCATTTTGATGACTCGTCTGGTTATTAAATGGAGAAGCAGACGAGTGATAACATCGCTGCTTGCCAGGGCGGCAAGCAACAGGCTTGCCTTAATTAGATCGATGACTGTCCAAAAAAGGTTTCTCCAAAAGAATTTGCGAGACGCACTATACAGCCGACTCGTTATGCTGTAAATCGGGCTTTCTTAACCACACTTCAACGACGTTCAATTAGTTTTTAAGTCGCTGCTGATTGTACTGCTGCAGCCAGCTAATAAAGTGGCGCAGCGGGGTGGCAAGGTATTTGCGGCCCGGATAGTAGAGCGATAAACCGCCCATCTCAATGCTGAACTCCTCCAGCAGGGCGACCAGCTGGCCCGTCGCCAGCGCCTGCCTGACCGATTCCCGATGCAGAAAGGCAATACCGGCTGCGGCGCAGGCCGCCGCGATCATCGTGTGGTCATTATCCAGAATCAGATCGCCGCGTACCGCGATCTCCAGTTGCTGTTGCTGGCGGACAAACTCCCATTTGTATAGTTTGCCGCTGGCGAACCGGCGCTGAATACAGGGGAAATGAAGCAGATCTTCCGGTTGCGCTGGCCGTCCGTAAGCGGCAATAAAATCGGGGCTGGCAACGGCAATCAGATGTAAAGCCGGGCCAAAGGGGATGGCGATCATATCCTGAGCAATCTCATTACCGTAACGTACCCCGGCATCAAACCCCTGCTCGACAATATTGACGAAGCCATCGTTGCTGGCGATCTCCAGCGTAATATCGGGATACGCCTGTTTAAACGGCAGCAGTAGATCGCTGAAGTACAGTGCTTCCGCTGCACGCGGCATATTGAGCTTTAATGTGCCGCGCGGTTCGGCACGCCAGCTATTCAGATCGTCCACCGCATCGGTAAGGTCGTTGATCGCCGGCTGGATCCGCAGCAAAAACGCCTGTCCTGCCTCGGTCAGCGCCACACTGCGTGTGGTGCGTTGCAGCAGACGCAGGCCAATACGTTGTTCCAGCTGGGTCATGGCATGGCTAAGCGTCGACGGAGTGACGTTACGCTCTTCGGCGGCTTTGCGAAAGCTCAGGTGCCGGGCGATAGCGGCGAAAATCTCCAGTTCCTGCAGGGTGGCGCGATTTTTCATATTGGTGATTTTTATTCACTAATGCACTTAATAAGCATCAATTGTTGAAAATTACCCAGGGAAGTATAACTGCTCTGTCGCCACTTAACAGGATAAACATCATGAAGCGCAGAGTATTGGGTAGTGAAAACTTTGAAGTATCAGCCATTGGCCTCGGCTGTATGGGCATGAGCTTTGCCTATGGTAAATCCGATGAGCAGCAGGCGATTGCGACCCTGCATCGTGCATTTGATCTCGGCGTCGATTTTCTCGATACCGCAGAAGTCTATGGCCCCTTCACCAACGAAACGCTGATTGGTAAAGCGTTAAAAGGGCGTGGCGGTAAGATTAAAGTGGCGACCAAATTTGGTTTCGATATTACCGAACACGGCGAAGGCTGGCAGCGGATTGTCGGGGTGAACAGCAAGCCGGAGAGTATTCGCCAGAGGGTTGAAGCTTCGCTGCGGCGGCTGGATATCGACGCCATCGATCTGCTGTATCAGCATCGAATCGATCCCGCAGTGCCGGTTGAAGACGTGGTTGGCGTCATGGCCGATCTGGTCCGTGAAGGTAAAGCACTGCATCTCGGCTTATCGGAAGTTTCCGTCGCCACCTTAACCCGCGCCTGCGCGGTGCATCCGATCAGCGCCGTGCAGAGTGAGTACTCGCTGTGGAGTCGCGATCCGGAACAGGGCATTCTGGCGGCCTGCCAGCAACTGAATGTCGGCTTTGTTCCTTACAGTCCGCTGGGACGCGGTTTTCTGTCAGGTAAAATGCCCGATCCGTCTACCCTTGATGCTGACGACTATCGCCGCGGTTTGCCGCGTTTTCAGCAGCAGGCGCTGGAACATAACCAGCGTCTGGTGCAGCAGTTAAGTGAAATGGCACTCGGTTACCACTGTTCCGCCGCCCAGCTGGCGCTGGCGTGGGTACTGGCGCAGGGCGCGCATATTGTGCCGATTCCGGGCGCGCGGCAGATTGCCCATCTGGAAGATAACTGCCGCGCGGTGGAGTTAACCCTGGCTACGGCGGATATCGCTACCCTTGATACGCTGTTCAGCCCCGGTAATGTGATGGGCGAACGTTATAACGCGCTGGAATTCTCGCTGGTGGATCATGACTAATTAAGACGCGAATTTTCCCCTTGATCAGCATCTTGCCGATGGCAGTGAATTGATGTTGTGCGCGTTTATTGATTCTGCCGCGTGGTAATAATCTTTTCCGCCATCGGTGAAGTTGATTGGCACCAGCGCCTCAAAGTGCTGCCCGCTATTCAGAATATGCACCTTGCGGGCGCAGGCGGCCTGAGAACCGAGGACATCAAGATATTCCCGGTCGCCGGCAAAGCTGTGGTTAATCACCGCTAACGGACTCAGATTCATGCGGATTAAATCCTGATTGAGTAGTTCAATCACCGCCGCCGCCGCACCCTGTGTCGCGTCGTTCTCGTGGCCAAATGCCATATAGCCATCCTCCTCAAAGCCGCTGTTATGGCACAGCCAGCCGAGTTCAATCAGTCGTTGCCGGTAGTAATTGACCTGGGCATTAATCGCATCGCTCTGGCTGTAGTCACCGGTAGCGTGCTGCAGCAGTGCGATCAGCAGGCAATTGCGAAATTGCGTGCCGGTATCAGCATTATTTGGCACGCTAATCAGCCCCTGCGTCAGCATCACTTGCTGCATCAGTTGTGAATCGACAGTCTGTGCGGTTGCCCAGGCGCTTTCGGCGACCACCAGTGGCGATAATGGCGTGGCGATGTTGTGGCTTTCATTTTCCTGGTCGCTAATCCAGCTGGTGGCCGGTGAGGCGACATTGCTAAACAGCTCTCTTACTACCTGCGGGGTGGCGGCTCCCAGCTGGTAACGTACCGTTTCGGCGGCAAGGATCTCGGAAATCGCAGGGGAGGGCGCTCGGCTGAAGAGCTCTCTCACCGCTGCCGGAGTGGCGGCTCCCTGTTGGTAGCGGTCAATTTCGCGGTTAATAATGTCGGTGATCTCCTCCGGTTCACTGGCAGTGGCGGAATGATAGCGGGCGGACAGGGCTTCCTGCTGCAGCAGAATCGCCACGTCTTTATGCTTTAATCCGCGAATCAGCCTGATCAGGCGGGTTCCCCACTCCCCCGGCGATTCATGGTCATCGCGCCGGTAGATACCGGGATTGGCCCCAGCCAGTTTCACCTGCAGCATCCGCCCGGCGGGAGAAAGTCGCGGTGTGTAAAACGTCATGCGCCCGCGCAGCGAAGAGGCATTGCATCCGGTCAGGATCATGCAATCTTCCAGCGTCAGCAGCGGCACTCGCTGCCGAAGCCGTACCGCCCAGTCAAGCGGGAGTTCGTGCTCGCTCCGGCGGTATATTCCCGGCCAGGGGGAGTCAAGGATCGCCCTGATTTTTCTGCCGGCGTCGGACAAGCCGCGGGTGAGAAACTCGGGGCGGTTTTTCAGCGATGAAGCATTTACCTGAGTAATGGCAATGGCGTCATTGCGGGTTAATTGCGGTTCCAACTCCTTCAGTTGCAGTGCCCACCGCAGTGGATTGTTGTTTATCTTCGCTGTGTACTCACTGCAGGGATCGTGATGCAGGCTGTGCAGGATTTTGTTACCGATCGCGCTTAGTTTATGGTTTCTGAATACCGCACAATTAGCCAGTGAACCGGGATTGGCGCCGGTCAGCAGCGCGGCGTCGCGGACAGGAAGCTGCTTAAAGCGCTGTTTAAGTTTTACCGCCCGCTGCACATCGTTGTTATCTGCGCCTCTGGCATATTCCCGGCCTTCAGCGCTGTTCAGAAAAGCCTGCACTTCCACACCGGCGGCAGAGAGCGGCTCATGATTAAACGCTTTAATATTACGCAGGCTCGACACCGAGGCGCCGGTAAATAGTGATGCTTCATTGCGCGATAACATTGGCCGGAGCTCTTTTAATCGCGTCGCCCATACTCTGGCTGGCTCAAACGGTTTGCGCTGGAAGTCACCGGGATGATCGGACTCGAGAATGCTCTGGATCTCGCGTCCGACTTCGCTTAAAAACAGCGTATTAAAATCCAGCTGCCGTTGTAATTGCGTCGCATCTGCGCCGGTCAGCGCCAGAATGATATGCAGGGATAATGCCGGCAGCAGTATACTGAGGCGGAATGCCCATTGTTCCAGCGTCTCGTTTTTTCTTTTCGCATATACCCGTGCCGTCAGCCGGTTTTTTCTGGCGATCCGCGCGGCAAAAGATCGCGGCGCAGCGGGCGGCTGCGGCGCGATGCGTTGCGGGCTTTGTGATACGGCAATCAGTTGCCTGGCGAGCAGGCCGCCATTGCGGCTCTCTTGCGCGCTGAACAGCTGGCTGCAAGTGATGTCTGCCGGCATGCTGTTTATCATTGCAACTCCTTTGCCGCAATCAGGTGTGGAGATTTCCGCAGATGATCATACCGCGGTGGCCCGCGCCGGGTCTGGTCGCCGAATCAGGGCTTCATAATGCTGGCCGGTATTGACGATATGCACCACGCGCGCATTTTCCGCCTGCGAACCAAGCTGTTCGGTAAATTCCTGACCGGCGGCAAAACTGTGGTTAACCACCCGTAATGGGCGTTCTCCCTGTGCCAGCAAATCGTTATTGATCATATTGATCAACGCGGCGGCGGCGCCCTGAACCTGCTCCCCATGGTTGCCAAAGGCCATATAGCCGTCATCAGTAAAACCGCTGGGATGATACTCCCAGCCAAAATAGCGCAGCCATTGTCGATAGTTATTTGCCGCTCTGGCGATATGGGCATTGATAGCCGGATTATGCAGCCAGTAATAGCCCGTGGCATGCTGCAGTAGCGCAATCAGCAGACAGTTGGCGTATCCGTCTCCGGTTGAAGAATTGTTCGGAATACGCTGGAATCCCTGATTCCTCAGTTGCCAGTCGATAAACGCCGGATCGGTCCATTGGGCGCGCGCATAGTCGTTCTCGTACCGCGGATAAACCGTGACGGGGGTAACCAGCCAGGAGGTTAACCCGGGAGCTGGACGTAGTTCGCTGCCGGCGGTTTTGGCCGCCGGGTCGGGGGGGCCTTGATTACTGAGTAACTTCGTGGCTGCCGCTCCGGGCGGCGAAGGTTTATGGCGGCGCAGTTCTCTGCGTACCGCAGGAATCGACATTCCGCTGCGCCGCGACAGCTCAAGCACCGTGAGACTGGGGTGCATTCCTCGCAGCCGCAGCATAAACATTTCCTGCGTTTCATCATCATATCTGGCGTAATGCCCGGGGATATCGGATTGCTGAATCGTCATAATGGTGTGTTCCAGCTGCGACATCCGCGTGGTATAGAACTCCGGCTCCAGGCGTAAACTATTGACCAGCTCGCCCGTCAGCTTCGCGGCATCCGCGATCGGCAGTTGCGGCTCCAGTTCACGTTTTATGCGTTTAATCCAGCTGATATTGTCTTCCTGCGCGGCTGGCTGGTAAGCGCCCGGATGTTCTGAAGCCAGTATCCTCTGGATCCGCTCACCGACCGCGGTCATGGTGCGGATAAATTCCGGGATGTTCGGCAACATAGCGGGATCCACTTTCGCCAGGATGGAGATTTCCCGATTGGAAAGCTCCGGAAGTAATTTACGCAGCCTTCTTAACCAGACCACCAGCGATTCGGTTCCTCTTTTATAGAGGCTGGCTGCCGGCGAGGCCATCAGCTGCTGAATTTCCTGCGCCCGTGCGGAAAGCTGCCACGGGGTAAATGCCCAGTTATTTTCCAGGCTGCCGAGCGGCGCGTGGGTGAGGATCGAAGCATCCGCTGCGCTCAGTTGGGGGTGCCGTTCTTTGATCCACACGGCAAAGGCGAGGTTATTACGAAACCCCGCGCGCTGGTATTCGCCGGCGGCGATCTTTTTCTGCACCTCCCTGCCGCTGGCGGACAACGGCTGGGTAATAAATTCTGATACGTTGCGCAGATTACCGCGCCGTTCGCCGGTGATTAATAAGGCATCGGTGCGCGTTAAATCGCTAAACTGGTTTTTCAGTCGGCGGGCATGCTCACGGCGACTCTCATTCTGTTGTCGGGCGTAGTCGCTCCCCGCAGCGATGACTAATTTTTGCACCTTCAGACCTGCTTCTGACAGTTTCAGATCTCTCAGCTTAATCTTCTGCAGTAGCAGGCTGAGGTCCGCTCCGCTCAGACGGGCCAGATCGCGGTGGGTAATGCCGCTGGCCAGTCTGGCGAGGCGCTTTGCATGGTCGAGCGGCGTCTGGTCGGGTTCTTTTTTATACTGGCCGGAGATGATTCTCTCCCAGGTCGCTTCGCCAACCGGCGTCAGTCCGGCGGGGATATCGGGCTGGATAGTCACCGGCGCAGGCTGGCACTGCGCCGGTGCGGGCAAGCTGAGCGGCGTTTGCCTAATCCGGGTTAGGTTACTTACCAGCATGCGTTGCCGGGCAGCTGCCGGCGGGATGTCAGCCGGTGAGCCGGAGCAGCTGCGGTGGATACTGTTGGTCATCGTTGCCACTCCATGGCGATAAGGTTTATTGTGGATTGCCAGCCAGCCAGGCCCCGTCCGTTTTTTATCGCAGGCAGATGGCGAAAATTCAACCAAAATAGCGCCATTTGTCGCTGGCGCGTGGCGACGCTGAACGGCGAACCGATAACCAAAAGTAAGTAAATACTTTATGACAAACGGTTAAAGGTTATGGTCAAATCGATAGCGCGAACCTGCCGTATGCAGGTGTGTCCGGGCCGCATGGGACCAGCGATCCGCTTGTTTATCCGGTAATTGTTGCAGCGCACCAGATAATGTTGCTTTTTTGTAAACAGATTAACAAGCGAACGAAATCCTGATATGCTGGCCCTCGCGAAACCGGGCACCTTACCCTATGCAAAACCCGGACAAGGATTGTTACTCACGTCGACGTGAAAAAAGGTGGCCGGAAAGCCAAATACAATGAGAGCGAGGAGAACGTCGTGCTAGAAGAATACCGTAAGCACGTTGCCGAGCGTGCTGCCGAAGGGATTGTTCCTAAACCGTTAGATGCTTCCCAAATGGCCGCGCTGGTTGAACTGCTAAAAAACCCACCCGCAGGTGAAGAAGAATTCCTGTCCGATCTGTTAATTAATCGAGTGCCGCCAGGCGTTGATGAAGCGGCCTATGTGAAAGCCGGTTTCCTCGCGGCTATCGCCAAACGCGAAGCTACCTCTCCTCTGGTTACGCCTGAAAAAGCGGTAGAACTGCTGGGTACCATGCAGGGTGGTTATAATATCCATCCGCTGATCGATGCCCTCGATGATGAAAGCCTGGCGCCGATTGCTGCCAAAGCGTTATCCCACACGCTGCTGATGTTTGACAGCTTCTACGACGTTGAAGAGAAAGCCAAAGCTGGCAACCCGCATGCCCGCCAGGTAGTACAATCCTGGGCTGATGCCGACTGGTATCTCTCGCGTCCGCCGCTGGCTGAAAAGATTACCGTTACCGTATTTAAAGTCACCGGTGAAACCAATACCGATGACCTCTCCCCGGCGCCCGATGCCTGGTCTCGCCCGGATATTCCGCTGCATGCGCTGGCAATGCTGAAAAATGCCCGTGAAGGTATCGAACCCGACGATGCTGGCAACGTCGGCCCGATTAAGCAGCTCGATGCGCTCAATACTAAAGGTTTCCCTCTCGCTTACGTCGGTGACGTGGTGGGTACCGGTTCATCACGTAAATCCGCCACCAACTCGGTGCTGTGGTTTATGGGCGATGACCTGCCGTTTGTGCCAAACAAGAAGGGCGGCGGTGTGGTGCTGGGCGGTAAAATTGCGCCAATCTTCTTCAACACGATGGAAGATGCCGGTGCGCTGCCAATTGAAGTCGATGTCGACAAGCTGAACACTGGCGACGTGATCGATATCTGGCCGTACCAAGGCGAGCTGCGTAACCATGACACCAATGAGTTGCTGGCAAACTTCGAACTGAAAACCGAAGTGCTGCTGGACGAAGTGCGTGCCGGTGGCCGTATACCGTTAATTATCGGTCGCGGTCTGACCACTAAAGCCCGTGAATCACTGGGTCTGCCGGTGAGTGAAGTATTCCGTGTGGCGAAAGATGTGGCCGAGAGCAGCCGCGGCTACTCGCTGGCGCAGAAAATGGTCGGTCGCGCCTGTGGTACGGCTGGCGTACGTCCTGGTCAGTATTGCGAACCTAAAATGACTTCAGTCGGTTCGCAGGATACTACCGGTCCGATGACGCGTGATGAGCTGAAAGACCTCGCTTGCCTCGGTTTCTCTGCGGACCTGGTGATGCAGTCATTCTGCCACACCGCAGCCTATCCGAAGCCGGTTGACGTCAGCACCCACCATACGCTGCCAGACTTTATTATGAACCGTGGCGGTGTTTCACTGCGCCCGGGCGACGGGATTATCCACAGCTGGCTGAACCGTATGCTGCTGCCGGATACCGTTGGTACCGGTGGCGACTCCCATACCCGTTTCCCGATTGGTATCTCATTCCCGGCGGGTTCCGGTCTGGTGGCATTTGCCGCCGCCACCGGCGTGATGCCGCTGGATATGCCGGAATCGGTACTGGTGCGTTTTAAAGGGAAAATGCAGCCGGGCATCACCCTGCGCGATCTGGTGCATGCGATCCCGCTGTATGCGATCAAAGCGGGTCTGCTGACCGTGGAGAAAAAAGGGAAGAAAAACATCTTCTCTGGCCGCATTCTCGAAATCGAAGGTTTGCCGGATCTGAAAGTTGAGCAGGCATTTGAGCTGTCCGATGCGTCCGCCGAGCGTTCTGCTGCCGGCTGTACCATTAAGCTCGACAAAGCGCCGATTATCGAATACCTGAACTCCAACATTGTGCTGCTGAAGTGGATGATCTCCGAAGGCTATGGCGATCGTCGTACGCTGGAGCGCCGTGTCCAGGGCATGCAGAAATGGCTGGAAGATCCACAGTTGCTGGAAGGCGATGCCGATGCGGAATACGCCGCGGTGATCGATATCGATCTGGCGGATATCAAAGAGCCGATCCTTTGCGCGCCCAACGATCCTGACGATGCGCGTCTGCTGTCTGAGGTTCAGGGTGAGAAGATCGATGAGGTGTTTATCGGTTCCTGTATGACCAACATTGGCCATTTCCGTGCCGCCGGTAAACTGCTGGACGCCCATAAAGGCCAGTTGCCAACCCGTCTGTGGGTGGCGCCGCCAACCAAGATGGATGCGGCGCAGCTGACCGAAGAGGGTTACTACAGCGTGTTTGGTAAGAGCGGTGCGCGCGTTGAGATCCCCGGATGTTCACTCTGCATGGGTAACCAGGCGCGTGTCTCCGATGGCTCAACGGTGGTTTCCACCTCGACCCGTAACTTCCCGAACCGTTTAGGTAACGGCGCTAACGTCTATCTGGCGTCAGCGGAGCTGGCGGCGATTGCTTCACTGCTTGGCAAGCTGCCGACGCCGGAAGAGTACCAGCAGTTTATGGCGCAGGTGGATAAGACGGCGGTAGATACCTATCGTTATCTGAACTTTGACCAGCTGGGCCAGTACACTGATAAAGCTGATGGTGTGATTTTCCAGACCGCGGTTTAATCCTGTTATGCTCTCCCCCACTTGTTGGGGGAGAGCATAAGTTCAAACCATCATCTTGCGTAAAAATCCCAGCTGACTCTCCTGCTGTAAATTCCCCAGTCGTTGCCAGATCTCTTCAAAACCGCGTAACCGTCCGCAACAATCGGCAAATTTTTGCTGCTTATCTGTCGCACTGAAAGGCTCCGTCAACGAACCTTTGGCACTCAGGCGTTGCGCGCTGAGCTGGCGGCCATCTTTCAGCATAATAGTGACAATATGCGGCAGATTGGGCTGTTCAGCTTCCTCGGCGGCACTCCAGCTGCTCATCGAAACCCGCGCCAGTTTTGCCGCATCGGCCTGCTGCCGCACCTGTTGCCGGGTAAAGTCAGCGACGCTGAGGGCGCCTTTTTCCAGCATGACCGCCACGCAGTAATTCATTGAGAAACGGGCCTGCATCTCATCCTGCGGCTGCTGATAGGCGAGGTTGCGCAGATTGGAGATGCCAACCTTAGTGGTTACCGATTCCACATCGCTGGCGCTGAACGCATGCAGCGCCTGCAGATCGGCAATGGCATCGAGAATGCGGTGCGTTGAGCCGCAGCAGGGGTGCTTTTTCGGCATTACGCCGACAGTTTCAATAATATGCAGCGGCTGCGTCAGCCAGCCCGCCATGCTTTCCGGCTGAAAACCGGCGCCGGCAAATAGCTGATAAAATCCCATTTCACCTTCAATAATATCCAGCCGGCCGGTCATCTCACTGGCTGCCAGCTGGGCAGCATCAATAGCATTACGTGCCGCCATCCCGGCATGAAACGGTTTCAGCGGGGTACCAAACTGCCCCTTTACTCCGCTGGCGAGGCTGACGGCGATGGTCAGTGCGCGGGCAATCCCGGCTTCATCAAGCCCTTTTAACCAGGCGACGCCGGCGGCGGTACCGATGCAGCCGATGGTCGACGTGCCGTGCCAGCCGGCCGTATAGTGGGCGCTGCTGACAACCTCGCCGATCAATGCCTGCGCCTGTAAACCGATCAGGTAAGCTTCAATCAGCGCGCGACCATCGCGCTGCTGTTCCAGCGCCACCGCCAGCAGCGCGGGTACCAGTACTGCCGAGGCGTGGCTCATGCCGGGGCCAAAGTTATCATCGTAATCAATGGCATGGGCAGCGGTACCATTCAGCAGGGCAATTATCGCCGCGGGCTGGCTCTCATAGTGCGCCCAGGCGTGCTGTACCGCCTGAGTGGAGAAATCGTCGCGCCCGGCATACAGACAGGCCAGGGTATCGCTAATTGCGTCTCTGGCCAGCTGACTGGCGCGGGCGCTGAACGTCGGGTGGCGCACGCACCAGGCGGCAATGGTTTCAATTACGGTCATACAACACCTCCGGCGGCAGATTCATCCAGTAACAACTGCAATAATTTCCCAATCTGAAAACGGTTCACTTCGCGGGCGGGCTGGTCGGTATCGACGCGATGCACCACCACCATATCCAGTGTTGGCAGTACCAGACAGAAATGGCCGCCAGCGCCGCGTGCGGAATAGCTGCCCGCAGGCAGCGTCGCCTCCGGCCAGGCGATGCCGTCGCGCGTTACCCACCACATATAGCCGTAGGCACCCCGATCGCCGGCGTGTGAAATCGGCGCGGTACTGGTTTTCACCCAGGCCGATGGGATCACGCTGTTGCCCTGCCACTGACCCTGCTGCAGAAACAGCTGGCCAAAGCGTGCCAGGTCGCGCGTTGACAGGCGAAACGGATAGGCGGCATGGTCAGACGCTGGACCCGGCTCCATCCAGCCATCCGGTTGCGGGCGGAAATCCTCCATTCCGATCGGGCGCGCAATTCGTTGATCGAACGCCTGATGAATATCTTCGCCGGTCAGTTGTCGCCAGGCGCTGCCAAGGGCATTAAAATCCCAGTTGTTGTAGCACCAGTTTTCACCTGGCGCGTGGCGGTGGCGCGCGGGTTTAATCCGTTTCATCCAGGCGGTCTCATAATTTGCCGGATGATAGATGCCGGAGCGCGCAGTGAGCAGATCATAGAGACAGGCCTGTTTTTCCACCTGCGACAGGCCGTCGCGATCATCAATGCCCAGTTCCTGCAGCGTCAGCGACAGATCGAAACGATCTTCCGCTACGGCGATACCGGTCAGCGCGCTAAGAAAGCTTTTGCGCATTGAGTGGCACTGATAGCGCTGGCTGAGATCGCCAGTGGCAAATACGCATTCACCGTGTTGCACTACCATCATCGCATCGGTATTGATCGTCGGCAGATAACGACGCAGTTTGCTAAACATGCTTCAACTCTCTCCTTAGCATTCACTGGCGGCGAGAAAACGCCGGGTATAGTCTTCGCGCGCATTCCCCTGGCGCAGGGCATCGGCGCTGAGCTCTTCCAGCAGCAGCCCCTGATGCATAATCGCCACCCGCTGACACAGATGGGTCACGACCGCCAGATCGTGCGTCACCATCAGATAGGTCAGATTGCGCTGTTGGCGCATGCTGACCAGCAAATTGAGGATTTCCGCCTGTACCGAGACATCGAGCGCCGAGGTGGGCTCATCCAGCAGCAGTACCGATGGTTCGATAATCAGCGCGCGCGCAATGGCCACGCGCTGGCGCTGACCACCGGAAAGCTGATGCGGGTAGCGATAACGAAAGGCATCACTCAGGCCGACGGCATGCAGTACCTCGCTGATGCGTGATTCGTGGCGATCGAGGCCGTGCAGTTGCAACGGCTCGCGCAGCGCATTCCACACCATCTTGCGTGGATGCAGCGAGGCGTAAGGATCCTGAAATACCATCTGCACCTGGCGATAAAAATCTTTATCGCGCACCGGCCGCTGCTCTTTGTTATCAAACAGAATTGCCCCCTGGTAGTCGCTGTTCAGACCGGCGAGGGCGCGCAGAATGGTGGATTTACCACAACCGGACTCACCAATCAGGCCGTAGCTTTCACCGCTGGCGAGGGTGAAGCTGACGTCGCTGACCACCTGGCGTCGCTGGCTGCCGTGGCCAAAGGCGATATTCAGATTAACCGCTTCGACACTGCGGAGTTGCGTGGGGATCGGGGTTAGGTTCATAAGACGACCCCATTACGCCAGGCAGGACCGTGCAGCCAGGCAGGGTCGCGGGTCGGGACACTGAGGGTTTCCACCGGCTGATGCAGCCGCGGCTGACTGGCGAGCAGCGCGCGGGTATAGGGATGACAGGCATGCTGCAGCCGATCGGCGCGGATCTCCTCCACCACCCGTCCGGCATACATCACCAGCACCCGGTCGCAGAAGCGTGACACCAGGTTAAGATCGTGGGTAATAAACAGCATGCCGGTATTACGGCGCGCCAGCAGTTCGTCAAGGATACTGAGCACCTGCTGACGCACGGTGACGTCCAGCGCCGAAGTCGGTTCATCAGCGATAATCAGGTCCGGTTCCGGGATCAGCATCATGGCTATCATTACCCGCTGCCCCATGCCGCCGGAAATTTCGTGCGGATAGAGCTGATAGACTTTTTCCACTTCGCGAATATGTACCGATTCCAGCATCGCCAGCGCCCGCTCGCGCGCCACGCTTCTGCTGGCCTGGCTATGCAGGCGATACGCTTCGCTAATCTGCTCGCCGATGCGCATCAGCGGATTCAGCGAAAATTTGGGGTCCTGCAAAATCATTGAAATGCGCCCGCCGCGAATGGTGCGCATCTGCTTTTCACTGGCAGCCAGCAGATCGATGGCGCCGAACTGCATTTTATCCGCCGTCACACGGCCAATTTTGGGGGTCAGCTTCAGCAGCGCGCGGCAGGTTTGTGATTTCCCCGATCCGGACTCGCCGACAATCCCCAGCTTTTCCCGTCCGACATGGAAAGAGACGTTGCGCACCGCGTGGTGATCCTGATGTGCGCCCTTAAAGATAATATTCAGGTTTTCCACCTGCAGCAGGGTGTCATTCATGACGGAGATCCATTACGTCGCGCAGGCCGTCACCGAGCAGGTTAAAGGCCAGACTGGTAAAAAGAATCGCTAAACCGGGGATGGCGGCAATCCAGCCATTGTTCAGCATAAATTCGCGCCCGGAGGCCAGCATCGCGCCCCATTCCGGACTCGGCGCCTGCGCGCCGAGTCCGAGAAAGCCAAGCCCGGCGGCGGTAAGAATAATCGCCGCCATATTTAGCGTGACGCGCACCACCACCGACGGCAGGCACATCGGCATGATATGGCGCAGAATAATGTGCCAGCAGGTCGCCCCCTGTAGCCGTACCGCCGCGATATAATCCATCTTGCGGATCGACAGGGTTTCCGCGCGCGCCAGACGGGCAATCGGCGGCCAGGAGGAGAGAGAAATGGCGATAATCGCGTTATCAATGCCCGGACCCAGTGCGGCGACAAACGCCAGTGCCAGAATCAGGCTGGGGAAGGCGAGGAATATATCCACCAGGCGCATCAGCACGGTATCCGCCCAGCCGCCAAGATAACCGGCGGTGGTGCCGATAATCAGGCCGAGTGGGGTGATGATCAGCGCGGTCAGTCCGGCGATATACAGAGTGATGCGCGCGCCATGCAGCAGACGGCTGTAGATATCGCGTCCCAGCTCATCAGTGCCGAGCCAGTGTTGAGCATCGGGTGGCTGCAGACGATTTGCCAGGTTCTGCGTATAGATATCGTGGGTGCTAAGCCAGGGCGCGAACAGCGCCGCCGCCAGCACAATCAGCAGTACCACCAGACCAAACAGCGCGGAGTGGTTGGCGCAAAAGCGCAGCCACTGTAGCCACAGCTGCTGCATCCGCGCCTGAAACGGCGAGGCGGGGACCGGCGCGCTGAGCCAGCTGCGCAGTGCTGAACGCCGCCGTGCCGGCAGCGATTTATTTACCGAATCGGTCATTGTCCCTCCTGACGCGTGCGCGGGTCGAAAATACGGTAGAGCAGGTCGCAAATCAGATTGAGCAGGACAAAAATACCGCCGATCAGCAGCGTGCAGCCGACCACCGCATTCATATCGCCAGCCAGCAGCGCATTGGTGAGGTAGCGGCCAAAGCCGGGCCAGGCAAACACCGTTTCGGTCAGCACCGCGCCTTCCAGCAGCCAGGCCCAGGAGAGCGCCACTACGGTTAAGGTTGGCACCGCCACATTACGCAACGCGTGGATCCAGACGCAGCGCGCCCAGGAGAGCCCTTTGACGCGGGCGGTGATGATATATTCCTGTGAAAGCTGCTCAATCATAAAACTGCGTACCATGCGGCTGATATAAGCCAGTGAGCTGAGGCCAAGAATCGAGGCCGGCAGAATGATATGGCCGAAAACGTTCTTAAATACCTGCCACTTACCCGCCAGCAGGCTGTCAATCAGCCAGAAGCCGGTCACCGGCTGCAGATCGAATTCATAGATAAAGTCGATACGTCCCGGTCCGCCGATCCAGCCAAGTGAGGCATAGAACAGCAGCAGCCCCATCAGTCCGAGCCAGAAGTGCGGCGTGGAATAACTGAGTAAGCCGATAAAGCGCATCAGGTGATCGAACCATGAATTGCGGTACATGGCGGAGAGTACCCCCGCCGGAATACCGAGGCCGACGCCAATTATTGCCGCCAGCGTCGCCAGTTCCAGGGTGGCGGGAAACACGCGGGCGATATCCTGCGCCACCGGATGGCTGGTGGTTAGCGCAACGCCAAAGTCGAGATGCGCCAGTTGCCAGATATAATCAAGAAACTGTTTCCATAACGGCTGGTCCAGCCCCAGCTGACGGAACATCTGGTCGTACGCTTCCTGACCGGCGTTATCGCCGATCACCGCTACCACCGGGTCGATCGGCAACAGGCGGCCAATAAAGAAGGTCAATGCCGCCAGCCCCAGCAGCGTACAAAGGATGGAGACCGTGCCTTTCAGCAGCGCCCGCAGGCGGCGCCAGAGTGCTGAGGACTCCCGGGACAGGTGTTGGTGCGGATAGAGCTGCGACATTGGCGGCCTCCGTTATTTGCTCGCGGTGTTGTACCAGACGCGAAAACCATTCCAGGTCCAGTTTTTTACCGTCGGGCTGATGCCGGCGGTGTTGTACATCTGGAACATGATGGCCATCGGCCCTTTCTGCATCACTTCACGCTGCAGATCGGCGTACATGGCGCTGCGCTTGCTGTCGTCCGGCTCCAGCAGTGCGGCTTCTACGGCTTTATTCATCTGCGGGTCGTAGTAAGCGGCGCGCCAGCTTGGATATTGTGTCGCCCGCGCTTCTTTGCTGTTGTCCGGGTTAAATACCAGCCGTGAGGCGTTACCGTAGGCGTCCGGTACGGAGGTTTGCCACGCCATCATCACACTCTGGAATTCACGACCGCGGGCGCGGCTGAACAGCTGAGCATTAGCCATCCGTTCCAGCGTCAGTTTTACCCCGACTTTGGCGGCATTTTGCTGAATGCTCTGGGCGATCGGCGCCGAGTGCGGCAGGGTGCCGAAAAATACCGAAGAGGTGAAACCATCCGGGTAACCGGCTTCGGTCAGCAGTTGTTTGGCTTTGACCAGGTCGAGTTTGAATGGCTGTCCCTGTTTTTCATCCAGTGCGCCGAATGCGCCAAGCTGGGCAAAACTGGCGCGTGGCACGCCGAGGTAGGGCATCACGCTACTGGCAAGGCCGTCATAGTCGATCAGATAGCGCATCGCCAGACGCACTTTTTCATTTTTGAAAATCGGGTCTTCGTTGTTAAAACTCCAGAAGAACAGCTGTGGCTTCAGTGTCTTCTCAACTTTTACTTTGCCGCCCTGATCGAGGGTTTTCAGATCGTCTGCCGACAGGTCGCGGGCAATATCCACATCGCCCTGCGTTAGCAGCAGGCGCTGGGTACCGGTTTCCGCCACATGACGAATCAGAACGCGTTTCAGTTTCGGCTGTTGGCCCCAGTAATTTGCCGTCGCCTCTAACACCACCCCTTCACCCGCGTTCCAGCGCACCAGTTGATATGGCCCCACACAGGCGGTATGGGTGGAGAGATATTTATGACCAAAGTCGCCATCCACGGCCTGCTTCTCAAGCAGTTTGCGGTCGACCAGCGATGAGACGTTGTTGGCGGCAATCGCCTGCAACACCAGGTTGGTGGGGTAAGCTTTGTCGAAGGTCATTACCAGCGTGTGGTCATCGGTAGCGGTGATAGTCTGATCAACGTTTTCTTTGGTAAAACCGTACTCTTTAATGGCGGCGGCGTTGCCATAGCCCAGCTTAACCACCCGTTGTAATGACCAGGCCAGATCGCCGGCGGTGGCCGGCGATCCATCGGCGAACTTCATCTTGTTTTGCAGATGAAAGGTGATCTTTTTGCGATCGTCAGAGACATCCCAGCTCTGCGCCATATCCGGCACCACTTTTTTCTCATCCTTAACATCAAAATCGACCAGCGTGTCGCAGGTGTTGGTGTAAATTTCATTGGTCACCACTTCACCAATTTGTGCCGGATCCCAGGTACTGATGGCGTCGATATTCCACGCCATCACCAGAGAATCGGCTGGGGTGGCGGCCTGACCGGCCGCGCTAAAAGTACCCGCCAAAACCAGTGCGGCGGCAACAGAACTCAGTTTGGTCATGCTTATGGCTCCAGAGGAAAAAAGGATCAGATGCCAGCCGGACGCGGCTGAACCGGTGGTTTAACTTCAGCCGGGATCGGGCATTGATAAGGGGTCTCGCTAACCTGCTCGAAATGCGCTTTTTTCACCTGCGCCAGCAGGACTTTGTCGGTCAGTACATCAATGGCGGTCGAGGCCATCACCTTGGCAACGTGCGTCAGACCTTTATGGGCCGCCGGCATTTTCCCCTGCGCGGTCAGCTGCCACGAGTGGCCTGGGGTGGCAATAGCCATGGTGGGCACATGCGCCTGTACCGTCGGGATCACCCAACTGACATCGCCAACGTCGGTGGAGCCCATCATCACTTCGCCGTGGGTATCCAGCGGGATAATAAAGTCGCTGAGCGGTTGCGGGTTGGCCCGTTTAATGCCGGTTTTGCGGATATCGCTGGCGATCTCTTCCGCGCTCAGCGTCGCCTGAATCTCGGCGGCAAAGGCGAGGTCGGCGTCATCAAATTTCACCGTACCCAGCGCTTCAAGATTGCGCTGCATCGCCTCTTCCAGCGGGCGGTTGCCGAGCAGGTTGGAGACCGCGCTCATAATGCTGATCTCAACTTTGGTATCGGTCATCAGCGCGGCGCCCTGCGCCACGCGTTTTACCCGTTCGTTTAGATCGAACATCGCATGCACATCGCGCGCCCGGATGGCGTAACGCACTGCGGCTTTCGCCTGTACCACGTTTGGCGCAATGCCGCCGGAGTCGAGCATTGCGTAGTGGATCCGGGAATCCTGCGGCACATGTTCGCGCAGGTACTGTACGCCAACATTCATCAGCTCGGCGGCATCCAGCGCGCTGCGGCCGAGATGGGGCGAGGCGGCGGCATGAGAGGAACGACCGGTAAAGAAGAAGTCCATGCGCGTATTGGCAAGGGATTGCGCTTTCGCGACTTCGTGATGGGCGCTCGGGTGCCAGGTGATCGCCACGTCTACGCCATCAAAGGCGCCAGCGCGAGCCATAAACGATTTCGCCGCGCCGCCTTCTTCTGCCGGACAGCCATAGTAACGTACGCGCCCCGGAGTGCCGGTGGCGGCCAGCCACTCTTTCAGCGCCGTCGCGGCCAGCATTGCCGCCGAGCCTAACAGGTTATGGCCGCAGCCATGTCCCTGCCCGTTGCCCGGCAACGGCGACGGATAAGCCACGCCGGACTCCTGACTGAGGCCGGGCAGGGCATCGTATTCCCCGAGAATGGCAATAATCGGGCCGCCCGACCCGGCTTCGCCCATTACCGCCGTCGGGATATCGGCGATATTTTCGCTGACGCGAAAACCTTGCTGTTTGAGCATCGCGGTATGCTCGGCCACCGAGCGATATTCGGTATAACAGATTTCCGGCATCCCCCATACACGGTCGCTCAGCTCGCAGAATTCGGTTTTATGTTCATCCACCAACTTCCAGACTAACTCTTTGTTTTGCATTACGGTCCCCAGGAATCGTTGTCGGGTGAGAGGCGGGCGCAGGCGCGGCCCAGGACCTTCAGAATGCGCGTGGGCGCCGACAAAATGCCAATGAGCATTTCGCCTGCCCCATTCCAAAAACGCATAGTTTTAGCGACGATATCGCGACAGAGGGCGGAATCGATCCCGCCGCGCTGAACAGGTAACGGGCGGCATTAATCCCGCCCGTGGTGGGGGATCAGGCGGCGGAAACGCTGGTTTCCCCTTTGGCGCTGAGCCAGAAGGCTTCTTCCTGATGATTACGCAGATGGGGCTGACGATACAGACGGATATCCAGCGGCATATCCCAGTGGCGATCGCCGGCGCGTACCAGTATGCCGCGGCTAAATTCTTCCTGAACCAGGCTTTCCGGCAGCCAGGCGACGCCGCTGCCTGACAGCGCCATGGCTTTCAGGTTGATTGACATACCGTTCTCGTAGATGGTTGTCAGCGGCAATGGCTTGCGACTAAACATCTCCGCCAGCGCGTGGGCGAAGAAAGTGTGATGTCCGTAGCTGAGGTACGGGATCGGATCGCGCCCAAAGCCGATAGGATAGAGCGGTTTGCCGTCGCTGTCGGGACGACACACTGCTATAGCACGTTCGGTACCCAGCCGCAGCATCGGAAAACTGCTTAGCTGCTGGATCAATGAGACGGAATCATGGGCGTAGGTCAGCAGAAAATCGGTTTCACCGCTATGTAACAAGGTGATGAGTTCGGAAAAGGTCGGTTTTTGATCGCATAACCGAATATAGCCCAGCGGTTGCTGCAGGCTGATCTGTTTGATCCAGTCAGGGAAAAAGGTTAACGACAGGGTATTCAGCATGGCGAAGCGCATCACTGCGGTACGCTGGCTATAGCGCAGATGCATATCATTACGCAGGTGCGACATGGCAAAAACGGTTTCACTGGCGGTAGCGAGAAACGCCTGTCCCTCAGGCGTGAGCGTTACCGGATAGGTTTTACGATCAAATAGCGGCACGCCGAGCCAGTCTTCCAGCTGACGGATACGACGGCTTAGAGCGGACTGGGTGATATGACGTTCCTCTGCCGCCCGGGTAAAGCTATAACAACGGGTTACACTGAGAAAATCTTCGAACCATTTCAGTTCCATAATAAAGGCCTCTGTCTGGACGAAAGGAGTGATGTGTTCAGCCGATCTGTAAACATCACGCAAAAAACGCGCCACAGTGTTAAATGGACCGGAAATCTCTTTTTTTCGCCTCACAGGCTGCGATAATGCCAGCCAGCACACATTCATAACGCACGCTGTGCGGAAAATGCACTACAGCAGTGCGTGACTGAGCCGCCAGGCTTGCAGAGGAAAGTACGATGGAATATGAATTTTTACGTGACGTCACCGGCGTGGTGAAGGTGCGTATGTCGATGGATCATGAAGCCGTCGGCCACTGGTTTAATGAAGAAGTGAAAGAGAACCTCGCACTGCTGGATGAAGTAGAGGCGGCAGTGAAAGCGATTAAAGGCAGTGAACGCCAGTGGCAGCATGTCGGCCATGAGTACAGCCTGTGGATGGATGACGAAGAGATTATTATTCGCGCTAATCAGCTTAATTTCGACGACGACGGTCTGGAAGAGGGCATGAACTACTATGACGAAGAGAGCCTCTCTTTTTGCGGCGTTGAGGATTTTCTCGCCGTGATTGCCGCCTATCGACGATTTTTGCAGGGGAAATAAAGCCGGGGCGCTATGGCCGTTGCCCCCGGCGTCAGCAGATTGCTATACCGTGGCGATAGGTGTGGCTGGCGAACCCACCGCACCCGGTAACCGTAGCGGCGGCGCGGTTAATAAAAAGGCATGGCGCTGGTGGGCATGCAGCCAGTCGGCCAGCTCACTCAGGTGCCACAGTTCCCCCAGATAAGCCCCCAGCCGGAACAGGCAGAGATCGTGCAGCGGGTGCGAAGGATAGAAATCATCACTGAGCGGGTGTGCCGGCAGGATCTCTACCGCCGGATTATCGGCAATCAGCGCCACCACACCGCTGTCGACCACCCACTGTCTTAGCGCCGGATCGCTACCGTCAAGCCCGGCGAAATGTGAGCTTAGATAAGCCGCGTCAGGCTTCCCGGCCATTTGATACAGCGCTTCATCCATACCGGTGCGAAAACAGACCATATCGCCAGGGCGAATGGCAATGTTATCGGCGCGCAGGATCTGTTGCAGATGCTGAAAACCGAAAGCGATGCGTTCAATACCAAAATGTTTTTTGATATCAATCATTACCGCCCGTCCCTGCAGGCCATGCCGCGCCATATTTTCAATGCCCAGCGCTTTGGCGCCGAGATGGCTGCCATGTGAGCAGCCGCAGCCGGCGCGAAAATCGGTTTCGCCAACAATATCTACCCCGGCCTTATAGCCGTTGTAAAACACCATTTCCCGCTGGCCATTACCATAGACGTCAAACCACTGTCCCATATGGGCAAGGCTGTCCCACTGGGTGGAGTATTGCAGAGCCAGGGTAACGCTATCGTCGCAGATGATATCGCTAAGCCGGCCATCATCGCGCGAAAGCGGATAGGTCATATTAGGAAACTCACCACGCCGGGTGGCATTAAGCTGTGGTGGCTGACGGCGCGGGTTGAGCGCCGTACCGCCCGGCAGATCGAGCGGTAGCGACAGGCAGAAAGTATCGCCAGTAGTGACCTCGCGTATCCCTTCCAGCACTTTTTCCCGGGTTAACAGATTCAGCCGGCCCAGCTGATCGTCAGGGCCAAAATCTCCCCATGTGGACTGGGCCGGGCGTTGTGTCCAGCGTGACTGTTGCATCTTCTTTCCTCTTATTACGCGGCCTGCTGCATGGGTTTCACCGTCGGCAGCCAGAAACCGTAAATCAGTGCGCCAAACAGGCCGACAATCCCCGCCAGCACCAGTGGAATTACAAATGAGTGCGTAAACTGCATCAACACCCCGATCAAAATTGGCGAGATGATGCCTGCCAGATTGGCCGCCATATTCTGAATACCGCCGATGGTGGCGACGTTCGCACGATTCGCCGCGACATCTGAAGGCAGCGCCCAGAGTGCCGCCGAGGCGAAAGTGGCGGCAAAGTTGGCGAAACAGAGTGCTGAGAGCGCCAGCGTAACGGTGGGAGAAAAAGCAGCGAGGCCGATCACTGCACTCCCCAGCATGCCGCCGACCAGCGGAATTTTACGGGCGATGGTCAGTGATACACCGCGGCGCACCAGACCATCCGAGAGCAGGCCGCCACACCAGCCGCCGATGATCGCGGCAATACCCGGCAACATCCCCAGCAGGCCAAACTTCATCAGTGACAGATGAAAGGTTTCCACCAGGTAGGTTGGGAACCAGGTAAAGAAGAAATAGGAAACGAAATTGATGCAGAAAAAACCGGCCATCATCGCCTGCACGGTGCGCTGGCGTAGCAACTGGCGGATACTCATCGCTGCGCCGGTGTCCGGATCCTGATTCGCTTCGATAAATTCCACTTCTTCGCGGGATACGGTTTTATGTTCACGGGGATCGCGATACCACAGATACCAGCTTATCGCCCAGATAATGGCAATCACGCCAGAGATAACAAAGGTCATGCGCCAGCCAACCAGCGCAATCAGAAAAGAGATGATTGGGATCGCCAGGGTTCCGCCGATTTTACTGCCGTTATTGAATGTGGCGGCGGCAAAGCTGCGTTCCTGGCGGGGGAACCAGCGGGTTACCGTTGATGAACTTGCCGGATAGCAGGGGGCCTCTACGGCGCCGAGCGCAAAGCGAAAACCGACCAGTGCGCCGACGCTATTTGCCAGCCCGCAGGCGGCGGTAGCCAGGCCCCAACCGAAGCTGCTTAACGCAAAGGTGATGCGTGGCCCGATTTTATCGACCAGCCAGCCCCCGGGTAACTGAAATAAAACGTAGCTCCAGAAAAAGGCGGATAATAATAATCCGCTATCGGTGCTGGATAATTGTAGATCGTGGGACATAAATGGCATGGCTACGCTCATTGCCGCCCGATCGACATAGTTAATTGCGATACCGACAGAAAGGACGGTTAAAATAATAAAACGCATCTTTCCTTTTGCGGTTTTTTTATTCTCACTTGCCATCACGACACTATCATGTGAATTAAGCGACATTAACGCCTCCGGTGATTTTTTGTTTTTATTTCAGCTGCGGACTAAATAATCACACCTCATGGCTGAGGTGTGATGGCAGAGATTGATAATAACTATGGCGGTTAATGTTGTCCGACCGAAGCCCGATGTACTTGCGAGTTGCTTGCTTCCACAATAGGCTCCACTTTACCCATCAGGAACAGATAGTTAATGATGCCCAGCACCACCAGTGCCGCTGAGAAAACCAGCGCAAAAGTGAAGGAGCCGGTGGCGGCGACAATCGCGCCAGTCACGATTGGCCCAATGGCGCCGCCGAGGTTGGAGACGGTGTTCTGCAAGCCGGCGACAATGGATACGCTGTTTTTCGGCGCGACATCCCCCGGCAGTGCCCATACCTGTGAGGCGGCCACCGTGGTGCCGGATTTCGCTACGCACAACAGGAATACGGTCATAAATACCGAGTCAGTAAAGGGGGCGAAGCCGATACAGAGAGCCATTAGCAGACCAATAGTCAGAAACAGCTTACGGGTGGCGGTAAGCGACAGTCGTCCGCTGTGTACCACACGGTCGGATGCCCAGCCCGCCACCACTTCGATCACCATCCCTGACAGCAGCGGCAGGGCGGCAACCATCCCCATCTTAATGAAATCCATCCCTTTTTCCTGTACCAGATACGTCGGTAACCAGGTGATAAAGAAATAGGAGGTATAGTTGATGGTAAAGAATCCCAGGCACATCGCCCAGATATTGCGGTAACGCAGCAACTTGTACCATTTCATCGGCAAAACGGATTTATCACCATGCTTCTGGATCTGGCCATTGCGAATATGGCTGACTTCCAGCGCACTGATCTTTTTGTGATCTTCCGGGTTTTCTGCATAGATAAAATACCAGGCAATGACCCATAACAGCCCGACAGAACCGATAATCAGGAATGTCAGCCGCCAGTCGAACATGTAGATCATCCAGACAATCAGCGGCATGGCAACGGCGCCGCCAAACTTTGAGGCGCTGTCAAACAGACCGGAAACCGTGGCGCGTTCGCTATCAGGGAACCAGCGCGCGGTGATCCCGGCGTTACTGGGGTAGGCTGCGGCTTCACCCACACCCAGCGCCAGACGCAGTGCCAGCAGCGATTTAAAACCGGTTGCCAGCCCCATCACCGAAGTGGCCACTGACCACCAGGCCACTGCCAGTCCCAGCCCTTTTTTCTGACCGAAACGGTCAGCAAACCAGCCTGCCGGAATTTGCAGTAGTGAGTAAGACCAGAAAAAAGCCGCCATAATAAAACCCATCATTTCCGGATTGAGGCTAAGCTCACTAATTAAATGTGGTGCGGCAGCAGAGAGTACCGTACGGTCAATATAATTAATGGCAATCGCCAGCCACATCAGACCAGCAATCCACCAACGAATCCGGGTTTTACTTCCCATTGCATTCATAATAATAGCCCGATACAGAGTAAGATTAATCGGCTGAATAGCAGTGCTTTCAGCCTGTAATAGTCAGGGGGACAGTTATTCCCCCTTTGCAGGATATATTTACAGGGAGTTCATAATATTTGCCGGTCGCTGTTTTTCGACCACGCACTGAATAATTTGCTGTACACAGCGTTCGCCAATCGCACTGATTGCGCCGTCGGTATAGCCGGCAATATGCGAGGTGGGAATAAAATTATTCAGGCTAAAGAGCGGATGAGTCGTTAACGGTTCATGCTCAAATACATCCGCCGCGGCGCCTGCAATTACATTATCGGTTAGCGCCTGCCAGAGATGGCTTTCATTAACCACGCCACCGCGTGACACGTTGATCAGAAACGCTGATTTTTTCATACGTTTTATCCGCGCGCTGTCAAACAGGTTACGAGTTTCACTGGTCAGTGGAGTATGCAGGGTAATAAAATCGCTCTGCTCAGTCAGTTCATCGAGGCTGACAAACTGGATATGATGCTGGTCGGCAAATGCCTTATCGGGATAATAATCGAATGCCAGTACGCGCATATTGAAACCTTTGGCGCGCAATGCGACCTGTTTCCCAATATTGCCCAGACCAATAATCCCCAGCGTTTTACCGTAAACATCGGTAGCGAAGATACGCGGCCAGTGACCCGCACGGGTTTCATTTGCGGCCTGGTTCAGCTGACGCGCACTGTTCAGGATCAGCGCGAAGGCGAAATCCGCTACCGCATGCTTATTGGCATCCGGCACGTTGGTGACGTAGATCCCCCGCTCACGTGTCGCTGCCAGATCGATATTATCGACGCCGACACCATGCTTGCAGACAATCTTCAGTTTTGGTGCCAGGTCCAGCAGCGCAGCATTGACCTCGGTAAAGGCGACAATCATCGCCACGGTATCCGCCAGATGTGCTGCCAGTGCCGACAGTGGCGCATCTGCGGGCAGCATAATCAGTTCAAAGCCCTGGTCTTTCAGCGTAGCGATGGGGGTATCATCGTATTTGGCGAAAGAAGGCGAGGTGCAGATTACTTTCATCATTCGTTTCCTGGTATTGGTATGAAGCGGCGCCGCAACGCCGCAAGATGATTTATTGCAGGTATTGATTCACGATCTGACGAATACGTTGTTCGTCTTCAGCGCTGAACTGCACCGCATAGCGGCTTTCGCCGACGTCGTGGCCCATCAGCGCCAGCGCTTTCTTCACGGCTGCCGGAGAGAAGGCGACGCTATACAGATCGGTCCGCAGGCCGGTAACACTCTCCTGCGCCTTGCGTGACGCCTCGATATCGCCGGCGTTAAAGTGCGCCCAGATAGCGTTAATTTCGTCTGGCGCGACGTTGGCCAGCCCGGAAATACAGGCGGAGCAACCATCGACAAAACCCTGGTGAATCAGCGAGTCCGGACCATTCAGCACGTTAAAGTTTTCGATACCTTTGACCGCCTGCAGGAAACCACTCAGACTTTCATAGCTGCCCGCGCTATCTTTAATCCCGATGATATTCGGGTGTGCCGCCAGCGTGCGTACCGTATCCGGTTGCAGGGTATTACCGGTGCGTGCCGGAATGTTGTAGAGAAATACCGGTACCTCAACGGCATCCGCCACCGCGCGATAGTGCGCGATCAATTCATGCTGTTTCAGCGGCACAAAGTACGGGGTAATGACTGATACTGCATCGACGCCCAGCTTTGCCACCTGTTTACCCAGACGAATAGTTTCGCGGGTCGAGATTTCGCCGATATGGGCGACAACATTGGCGCTGCCCGCCACTTCATCGACGCAGGTTTCCGTCACGGCCAGCTTCTCCTGCTCGTTCAGCACAAAGAATTCGCCGTTCGTGCCGCCGCAAAAGATACCGTTGCCGGCTTTCAGCTGGCGGCGAATCTGCTGGCGCATGGCGCTGGCGTTATAAGCACCGTCGCGATCGAAGGCGGTGACGATGGCGGTTAATACGCCGTCAATTTTCTTGCTCATCTTATCCTCGTAATCCATTAGTGATTGAGTGTCGGAAACAGCGTCATATAAATATCGCGCACCTCATTGGCGCTGACCGCTGCCGGAACGTTTTTCATCAGGCGCTGCACATCGAGCGCGGCCTCCACCAGGTAGGGCAGGTGGTCGGCATTAATCCCCAGTTCATCAAGGCTGGCTGGCAGCTTCAGGCGTTTTACCAGCGCGGCGAAGTAGTCGACCAGCGCATGCGATTTCGCCTCTTCCGTCAGCGCGTGGTCGGAAGAGGGCAGCAGATCGTAAACCTGGGCAAACTTGCCGACCGCTGCCGGGCGCACAAAGCGCATGCAGGGGGCCAGCAGAATGGCATTCGCTACGCCATGGGGAATATGGTATTTGCCGCCCAGGGGATAGGACATGGCGTGTACCAGGTGGGTACCGGCATGGGCAATGGCCGCGCCGCCATAATAAGAGGCCCACAACATCTCGAGGCGGGCGCTGAGGTTAGCCGGTTCGGCAACGGTAGTTTCCAGGCTGGCAAACAGCTTTTTCATGCCGATCAGCGCGTAGTTATCACTTACCGGGTTCGACACGGTGGCGGTAAAGCATTCAATCAGGTGACAAAGAGCGTCAATACCGGTGGAAGAGGCAATATGCGCCGGCATGCTGGTGGTCAGCTCCGGTATCAGCGCGACAAAATCGGGCAGCATCACCGGCGAGATAATCCCGACTTTGGTCTGTTTCTCCGGGATCGCCAGAATGGCGTTAGGGGTGGCTTCGGAGCCGGTACCGGCGGTGGTCGGGATCAATAGCGTGGTGGTGCGCGTTTGCGGCTTCTCGCCTGCCAGCAGCGCCTCCAGCGTTGGGGCCTGTTCTACGCTCAGCACCGACAGCAACTTGGCGACATCCAGCACACTGCCGCCGCCAATCCCGATCACCATATCAATACCCTGCGTTTCCAGCGGCGCCAGTATGGCGGCGACATCGTGCTGGCTTGGCTCTGGCGGCACGTTGTCGACCATTTTCAGGCTGCGGACATGGGACTTCACCTGCGCAATCAGCTGTTGTACTGCCGGGATCGCCACAATATTTTTATCCGTGACCAGCAATACGCTCTGCTTATCCTGCAACAGATAGCTAATGTCATTAAGCGCCTGATAACCGCTGATAAGGGTGCTGTTGATATTCATTATTTCTGCCTTTTCTCCTGACGACCGCTTGCGCAGACCGCTGGTGATTGTAATTCGTCATTTCAACGCGACGTTTGTCACATCTGCTGGCTAATTTTATAAGATATATTGATTTTGATTAATTTGATCTTGCTCACATATAATCAATCATGATTGAATATAATCATTATCGGGTTGTGTGGCATGATGACTGACGCAATCTTTCAACCCTGATGGAGAATAAATGACGCAGTGGAAAACCCCGGTATGGGTGATTGCCGATGATTTTACTGGTGCTAATGACGCCGGTAGCGGACTGGCCCGGGCCGGTGCGCGAGTGAGTGTCCTGTTTAACAGTGCCACGGCAATCAATAGTGCTGAGACGGATGTCTGGGTGATCAGTACGGACAGCCGGGCGCTGAGCGCGGAGCAGGCCGCTGAACGTACCCGTCAGGCGATGAGTGCAGGCGTTGAGATGGTGCGGCAGGGTTGGATTTTCAAAAAAATCGACTCCACTCTGCGCGGTAATCCCGGCGCTGAGATTGAAGCGGCGCTGCTGACCAGCGGCCGGCAGCTGGCGCTGGTGGTGCCGGCGGTGCCACGGCTGGGGCGCACCACGCGCAATGGTTGCTGCCTGATTAATGGTCATCGGTTAACCGAAACCGAATTTGCCAGCGATCCGAAAACCCCGGTGACTGATTCCAGCGTGCTGGCGCGCTTGCAGGCGCAGAGTCAGCTGCCCGGCGCGGTGCTGGCGCTTGATACGGTGCGTTCTGGCGCGTTAGTGGCGTGCCTGCAACAGCATCTGCGCCAGGGAACACGCTTGCTGGTGGCCGATGCAGAATCAGATGACGATATCCGGCGCCTGATGCTGGCGGCGGCGCAGCTGGCGGAAAAACCGTTACTGGCCGGTGCCGCCGGATTAAGCGATGCGCTGGGCGCCTTACTGGCCGACCGCACATCCTCCCCTCTGCTGGCGGTGATTGGTTCGATGAGTGATATCGCCCGTCAGCAGATTGCGCGTATCGACGCCCGGCATCGCCTGACGCTGGTGGATGTCGATATCACTCAACTGTTTCAGCACCCCCGCTGGCCGCAGCGTAATCAGTGGCTGCAGCAGGCCGTGACGGCGCTACGGCAGGGAGAGCACTGCGTGATCCGCACCTGTCAGCAGCCCGAACAGCGCCATGCTATCGCGGCCCTGTGCCAGCAACATCAGATTTCACGTCAGCAATTAGGTGAACAAATTTGTCAGTTGCTCGGCGACCTGACCGCGGCGATTTTGCCGCAGGCAGAGCCAGCCGCGCTCTATCTTTCCGGCGGTGATGTGGCGCTGGCTGTCGCCCGGCGGCTGGGCGCCAGCGGATTTCAGATTAATGGTCAGGTGGCGGGCTGTGTGCCGTACGGCCACCTGCTTAATACCTATCAACACATGCTGGTGATGACCAAAGCCGGTGGTTTTGGCGATGAAAACACCTTGCTGGAAGTTATTCGTTTTATTGAGGAGAAGTCGAGTGAGTAAAATTATTGCGGTTACTATGGGCGACCCGGCAGGTATTGGCCCGGAAATTATTATCAAATCCCTGGCTGAAGGGGAGCTTTCCGGCGCCCCGGCGGTAGTGGTGGGATGTGCCGCCACGCTGCGCCGGATAATGAGTCTGAATATTACGCCGCAAGTGGAATTACGGGTGCTGGACAAGGTGTCCGATGCGCGCTTTGCTCCCGGCATTATTAATATTATCGACGAGCCGCTGGCAGATCCGCAGGTATTAAAGCCCGGCCTGGTTCAGGCGGCGGCCGGCGATCTGGCCTATCGCTGCGTGAAGCGTGCAACAGAACTGGCGATGGCGGGCGAGGTGCATGCTATCGCTACTGCGCCGCTGAATAAGGAAGCGTTGCACTTGGCCGGGCATATTTATCCGGGCCATACCGAACTGCTGGCGAAACTCACCAACAGCAAAGATTACGCCATGGTGCTGTATACCGAGCGGTTGAAAGTGATTCATGTCACCACCCATATTGCGCTGCGCAAGTTCCTCGATACCCTTGGCCGCGAACGGGTGGAAACGGTGATTGGCATGGCGGATACCTTTATGAAGCGCGTCGGCTTTCCTCATGCGCGTATTGCGGTCGCCGGGGTTAATCCGCACGCCGGGGAGAATGGTCTGTTTGGCGAGGAAGAGATCACCATTGTCGGCCCCGCCGTGGAGGCGATGCAGGCAAAAGGCATTAATGTGTATGGTCCGTGCCCGCCGGATACGGTCTATCTGCAGTGTTACGAAGGGATGTATGACATGGTGGTGGCGATGTATCACGATCAGGGGCATATTCCGCTGAAGCTATTAGGCTTCTATGACGGCGTTAATATTACCGCCGGACTGCCGTTTATCCGTACTTCGGCTGACCATGGTACGGCGTTTGATATTGCCTGGACAGGTAAAGCGAAGTCTGAGAGCATGGCGATTTCCATCCAACTCGCGATGCAACTGGCATAAGGAAATATGAAGGGACAAAGCCGCCTCGATCAGATTATGGATTATCTGAAAAGTCATAATCTGGTCACTGTTGAACAACTGGTCGCCGCGATTTCCGCGTCGCCAGCCACTATTCGCCGCGATCTGATTAAGCTTGATCAGGAGGGGGTAATCAGCCGCAGCCATGGTGGCGTCACGCTGAATCGCTTTATCCCGGCGCAGCCGACCACGCTGGAGAAATCACAGCGCAATCTGGCCGAGAAGCAGGCGATAGCGCAGCAGGCGGCGAGCCTGGTAAAGGCCGGTGATGCGGTGGTACTGGATGCCGGTACCACTATGCTGGAACTGGCGCGTCAGCTGACGCATCTGCCGCTGCGGGTGATTACCGCCGATCTGCATATTGCGCTGTTTCTGTCAGAATTTAAGCAGATTGAAGTGACGATTATTGGCGGTCGTATTGATGACTCCAGTCAGTCCTGTATTGGCGATCATGGCCGGCGTTTTCTGCGTACCATCTATCCGGATGTCGCTTTTGTTAGCTGTAACTCATGGAGTCTGGAGAAAGGCATTACTACCCCGACCGAAGAGAAAGCCGGACTGAAGCAGGATTTACTGGTGAATGCGCGCCGCCGCGTATTGCTGGCTGACAGCAGTAAGTATGGCTCCTGGTCACTGTTTTGCGTTTCGCCGCTGCAGGGTCTGACTGATATTATCACCGATAAGCATCTGGAAGCAGACGCGCGCGCCGCGCTGGGTGGGCAGGCGTTTCAGCTGACGCTGACGGTCTGAAATGCCGTCATTATGGCCGCTGCAGGGCGATATCGCGGAAACGGGGGGAGCCATTGCTGGCTCCCGTTCTGCGGCCGTTACAGCGTTTTTAATCCCACGGCAGGAATATTGCGACCGTAGTAAATTTCACGCATCTCTTTCCACAGCAAATCGGTGATACGTTTATGCTCTTGCGGGCTTAACTCTTCCGGTTTGGTGTTAAACAAGTAGTGCTTTAAGTCGAACTCTTTCAGCAGCATCTTGGTATGGAAGATATTCTCCTGATAGACATTCACATCCATCATGTCGTACATCGACTTCATATCGTCAGACATAAAATTCTGAACTGAGTTAATCGCATGATCAATAAAGTGTTTTACCCCGTTAATATCGCGGGTAAAGCCACGTACGCGATAGTCGATGGTAACGATGTCCGATTCCAGTTGATGAATTAAATAATTCAGCGCTTTTAGCGGAGAGATGACGCCGCAGGTGGAGACCTCAATATCGGCGCGGAAGGTACACAGTCCACCCTCCGGGTGACTTTCCGGGTAGGTATGGACGCAGATATGACTCTTATCCAGATGGGCAACTACCGAATTAGGCAGTGGGCCAGGATGTTCAGAGTTATCGATATCACGCGGGTCAATCGGCTCTTCGCTTACCAGAATGGTGACGCTGGCCCCTTGTGGTTCATAGTCCTGACGAGCGATATTCAGCACATTAGCGCCAATAATCGAGCAGGTTTCGCTCAGGATTTCAGTCAGTCGATTGGCGTTGTATTGCTCATCAATGTAGGCAATGTATCCGTCGCGCTCGGCAGCGGTATTTGCATAGCAAATATCATAGATACAAAAACTCAGGCTCTTTGTCAGGTTGTTGAAGCCATGTAGTTTCAGCTTTTGCAATTTAGTTCACCCCCTTATAAATGCCCGGTCAGCTTGCGTCTGACAGTGCATTCAGCAGATATTGCGGCAGGGCAAAGCTGCCAGTGTGGATTGCCGGATTATAGTAACGGCAGGTTAAGCCTGCTGCAGCAAAACGCGCTTGCAGGGTTGCGCTATCAATCTGGCGCAAAGCCGGATTATCGCTCGCCCAGGCGAAGGTCATGATACCGCCGTAGTAGGTCGGGATCGCTGCCTGGTAAAAGCTGACGTCGCTAAAGTAATGGCCCAGTTTGCGGTGACTGTTAATGGCTTCATCCTGCTGCAGGAAGCAAACGCCATTCTGCGCGACAAAGATGCCATTCTGATTAAGGCTGCGATGGCATCCAGCGTAAAATTCGGACGTAAACAGACTTTCCCCAGGACCGATAGGATCGGTACAGTCGGAAATAATGACGTCAAATTTCTCACTGCATTGATTGACGAAGTTAACTCCGTCATCAATCACCAGTGTGAAGCGCGGATCCTGATAGGCTCCGGCACTGTGGTTCGGCAGATACTGCTGACAAAAGCTGACCACGCCGGCGTCAATTTCGACCATCGTGATCTGTTCAATATTCTTATGGCGCCTGACTTCGCGCAGCATGGCGCCGTCGCCACCGCCAATAATCAGCACCTTCTTTGCCGCACCGTGCGCCAGTAACGGCACATGGGTCATCATCTCGTGGTAGATGAACTCGTCGCGCTCGGTGGTTTGTATCACGCCGTCCAGCGCCATAACGCGACCCAGAGCGGCATTTTCGAAGATAATCAGATCCTGATGTTCGGTCTTCTCACGATACAACTCTTTATCGACCGTGAAATACTGTCCGAAACCGGCATGAAGCGTTTCATACCACATTTCATTTTGGGCCATGGGGGAGTCTCCTCAAAATAGCCATGAAAAATGGGCGGCACATCATAGCTAACTCTGACCGTGGTTGCACGGTCAAATGACCAGCAGAGAATCAATCGCGGCGGGTTACTTTACGTAGGCAAGCAGGCTGAGGGAATCACGTGCCAGAGATTTACACTTTTTATCGTTGGTGATGGCGATACCACTCAGATCGCGGTAGCTGTCTTCGCCCAGCGCTTTCATATTGTAGCTGCTGTAATTGGTTAAATCCCAACGGTTTTGCTGGGCAAAAAACATCAATGCCTTGCGGATTTGGGCATCGGGTAAGTCCTGATAGCCACAATCATTTTTCAGATAGACAAAGACTGCGGTCAAATCCGCAAGATCTTCCGCTTCGGATTCGCTTAGCGCGAAGCTGGAACAGGAGAAACCCAGTAGCCCGGTCAGAAACAGAGCCTTGATGCCTTTGTTCATAATTCTTCTCATAAAGTTGCAATATCCTGACGTTAGCACAGTTAGACTCAGTGTTCAGACAATTTTGCCGCTTAACCTGCCTTCAACAATCAATTTCATCAGTTTTTAGCCGTATGATGAATCTGATTGAACTTGACCTTACCGCCAGGTGAAGGTTTAAGCTGCGCGATAACTTTTTACTGTAAAGGATGCGATGATGTTACGCCGCGATTTTCTTAAGCTGAGTGCCGCACTCAGTGCTGCCGGTGTGTTACCACTCTGGAGCCGCTCACTTATGGCTGCGACCCATCCGGTGCTGCCGATCCCTGAGTTGCTGAGTGCCGACCCGCGCGGCGAAGTCACGCTAACCGCCCGCAGTGGTTTCTCACTGTGGAACGGCAACAAAGTGCCAAGCTGGGGCTATAACGGCGATCTGCTTGGTCCGGCTTTGTTGCTGGAGCGCGGTAAACCCATCAGTGTCAATATCGAGAATAAGCTGCCGCGCGCCACAACGCTGCACTGGCACGGTCTGGAAGTGCCGGGCGCGGTGGATGGCGGTCCACAGGCGCGTATCGAGCCAGGCCAGCGCCGTACGGTGAGTTTTACTCCCGATCAACCGGCGGCTACCTGCTGGTTTCACCCCCATCAGCATGGCGAAACCGGCTATCAGGTGGCGCAAGGGCTGGCGGGACTGGTGATCCTGCAGGATAGCGACAGCGAAAAGTTAATGCTGCCAAAACAGTGGGGGGTGGACGATATTCCACTGATTTTGCAGGACAAACAGCTGAGCGCGGATGGCAGTAAAATCGATTATCAGCTGGATGTTCTCAGTGCGGCGGTGGGCTGGTTTGGCAATCTGATGTTAACGAATGGCGTGCAGTATCCGCAGCATGCGGCGCCGCGGGGCTGGTTGCGTCTGCGGCTGCTTAATGGGTGTAACGCCCGCTCGCTGCGTATTGCGGCCAGCGATCGGCGCGCGTTGTATGTGATTGCCAGCGACGGCGGTTTACTGGCTGAACCGGTTAAAGTCAGCGAGCTGGAACTGCTGCCGGGCGAGCGTTTTGAAGTGATGGTGGATACCAAAGACGGCAAGCCTTTTGATCTGGTGACACTGCCAGTACAGCAAATGGGCATGGCGCTGAAGCCATTTGATCAGCCCTTACCGCTGCTGAATATATTGCCGCTGATGGTTCAGGCCAGCGGTCAGTTGCCGGATAAACTGGTCGATCTGCCGCCGTTGCCAGCGACGGACGGCATCACTAACCGCTGGCTGCAACTGATGATGGATCCGCAACTCGACCGGCTCGGTATGCAGGCATTAACGCGTAAGTACGGTAATAAAGCGATGGCCGGTATGGCGATGGATGCTCATGACAATATGGATGGCGCCGGCGGTATGGACCATAGCGCGATGCCCGGCAGCGATAATACGGCAGGCGCGGCGGGTTACGATTTCCATCACGGCAATAAGATCAATGGTCTGGCTTTTGATATGAAAAAGCCGATGTTTGCCGCAAAATTAGGCGACTATGAAAAGTGGACCATTTCCGGGGAAGGCGATGCCATGCTGCATCCTTTTCATATTCATGGCGCTCAGTTCCGTATTCTGTCCGAAAACGGTAAACCGCCGGAAGCCCATCGCAGCGGCTGGAAAGATATGGTGCGGGTTGAAGGCTGGCGCAGTGAAGTGCTGGTGCGCTTTAACTATGTCGCCGATGCGCAGCATGCCTATATGGCGCACTGCCATCTGCTGGAGCATGAGGATAGCGGGATGATGCTCGGCTTTACCGTGAGTTAACCCGCTGGTTGCTGCGTGGCGGGCTCCCTGTCCCGCCAGTACCGCTATGCGTTTATTTTGTCTTTACCGATTGATCGATAACATTCAGCACCTGATGCAGGCTGGCGACATCAACCTGACCGGGTGCAGAGGCTTCACCGATCATGCCGAAGGTGAGATCGGAGGCAAACACTTCACCAGACAGGCGTGAAATCGCCCCGGCGCCACCCATTGCCATCGTCAGTAGCGGTTTGCGCGAATATTTCTCGCGGACCTGATCGGACGCTGAGAGCAATGTCAGCACATCCGCCGCTGAATGCGGCATAACGGCGATTTTCAGGATATCGGCGCCCAGCGCATCCTGCTGGCGTAAGCGGGCGATAATTTCCGCGCCGGAGGGGGTTTTCTGAAAGTCATGGCTCGACATTATCACTTTAATCCCGGCCTGATGCGCGGCCGCCACCAGCTGATGGACCACGGCGGCGTTACGGAACATCTCCACATCCAGCAGATCGATAAAGTGACCTTTAATCAGCGCCAGATATAATTTGCCGTAATCTGCATCGGCGATGGCTTTTGCGCCGCCTTCTGCTTTGGTGCGAAAGGTCAGGAGCAGTGGTTTACCCTGTGCCGCCTGCGCCACTTGCTGGCCCAGCGCCGTAACCGCTACCGGGTCAGTGGCAAAATTCAGATAGTCGATGCGGTACTCAATCAGGTCGGCGTCCGGGTTATTACCTATCACTTTGGCCTGGGCCAGCACCGTATCGGCACTATTGCCGGTAGTGGGAACGATAATTTTCGGCATTCCCTCGCCAATAACGGTATTACGAATCGTGATGGGTTGTGCATGGCGTGCCGCCACTACCGCTGCAGGCGCGCTGGTTGCTGCCGCCTGTGCCGCAGAAATACCGCAGGTCATTAACAGGGTGGCAGTTAACAAAGCGTGTGTTGTGTTCATTTTCTTTCTCTCTGATACCCGGCGGACGCGTTCAGCGCCACCGGGAGGCGGGATGGATAAATTTAGTGGGTTGCGGCAGGCAGACTCAGTGGTGATGTTGCCCAGTCACTATTGGTTGCGGTCGCGGTAACATTGGCAACCTTCAGGTCGGCAGACAGCGTCTGCTGATAATGAAAGCTGGCTTTGCCGCTGGCATTTAACGGCACCATCTGATAGCCAAGGAAGTGTTCCGCTTCATTTTCGTCAGCGCGGCTGTTAGAGAAAAACTCGATTCTGTACAGCGTATTAGCCACGCCTGATACCTGGCCGTCGACGCTGAGCTGGTCGTTATGCCGGCTGACTTTACCCAGTGTCGGGGCGGTCTGGCCTTCGTTGCCGGCAGGCTCGCAACCGGCAGACTGACCATCAATGGCGCAGATTTTCTCCAGTTTACTGGTGTCATTACTGATACCGCCGCCACGATTACCAATAAAGTCGGCGTGTTCCAGTCCCGGCACATTAAATACAATCGCCCCGGCCTGATTTGGCAGGCAATCACCACCGGCAAAGCAGCGCTGAATATCTTTGCCGTTATCGATCATGATATTTTCAGTAATGCGGTTGTTGGATGGCCCGGTGATGCGATTAATACCAAAACTACCATTTTTACCTGGTTCACCCTGTGGACGAACCGAAACGGCGACCCGGTTGCCGATCATCGTATTGCCATCAACGATATTGCCGCTGCCGCTTATGGTGACGCCAGACGACAGGTTGCTAAAGGTATTGGCGGCAATATAGTTTCGGTTACCCCAGTTCAGCTGTACGCCATCGGAGTAATTTTCAAAATGGTTACGAATAATTTCGTTATCATTACCCCATAGCAACTCTATCCCCTGGGAGGGTTCTTTATTACTTTTATCAGTAGTAATAAAGTTATCCGCTATCAGATTAAATGATGCGCCACGGGTGGCTTCCATCGCATCACCATTGTTGATAAAAGTATTACGGATAATTTTATTTCTTTGCGTGGTGGTAGTGGTTGAATTACCTTTACCATCATCGCCGGTTAACATAATACCGGCCCCGCCATGGTTGCCGACAATGCGGTTATCCTCCAGCACATTATCGCTGGCGCGGTTAATCAATACCCCGACACAAAAGTTTTTAATCTCCAGACCCTGTAATGTCACATGATCGGTATCGCGTAACACCAGACCCGGTAAGCTGGTGGTTCGCACATTGGCGCCATACTGGCCGGCTACGGCGCCCGGACAGGCTTGCGGGTCAACCGGTGTGATATAGCCTGAACCGTCGATGGCAACATAATTATTGTCTTTATGCCAGTCGGTGTTAATGATTTCTACCGGCCCCCTGATGGGGGGTAATGGCTGTGTTAGCTTAATAACAAAGGGTTTTTTACCGATAGCATGTAGCTCAATACGGTAATGACCCGCTTGCTGATTGTTTTTTTCCACTGCCCAGCGCAACGTTCCCTGACTACCATCATCCGCATAAGAGGTGACCGGTAAAACCTGCCGGGGTTGCTCACCGTTTTCCGCCGCCTGAAGAGCAGGAGGCAGCAGACAGGAAAGCAGTATGACCAAAGTTATTTTGTTCACTTTAATACCACCTTGATTTTTCTTACCATAATTCAAGGCAAAGGCGCCCCTGGTGCCATTTGACCTTTCAGATATATACAGCTGATATTTCAGGCTGCAGCATCCCATTTTTATCTGAAGTATTGTTGAAGTAATTATTCTGTTTTTTATTTTTGAAAACGTGGTTAATGTACTGCGATTGCCTGTAAAAATAATGATTCAGGTCAATAAAATAGCACTGAATAATATAATAAATTTTGTATTTAATATTATTTTTCACACACAAAAACCCCCACTGCGATTATTATCGCAGCGGAGGAAAATATAAATATAATCTAAGTTTAATTACATATCCAAGCTATCAGGGTAATTAATGATGAATTAATTTATCCTGCCATTAATATATGCTGGTGCTGCCGATTAAAAAATACTACTCCATAACGAAGATATCGGCATTGCTAATACTAAAGCTGGCAACATATTGGCGACCGGGAAGATCTTGATACCACAGATACGGAAACCAGTGGCAAACATCAGCACGCCGCCCACTGCGGAAAAGTCCGCCTGCATTGCCGGTGTCGTCAGCGGCAGGATAAATATGGCGCCATAGGCCAGCAGTAACTGAATAATCAGTTGGGGCAGCGCGACAATCGCCACCGCGAAACCGAGGGTGGTGGCAAAGATAGCCGCAGTAAATAGATCGAGGAAAGACTTGGCAATCAGGATACTGTAATCACCGGTCATACCCTCGTGCATGGAACCAAAGATCCCGGTGCCACTGGCGCAAAACAGCACAATAATCGCCACATAGCTCTGTAAAAATTGCGCCTGTGACTCTTCGCTGCCCGGTTCTGAACGCACCAGCAATTCAACCAGCCCGCGCGCTTTACCGCCCAGCTTACCGATGCCTTTTTCGAGATAGACTAACTCTCCCAGTAACGCCCCGAGGATCACCGACAGCACCATCACCGGCATATGGGAAACTTTATTCACCAGGATGATCCCCATACACATTGAGGCGGCGCCAAAAATCAGCGGCATCGAGGTGCGGATGCGTTCGGGCAGTTTGTTACTCAGTAGTGCCCCGACAATACCGCCAATCAGTACGGCAGCGCCATTAATATACGGTCCAATAATCACGACTCTTCACTCCCACTCAATAAGGCCACGGTCTCACCCCAGCGCGGTAGTTCCGCGCAATCAATACCAAACAGACTCAGCGCCCGTGCCACGCTGTGGGAGATGATCTCCCCGACACTTTGTGGCCGGGCATACAGCGCCGGTACCGGCGGGAATATAATCGCACCACATTCAGTCACTTGCTGCATATTTCGCAGATGACCGGCATGTAATGGCGTTTCCCGCACCATCAATACCAGCCGTCTGCGCTCTTTCAGTACCACATCTGCCGCCCGGGTCAGCAGATTATCGGTTACGCCATTGGCGATGGCAGCCAGGGAGTGCATGGAGCAGGGCGCGACCAGCATGCCGCTGGTCTGAAATGACCCACTGGAAATTGCCGCGCCGACCGCACGGATAGGATGCACCACATCCGCCAGCGCCATCACGTCTTCCGCACTCAGACTGGTTTCATGTTCCCGGTTCAGATGAGCTGCTGGCGAAATCACCAGATGGCTTTCCACCCCCGCCTGACGTAAGAAACGCAGTGCCTGGACACCATAAGAGAAACCCGAGGCTCCGCTGATGCCGACAATCAGACGCGATTTTTTTAGCGAATTTTCCGACCCTGACATACCCTCTCCTGCTTACTTGTTAAAACCGGGAATAAAGCGATTTACATCGACTTCAAGGAACTGGCTGCGCTGGAAATTCGCTTTCATACTGTAGGGGACGGTACAGTCGAAAATGGTTTTACAGGCAATACCATGGCCGCGAATCGAGGGGCTGAAGGCCGGATCCGATGACGGATCAAGTGGATGGCAACGCAGACCCGGGATAAAGGTGGTGCTGACATCTCCCTGATACCGGGTGGTCATCGCCCACATCACGTCGCTGAGATCAAAAATATCAACGTCTTCATCTACCAGCATCACATGCTTCAGTTCCGAGAACGCCGAGAAGGCCAGCAATGCCGCCTGGCCCTGGCGGCCTTCGTCCTGCGCGGTGCGTTTTTTCACCTGCAGCACGGCGAGGTATTTACCGGTACCCGGAGACGGACAATGCACATTCTGGACAAAACCCGGTAATGCGCGTTCTACCATTTGCAGAATGCTGGCTTCGGTAGGAATACCCGCCATATTGGTATGTTCGTCGCTCGGGCCGATACAGGTTTGCAGAATAGGGTGGCGGCGGTGGGTGATCGCTTTGACTTTAATCACCGGCACCTGTGCCTGTGCGCTACCGGTATAGCCAGGGAATTCCGGCATCGCCTTACCGCTATTGGTGTTCTGATCTTCGCGTACCCGGTAATTTGGCAGTAATTCACCTTCAATCACCACTTCGGCATTCGCAATACCGCGTGCTTTTACGCTGATGCAATCCACCAGTTCGACAGCCTGACCGCGTAAGCTACCGGCAATAGAGAGCTCATCAAAACCCAGTGGCGTGGTTGGCGGTTCAAAGCAGGCGCCAATTTCAATCGCCGGGTCTACGCCAATACTGATAGAGATTGGCAGCGGTTTACCCGCGGCTTCGGCTTTCTGGCGGAACACATCAAGGTGACGGCCCGGCACAAAGTACATGGAAATTTCATCCTTACTTTGTACGCACAGGCGGTGAATGGTCACATCGTGTTCACCGGTTTCCGGATCGGCGGCATAACACATACCAAGGGTAAAGTAGGGACCGGCATCTTCCGGGGTATTGGTTGGCGCGGGCAGCAGGCGCAGAATATCAAAATCAGCATCGGTCGCCAGATGAACCACTTCCTGACACCGCGCGTTTTCACGCGGGATAACGATCGGCGCGATTGGCGTATTAACCGAGTCTTTCAGCATAAATGCCAGATTTTCCGGCGTGGTGCCAAACAGGCGCGCCACGCGCTGACGGGATGACAGCAGCCCAATCAGCACGCGCATATCATCATAACCTTTGATTTTATTGAAAATCATCGCCGGCCCCTGCCGGGTTGGACGTTGCACGGTGCCGTTGGCGCCGACATAACGATAGACGCCCGAGAGTTCGGCGATCGGGTCGACCGGTTCATCGGTGTAAATTAACTCATCATCATATTGGCTCAGCACTGCCAGCGCGGAACGCAGGTCCGTCACTTTCGGCGGAGCATCATGTTTTTTCGTTTCAGACATACAAATGAACCTCAAAATCATCTTATCGGCAAAGCATCAGCATCTCCCGCCACTGACGCTATCGAGGCAACAACGCGCTGGAATTTGTCGGTTACAGCCAGTCTCGGCGTTGCTGTCTCTGCAGTCTCAGCAAGTCAGTGATTTAAGTCCAATAATAAATACCGGATTTTTAATAAGGGATTTTTATAAGTTTTTGTCACATAATGGCGCGGCGCAGCGGCAAAAACCGGCGCTATAACCCGGCTGATGGATTGATACGGAGACATTATGGATCACCGACAACTGCACTCTTTTCAGGTGCTGGCGGAAGAGTTGCATTTTGGCCGAGCCGCCAGCCGGCTGAATATCGCCCAGCCGGCGCTAAGCCAGCATATAAAGGCACTGGAGCAGGAACTGGGGCTGATGCTGTTTCTGCGCAACCGGCGCAATGTGGCACTGACCCACGAAGGTTCACAGCTACTGGCTGATGCGCGGCTGGCGGTTAGCCATTATGAGAAGATTCGTGAAACTGCCCGCAGTCTGTGCCGCGGTTTTAAAGGTCAGCTCAGGATGGGATATGTCGGATCGTCGATTATCGATCCGGTGCTGGCGATGTTAATCAGTGGTTATCGAAAAAAAAATCCCCATGTCGATATTGCCATTGAGGAACATGATGTTAACCAGCAATTAACCTTGTTGCTCAATGATCAACTGGATATTGCCCTGATCCGTACCCCGGTTCCCCATCAGCAGCAGCTGGAATATATGAAGGTGACGACACGTCCGCTGATCGCGGTGTTGCCGCATCACCATCCGTTACTGCATAAGCAGCGGATTGCTTTATCCGATCTGGCAAACGACGCTTTCCTGATTCAAAAAGATCCGCCCGGCGTCGGCCTGGGGTGGTCAACGCTCTCGGCCTGCCTGCGTGCCGGTTTTACGCCACAAAAGATTCAGTTTACCCGCGATGTCTCGGTCGCCATTGGCCTGGTGGCTATTGGTATGGGGGTGACGCTGGCGCCGGAAACGCAGCTTTCACTGATGATACCGGAGGTGGGGTATTGCCATCTGGACGATCCGCTGGCGACCACGACGCTGGCGCTCAGCTGGCAGAGCCATTTGCATAATAGTTCGGTACGCGATTTTATTGATTATGCCCGGGAATTGCTGTGCTGATGATAAAAACGTGCTAATTATCTGACCGCGCCTGAAATCCTTTTTCATCCGGTTTTGCACCACGTGTCAGCAATAAAGGGTTTCCGTCGGCGGTTATTCTTAAAGTAGTGAATCGCCGGCTGATTGAGTGTTTGTTTATGGTAAGGATTATTAATCTGCTCTAGCATGGCCCCGCCAGTATGGAATTGTTTATCGCAATACAGGATTACTATTATTGGTTAAACAATGCCAATAGTTGTCGGATAAAT
This sequence comes from Pantoea sp. B65, assembly GCF_047308185.1. Taxonomy (NCBI): domain Bacteria; kingdom Pseudomonadati; phylum Pseudomonadota; class Gammaproteobacteria; order Enterobacterales; family Erwiniaceae; genus Pantoea; species Pantoea sp. B65. Next base: position 311,486 of record NZ_JAHXPU010000023.1, read on the forward strand.
AAATTGAGAGGGATATCGATGATGAAAAAAATGCTTCCAACCTTGTTGCTTGCGCTGGGTTTTGCCAGCTCGGGCGCCGCCAGCGCAGCAACGGTCGATATGTGGCGTGAGCCGCAGCCGGTGGTAAAGGAGGGGAAATATTACAGTCTGATTGTTGATCGTGGCGAATTGCAGAAAGCGGTCAGAAATAGCAGGAATGAATATATTTTTTCGGAAAAAGGCGCGGGAGTTAAACCGCTGGTATTAATTGGCACCCCGGTGGAGATCAGCACATTTCTTCTGCAGCATGAAACGCGTGGTATTGAGAATCAGATCGCTGAGTTGCCGGATATTTATATGGGCATCACGAAATATGTCCCGAGGAAACGCTTTATTGGTCTATTTCCGCTGAGTGATTTGCTGATTACAACAGTGGAGCAGGCGCAGAAATTTCTGCCGTTCGGCACTATTATTACTGATGCCGCTGGTATGCCGGGCGATCTGAAAAGCCTGCATGATGCGCTGGAGAAATTGCAGGAAACCGAAAAGGGCAGTGGTCAAATTCTGTATGTGAAATTCAGTTATCTGCCGGAGGATGGGATGACCAAAATTGGCAGTAAAACTATCAGTTTTGGCAAGATACTGAAAATTATGCAGAATAAAGCCTGATTTTAGCATTCTGACCGGTAATATCCCGTTGGCGGCCGATGATAGCTACCGCCAACGGAGCGTGCCTGATTCAGGCGAGTTCCAGCGCCAGACGCAAATCCTCAATTAAATCGTCTTTATCCTCGATACCTATCGATAAACGAATGGTTGATGCCCGGATACCAATGCGATCGCGCACCTCAACCGGTACGCCGGAATGGGTGGTGCTGGCAGGGTGACTGGCAAGTGATTCCGTGCCGCCAAGGCTGACCGCCAGCTTAAACAGCTGCAGCGCGTTGAGAAAACGGAAAGACGATGCCTGCCCACCGCGTAAATCGAAAGAGAAGGTTGAACCCGCGCCACTGCACTGCCTGCTAAAGGTTTGCCCGGCAGCGGATTGCGCATCAAGAAACGACAGATAGTGAATATTTTCCACTTTGGCATGGTCGCGCAGAAATTCTGCCACCGCCTGTGCATTACTGTTCGCCCGCTCCATGCGTAGCGATAGTGTCTCCAGCGAGCGGCCAATCATCCAGCATGAGTGGGGATCAAGCTGGGTGCCAATGGCGCCGCGCAGCGACTTAATCTGACCGACTAATGCCTTGCTGCCGAGTACCGCGCCGGCAATCAGGTCCGAGTGGCCGCCTACGTATTTAGTTAATGAGTAAATAGAGAGATCGGCGCCATGTTCCAGTGGCCGCTGGAACACCGGCCCCAGCAGGGTGTTATCACAGGCGATGATTGGGCGATGCCCCTGTCGTTGCGCAATAACATCGGCGACGCGACTTATCATCGCCACATCCACCAGGCTGTTGGTGGGATTGGCCGGTGACTCAATCAGGATCACCGCGATACGTCCCTGTTGCAGAGCGGCATCGGCGGCGGCCTGCACCGATGCCTGATTAACACCGTCATCAAAACCCTGGGTGGCGACACCGAGGTTGCGGAAGGTTTTGCTCAGCAGGGTTTCCGTGCCGCCATACAACGGCTGAGAATGCAGAATCGCATCCCCCGGTTTGACCAGCGCCAGCAGAGTGGTAGAGATCGCTGACATGCCCGAAGAGAACAGCGCGCCACTTTCACAACGTTCATAGATTGCCAGCCGATCCTCAACGATCTCGCTATTGGGGTGATTAAAGCGCGAGTACACCAGCCCTGATGAGCTGCCCGCTGGCGGTTCGCGGCGGCCGGAGACATAGTCGAAGAAATCACGCCCTTCTTCAGCGCTGTTAAATACAAAAGTTGAGGTGAGGAAGACCGGTGGTTTTACCGCCCCTTCAGACAACGCCGGGTCGTAGCCATAGTTGAGCATTTGCGTTTCTGGCCGCAGTTCACGGTTGCCGATATGGGTTTTCTTCGAGTGTGGCGACGTCATGCGATCTCCTGCCATTGCGGCAACTGTTAATACGATATTTTGAGCATACGCTAGCATGCAGGTGATCGTGTCGGTAAATGAATTAACGTTCTATGGTTAAAACCGTTCGCGATATTAAATATTATCTTTGTTATTTTTAGCAGTCTATCCGTCTGGATGGGTTTTTGCCGCCCGCGTGCGATTGAGGTTGCGCAACAGCATGCTTCAACGGCGAAATGTGATAGACTGCGTTGCTTTCCTCCCGCAACCAATCTGAATGCTATGAAACATACCGTAGAAGTGATGATCTCCGAAGCTGAGATCAAATCCCGCATTGCCGAACTCGGCAAACAGATCTCTGAACACTACCGTGACAGCGGCAGCGATATGGTGCTGGTTGGCCTGTTACGCGGTTCGTTTATGTTTATGGCCGATCTGTGCCGCGCTATTGATGTCTCTCACGAAGTCGATTTTATGACTGCCTCCAGCTACGGTAGCGGCATGTCCAGCACCCGTGATGTGAAGATCCTGAAAGACCTCGATGAAGATATCCGCGGTAAAGATGTGCTGATTGTCGAAGATATTATCGATTCTGGTAATACCCTTAGCAAAGTGCGTGAAATTCTTAGCCTGCGGGCACCGAAGTCACTGGCGATCTGTACGCTGCTGGATAAGCCGGAGCGTCGCGAAGTGGCGGTGAATGTGGAATATGTTGGTTTTTCCATTCCCGACGAGTTTGTGGTCGGCTATGGCATCGACTATGCCCAGCACTATCGCCATCTGCCGTATGTCGGCAAAGTCGTGATCCTCGAAGAGTAATTCCTACAGCACAATCGACCAAGGCCGAACTCACCGGCCTGTTATATCCTTGCGGCACTGTTGAGACGGGCGGCATGCATGCCGCCCCGGGATTAGCGGTGACTGTCGGGGCTGGTTAGCAGATTGGACATACCGTGGCGGTAACGTTGCTCGAGGATTTCACGATTGGTGGCGCTGACTTCAAGATCGCGCAGGCAACCGTCGTGGATACCATATACCCAGCCATGAATAGTCACTTTCTGGCCGCGCTTCCATGCAGATTGCATGATCGTCGAGTGTCCCAGGTTGTAGACCTGCTCAATCACATTGATTTCGCACAATTTATCAAAGCGTTTTTCTGGCGGCAGTTCACCCAGCAATGAGCTATGTTTGTACCACAGGTCGCGGATATGCAGCAGCCAGTTGTTGATCAGCCCCAGTTCCGGGTTTTCAACCGCTGCCTGAACGCCGCCGCAGCCATAGTGGCCGCAGATGATGATGTGTTCGACTTCCAGCACTTCAACCGCGTACTGCACCACAGAAAGACAGTTTAAATCGGTGTGAATCACCAGGTTTGCCACGTTGCGATGCACAAACAGCTCACCGGGTTCAAGACCTGTTAAACGCTCAGCAGGCACGCGGCTGTCAGAACAACCAATCCACAGAAAGCGGGGTTTTTGCGCATCAGCCAGGCGCTCGAAAAAACCAGGATCTTCTTCCACCAGCAATTTGGACCATTCGCGGTTGTTGCTGATGAGGGTATCTATGTCTTTCATGAATATTAACGACCTGTAACAAGTCAAAGAGCGTTGCAGTACTATAGGCCAACGCCACGAAATTTAAAACGGCAAACAAGAAAACCATCCAAAACAGGGTACGCTTTTACCTATGACTTATGCACTGGAACTTGAAAAACTGGCCAAGACTTACCCTGGCGGCGTTCAGGCGCTAAAAGGGATCGATCTGAATGTTGAAGCTGGTGATTTCTATGCGCTGCTCGGCCCCAACGGAGCGGGAAAATCCACTACCATCGGTATTATCAGTTCGCTGGTAAATAAAACATCCGGCAAAGTGCGGGTGTTTGGTTATGACCTGCAGCACGATGTGGTCAATGCCAAACGCCAGCTCGGACTGGTGCCGCAGGAGTTTAATTTCAATCCGTTTGAGACCGTGATGCAGATCGTGGTGAATCAGGCGGGCTATTACGGTGTTGAGAAGCGTGAGGCGATAGCCCGTGCGGAAAAATACCTGAAGCAGCTTGATCTGTGGGAGAAACGTAGCGAACGTGCGCGCATGCTCTCTGGCGGGATGAAGCGTCGTCTGATGATTGCCCGGGCGTTGATGCATGAGCCGAAACTGCTGATCCTCGATGAACCGACGGCAGGCGTTGATATTGAGCTGCGTCGTTCGATGTGGGTGTTTCTGAAAGATCTTAATGCCAAGGGCACCACCATTATTCTGACCACCCACTATCTGGAAGAGGCTGAGATGCTGTGCCGCAATATCGGCATTATTCAGAGTGGCGAACTGGTGGAAAACACCTCGATGAAGGGGCTGCTTGCCAAACTGAAATCTGAGACCTTTATTCTCGATCTGGCGGCAAAAAGCCCGTTGCCAAAGCTTGAAGGTTTCCAGTATCGCCTGGTGGATACCTCGACGCTGGAAGTGGAGGTGATGCGTGAGCAGGGGCTTAATAGCGTGTTCAGTCAGCTTAGCGCGCAGGGTATTCAGGTGCTGAGTATGCGCAATAAAGCGAACCGGCTGGAAGAGCTGTTCGTGGGACTGACGCAGAAGAAAGGAGTGAAGGCATGACACATTTATACTGGATAGCGCTAAAGAGTATCTGGGAAAAAGAGATCCACCGCTTTGCGCGTATCTGGGTTCAGACGCTGTTGCCGCCAGTGATCACCATGACGCTCTATTTTATCATTTTCGGTAATCTGATTGGTTCCCGCATTGGCGATATGCATGGTTTCAGCTATATGCAGTTTATCGTACCGGGTCTGATTATGATGGCGGTGATCACTAATGCCTACGCCAATGTCTCTTCGTCGTTTTTTAGCGCGAAGTTCCAGCGCAATATTGAAGAGCTGCTGGTTGCGCCGGTGCCGACCCATATTATTATTGCCGGTTATGTTGGCGGCGGCGTGGCGCGCGGTATTTGCGTCGGGGTGCTGGTCACGGCCATTTCACTGTTTTTTGTGCCGTTTCATGTGCACTCCTGGGGGATGGTGGCGATTACGCTGTTGCTGACGGCGATTCTGTTTTCACTGGCCGGGCTGTTAAATGCGGTGTTTGCCCGGACTTTTGACGATATCAGCCTGATTCCGACCTTTGTACTGACGCCACTGACCTATCTTGGCGGCGTGTTCTACTCACTGACGCTGTTGCCGCCGTTCTGGCAGGTGGTGTCGAAGCTTAACCCCATCGTGTATATGATCAGCGGATTCCGCTATGGCTTCCTCGGTATCAATGACGTACCACTGGTATTTACGCTGGCGGTGCAGATTGCCTTTATTGTGGTGTTTTATGCGCTGGTATGGTCACTGATTCAACGTGGACGTGGCCTGCGGACGTAGGCGAGTAGAATCCCCCTCCCCATTTATCCGGGGAGGGAGAAACATTCTTAAATTATCTATACCGAAATTGCCATCAATAGCCATAATATATGTGGTTTGTTGATTGTCATAGTCGTCAAACACGCTATTTCCTGAACACATTACCGTCCAATTTAGATGGTTTTTGTAAAGGTCTTTTCTGAGGGTGAAAAATCGATACCTAATCTTATCGCTTGTTTAGCATTAGATACACCCAGTTTTTTAACTGCATTACCCATATGAAACTTTATTGTGCTAATTGTTACATCAAGAATAATTGATATCTCTGGGTAAGTTTTCCCCATGCTGGCCCAGTACAAAACTTCATTCTCTCTTGCTGAGAGAAGCTCTTTATTATTGTCATATTTACTACTGAGGTTATCGTTTTCTTCGTTATAACGATTGAGTAATTTGGTGTGTGTGTCGATAAGTAGCATCTGTAATTTTTCTCTGTTACCGACGAGATAATTTGTGAGCTCATTTTTGTTAGCGTCATCAATCAGGATGGTCAGGGTAACCAGATTGTTTTTGGCATCATGAACCACCAGAGTATAACCATTAACAATATTATGCTTTTTAGCAATATCAAAAACCTTTTTTAACTTAACTCCATTTTTAATTAAAAGTTCTTCACTCCAGATAAAAGGTGAAATATTATTTAGTGCCGTAATGGTGACGGGGTCAATATATTGATAAGAGTTTTTAATATATATATCAGCCCACTGGTCTGGATAATTTGATAAGCCGAAAAAATCACTGGGGTTGTTTTTCTTCATAATTACGTATGCGTAACGTAAATCACCAAATTTTAGAAGTTCTTTACTTAACCATGATTTAATATCATTGTTTATTATTTCGTTATTGAAATATATACTTGGCAAAGTATGCTCCTTAGCGAAAATTATAACGCCGCATAATTATTTTTGCGTATTGAAAGGGGGGCGAATGTCTCAACAAGACAAAAAGTTAAGATGATATTACCATTAGAGATGATAAGTTAGTAGCTTCAGGATTTGTCATACCCCATCGTGTATATGATCAGCGGATTCCGTTATGGCTTCCTCGGTATCAATGACCTGCCGCTGATTTGCACCCGCCATGATGACGGTATGTACGCCGCCCGCGCCAATGATTTGCACCGGCCGTGATGACGGTGTTTATGTTACGGGAGCCATAAATGGCTCCCCTACAATATTTCAGATATTCCCTGTAGGGGCGGCATTTATGCCGCCGCGCCAATGATTTGCACCGGCCGTGATAACGGTGTTTATGTTACGGGAGCCATAAATGGCTCCCCTACAATATTTCAGATATTCCCTGTAGGGGCGGCATTTATGCCGCCCGTGCCGCTGATTTGCACCGGCCGTGATAACGGTGTTTATGTTACGGGAGCCATAAATGGCTCCCCTACAATATTTCAGATATTCCCTGTAGGGGCGGCATTTATGTACAACCGCCACATGGGTTACAGATCTGACCGGCCACATGGGTAACACATTTAGGTCGGGTCGATCCGGATGATACTCTGCTCAACTCTGTCGTAGTAAGCAAGTATCATCCGGTCGAACAGGATCGCGTCCAGTCCGTCATCCACCTCCAGAACCCTTACGTACTCCCCCTGTAGCGCTTCGCTCAGGAACAGCCCTCCACCGATTTTTATCGCCCCCTTCGGTGACACCAGACAGAGCGCTGAGCTTTCCGGATACTCCACATCCGGCACTTTTCCGTCCCAGATTCGTAATGAAGGGACCCATACCGATGAGGGCGGTTGCCCGCCATGCGCCTCATGTGGCCTCTCATG